>JBLNBJ010000082.1:0-96643 GCA_050259835.1 Ignavibacteria bacterium | reverse complement strand
CGACGCGCGAGGTGGTTTGGCGTTTCGTCTCTCGTACGGTTGCTCGCCGGGCCGATGGGGTGGCCTGCTGCGCGGAGGTGAAGGAGGAGGCCGACGATTTATCGCTCTTGTCGGCCGGGGGACACGGAGCGCAGCAGGGCACCCCGTCGGCCCGAGCGCCACGGCGTGTCGCAATCCGAGCGGCACGACCGGCCGCACTCCAAGCGCTACGGCACACCGACGATTGCAGAGCGCGATTCACTCTAGGCATCCCCAGCTTCGAACTCCAGCAATTCTGCCCCATCCGCCACCTGGTCGCCGACGCCGAAACGGAAGGCCTTCACCACGCCCGCCGACGGCGCCGTGATCGTGTGCTCCATCTTCATCGCCTCGAGGATCATCAGCGGCGCGCCCTTCTCCACCTTGTCGCCAGCCTTGGCAATCAAGGCGATGACCTTGCCCGGCATCGGCGCCGTCAGGCCGCCTTCCGCGCCGCCGCCCTCGCCCGCATGGAACAGGGGATCGACGGCGGCGAACGCGAAGCCGCGGCCGTGCAGGAAGACGTGGCGCTTCTCGCCCGCCACCACCACCGTGGCGTTGATGCGTCGTCCGCCGAGGTCGGCGCGCAGCTGGCTGCCGGGCAGCATCTGACCTGAGACGCGGGTGGCCTGGTCGTCGAGTTCGAGTTCGAAATCCGCGCCGGCGTAGGCCACGCCGACCGGCTTCTCGATTTCGCCGGCACGGAACACCAGCGTGCGCCGCGCCGCGCTGTTCACGCGCCATCCGTCACGCAGGTGCCAGGGCGAATGCGGGTCGGCATCACCCAGCGCCCGCATGTCGCCCTGCGCACGCTCGCGCAGCAGCTCAGCCAGTGCGGCGGCAAGCCAGGCTTCGCGCGGCGGCTGCGCGGCGGCGCCATCGGCGAATAGGAAGTCCTTCTCGCGCTCGATCAGCCCGGTGTCGAGATCCGCATGCGCGAAGGCCGGGCAGGCCACCAGCCGCGAAAGGAAGCCGATGTTGTTCGAGACGCCGACGACGCGGTACTGCGCCAGCGCCTGCAGCATCCGCGACAGCGCGCGCTCGCGCGTCTCGTCCCAGACGATCAGCTTGCTGATCATCGGGTCGTAGTGCGGCGAGATCTCGTCGCCCTGCTCGACGCCCGTGTCGACGCGCACATGCAGCGTCTGCTCGGGCGGCGCGAGGTGCAGCAGCGTGCCGGTCGAGGGCAGGAAGCCGCGGTCGGGGTCTTCGGCGTAGATGCGCGCTTCGAGCGCATGGCCGCGGATCGAGAGTTGCTCCTGCGCCAGCGGCAGCGGCTCGCCGGCTGCCACGCGCAACTGCCATTCGACGAGGTCGAGGCCGGTGATCATCTCCGTCACCGGGTGCTCGACCTGCAGCCGCGTGTTCATTTCCATGAAGTAGAAGGTGCCGCTCGGGTCGGCGATGAACTCGACCGTGCCGGCGCCGACGTAGCCGACGGCCTTCGCCGCCTCGACGGCGGCCTTGCCCATCGCGGCGCGCCGCTCGGACGTCATGCCGGGCGCCGGCGCCTCCTCGAGCACCTTCTGGTGGCGGCGCTGCACCGAGCAGTCGCGCTCGAACAGGTAGACGCAGTTGCCCTGCGTATCGCCGAACACCTGGATCTCGATGTGGCGCGGCCGCTGCAGGTACTTCTCGATCAGCACGTGCTCGTCGCCGAACGATGCCTTCGCCTCGCGCCTGCAGGAGGCCAGCGCATCGAGGAAGTCGTCGGACTTCTCCACCGCGCGCATGCCCTTGCCGCCGCCGCCCGCCGCCGCCTTGATCAGCACCGGATAGCCGATGGCGTCGGCCTGCTTCTTCAGGAACTCGGGCGCCTGCTCGTCGCCGTGATAGCCGGGCGTCAGCGGCACGCCGGCCTTTTCCATCAGCTTCTTCGCCTCGGACTTGCTGCCCATGGCGTGGATCGCCGCCACCGGCGGACCGATGAAGACGATGCCCTCGCGGGCGCACGCTTGCGCGAAGTCCTCGTTCTCCGACAGGAAGCCGTAGCCCGGATGCACAGCCTGCGCGCCCGTCTGTTTGCAGGCGGCGATGATCCTGTCGGCGACGAGATAGGACTCGCGCGCCGCAGCGGGGCCGATGCAGACGGCCTCGTCGGCAAGCCGCACGTGGCGCGCGCCGGCGTCGGCTTCCGAATACACGGCCACGGTTCGCACGCCCATGCGGCGAGCGGTCTTGATCACCCTGCACGCTATCTCGCCTCGATTGGCGATGAGAATTTTTTCGAACATCGGCTATTCCCCCGGCGCCCAGTTCGGCTTGCGCTTGGCGAAGAAGGCCGCCATGCCTTCGCGCGCCTCGTCCGTGGCGCGAATGCTGGCGATGCGGCGCGCGGTCTCGTCGAGGAGTTCCGGCGTGAGCGGCTTGCCGGCGACGGCGCCGATCAGCGACTTGCACGAGGCCAGCGCGGTTGGCCCGTTCTGCAGCAGGGCATCGATGATCTGCCCGACGGCATCGTCGAGCGCCGCGACGTCCGGCACCATCTCGTGGACCAGGCCGATGCGGTAGGCCTCGGCCGCGGAGAAGGCCTGCGCCGTCAGCATGTAGCGGCGCGCGTGGCGCGGGCCGATGGCGGCGATGACATGCGGCGAAATCGCGGCGGGCACGATGCCGAGCTTCACCTCGGTGAGCGCGAAGCGCGCATCGAAGGTCGCCACCGCCACGTCGCAGGCGGCGATGACGCCGACGCCGCCGCCGTAGGCGGGGCCCTGCACGCGCGCGATGGTCGGCTTGGGCAACTGGGCGATCCGGCGCAGCATCTCGGCCAGGTTGGCGGCGTCGCGGAAGTTCTCGTCGAAGCTCTGCGTCGCGGCGCGCTGCATCCAGCGCAGGTCGGCGCCGGCCGAGAAGCTCTTGCCGGTGGAGGACAGCACGACGACACGCACGTCGGGGTTCGCCTCCATGGCGCCCATGGCGTCGATCAGTTCGACGATGGTCTGGTCGTCGAAGGCGTTGTGGCGGTCGGCGCGGTTGAGGGTGACGATGCCGACGCCGCCATCCACTTCAGTGATCAGGTTGCCGTACATGTTCTCCCCCTCACATCCGGAAGACGCCGAAAGTCGTCTTCTCGATCGGCGCGTTGAGTGAAGCCGAAATGCCGAGCCCGAGCGCGCGCCGCGTCTGCGCGGGATCGAGTACGCCGTCGTCCCACAGCCGCGCCGTCGCGAAATACGGGTGTCCCTGCGTCTCATATTGCTCGCGGATCGGCGCCTTGAAGGCCTCCTCGTCGTCCTTGCTCCATGCGCCGCCCTTGGCCTCGATGCCGTCGCGCCGCACGGTGGACAGCACGCTCGCCGCCTGCTCGCCGCCCATCACCGAGATGCGCGAGTTGGGCCACATCCACAGGAGGCGCGGCGAATAGGCGCGGCCGCACATGCCGTAGTTGCCGGCACCGAACGAGCCGCCGATCAGCACGGTGAACTTAGGCACCTTGGCCGTCGCCACCGCGGTGACCATCTTGGCGCCGTCCTTGGCGATGCCGCCGTTCTCGTACTTGCGGCCGACCATGAAGCCGGTGATGTTCTGCAAGAAAACCAGCGGAATGCCGCGCTGCGCGCACAGCTCGATGAAGTGCGCGCCCTTCTGGGCCGACTCGGAGAACAGGATGCCGTTGTTGGCGACGATGCCCACCGGATAGCCATGCAGCCGCGCGAAGCCGGTCACCAGCGTGGCGCCGTAGCGCGCCTTGAATTCGTCGAAGCGCGAGCCATCGACCATGCGGGCGATCACCTCACGCACGTCGAAGGGCTTGCGCGTATCGGCCGGGATGATGCCGTAGAGCTCCTCGGGGTCGTAGAGCGGCGCCTCGGGCTCGGCGATGTCCACACCCGCCGGCTTTTGCCAGTTGAGGTTGCCGACGATGCGCCGCGCGATGGACAGCGCATGGTGGTCGTTTTCCGCCAGGTGGTCGCAGACGCCCGAGATGCGCGTATGCACGTCGCCGCCGCCGAGGTCTTCGGCGCTCACCACCTCGCCGGTGGCGGCCTTCACCAGCGGCGGACCACCGAGGAAGATCGTGCCCTGGTTCTTGACGATGATCGACTCGTCGGACATCGCCGGCACATAGGCGCCGCCGGCGGTGCAGGAGCCCATCACCACCGCGATCTGCGGGATGCCGAGCGCCGACAGGTTGGCCTGGTTGTAGAAGATGCGGCCGAAGTGCTCGCGGTCGGGGAAGACCTCGTCCTGCATCGGCAGGAAGGCGCCGCCCGAGTCGACGAGATACAGGCAGGGCAGCCGGTTCTCGAGCGCGATCTCCTGCGCGCGCAGGTGCTTCTTCACCGTCAACGGATAGTAGGTGCCGCCCTTCACCGTCGCGTCGTTGGCGACGATCATGCATTCGACGCCGTTCACCCGGCCGATGCCCGTGACGACCGATGCTGCGGGCACGTCGCCACCGTACATGCCGTACGCGGCGAGCGGCGAGAGCTCGAGGAACGAGGTGCCCGGATCGAGCAGGCCGTTCACGCGATCGCGCGCCAGCAGCTTGCCGCGCGAAAGATGTTTCTGCCGCGCCTCTTCCGAACCGCCGCGCGCGACCTGCTCGGTCTTGACCCGCAGGTCGTCGACGAGGGCGCGCATGGCGGCGGCGTTGGCCTTGAACTCGTCGGAGCGCGTGTTCAGGCTGGACTTTATCACCGTCATCAGAAGCCTCCCGTCTCCAGCCACTTCTCGATCTGCGGCAGCCGGTCCGCGCCCCAGAACGGCTCGTCGTCGATGACGACGTAGGGCGCGCCGAACATGCCCTTCGCGATGGCCGCGTCGCATTCCTGCTTGAGGCGATCCTTGACCTCCTGCGTGCCGAGCGCGGCGGCGAGCTCGTCGCCGTTGGCGCCGGCGGCTTTCGCGAGTTCCACCGTCACGGCGGGATCGGCGACATTGCGGTTGTCGGCGAAGTAGCCGCGGAACACGGCGTGCGCGAACTTGCGCGCCATCGCGCAATCGCGCTCATGCAGCCAGTAGTAGGCGCGCGAGGGCGCCAGCATCGCGACGGGGAACGGATCGGGCTGGCGGTAGGGCACGCCGAGGAAGCGGGCAGAGCGCAGGAAGTCGCGCACGCTGTATTCGCCCTTGAGCGGGACGCTGGTAAGCGGCTGGCTGCCGGTCACCTTGAAGACGGCGCCGAGCAGCACCGGCTTCCATTTCACCTTGCGTCCATGCTTGGCCGCCAGCTCGTCGATCTTCTCGCTCATCAGGTACGAGTAGGGCGAGGTGAAATCGAACCAGAATTCGATCGGCTCCTTGCTCATGCTGCTGTCTCCTCTGTTGTTCGTTGTCGTGCAGCCGGGGTCGATGCCCTATCCGGCGGCGATCGCCCGCCCGATCACCAGGCGCTGGATGTCGGACGCGCCCTCGTAGATCTGGCAGACGCGCACGTCGCGGTAGATGCGCTCGACCGGAAAGTCCGACACGTAGCCGTAGCCGCCGTGGATCTGGATGGCATCCGAGCATACCTTTTCCGCCATCTCCGAGGCGAACAGCTTGGCCATGCTGGCTTCCTTGAGGCAGGGCTGACCGGCGTCGCGCAGCGTCGCGGCGTGCCAGACGAGTTGGCGCGCCGCTTCGATCTTCGTCGCCATGTCGGCCAGCCGGAAGCTTACGGCCTGATGCTGGATGATTGGCACACCGAAGGCTTCCCGCTCCTGCGCGTATTTCGTCGCCGCTTCGAGCGCCGCGCGCGCCATGCCGACGGATTGCGAGGCGATGCCGATGCGGCCGGCTTCGAGGTTCGAGAGCGCGATCTTGTAGCCGTCGCCGATGTTGCCGATCAAGTGGTCGGCGGGAATGCGGCAGTCCTCGAAGACGATCTGCGCCGTGTCGGAAGCATGCTGGCCGAGCTTCTCCTCGATGCGCGCGACGACGTAGCCTTTGGTGTTCGTCGGCACAAGGAAGCAGGAGATGCCCTTCTTGCCCGCCGCCGGATCGGTGACGGCGAAGACGATGGCGATCTGGCCGTTCTTGCCGGAGGTGATGAACTGCTTGACGCCGTTGAGCACCCAGTGGTCGCCATCCTTCACGGCGCGCGTCTTAATCGCCGCGGCATCGGAGCCGACGTGCGGCTCGGTCAGGCAGAAGCAGCCGAGCAGTTCGCCGGCGGCCGCGCCCTTGAGCCAGCGATCCTTCTGCGCGTCCGTGCCGTACTTCATCAGGATGCCGCAGATGAGCGAGTTCTGCACCGAGAGGATGGTCGAGGTGGCGCCGTCGCCGGCGGCGATCTCCTCGAGTGCAACGGCGAGCGTCAGGTAGTCGAGCCCGGCGCCGCCCCATTCCTCCGGCACGGCCATGCCCCAGACGCCGAGGGCGGCGAGTTCGCGCAAGGCCTCGGCCGGGAAGGTGCCGTTGCGGTCCCATTCCCCCGCCTTTGGCGCCAATTGCTCGCGCGCGAAGTCGCGCAGGGTGTCGCGGATCATTTGTTGCGATTCGTTGAGGATCATTGCGTTTGCTCCGAGAGAATCCGTTGCGGCGCCTGTTGCGTGAGCGCGACGCCGACCAGCACCAGCGCGCCGCCGACCAGCACCGAGAGGCCGAGCCGCTCGTCGAGCAGCCAGGCGCCCTGCAGCACTGCCGCCACTGGCACGAGGTTGATGAAAATCGAGGCGCGCGCGGCGCCGATGCGCGCCACCGCCTGGTTGAACCAGGTGAAGCCCAGCGTCGTGCCGAGCAGCGCGAGGAACAGGATGCACAGCCAGACCAGCGGCGAGTAGGCGGGAACGAGTTGCGCCGGCCGGTCGGCGAGCGCGACCGCCACCAGCATGACCCAGCCAATCGCGCTGCTGTAGGCCGTGGCGACCAGCGGCGACACCGTCTTGGTGACTCGCCGCCCGATCAGCGTATAGGCGGCCCACAGGATCGCGCAGCCCATGATCAGCGTTTCGCCGAAACCGAGCTCGCCTTCGAAAGGCGCCAGCGGCGAACCGTGGCCGATCACCGTCAGGCAGCCGACCAGCGCGAGAGCGCTGCCTACGGCCTTGCGCGGCGTGAGACGTTCGTGCGCGAGCCAGGCGGCGGCGAGCGTCACGATCACGGGATTGAGCGCCACGACCAAGGCGCCGTGCCCTGCGGCGACGCGCTGCAGCCCGTAGAGGAAGCAGAGGTTGTAGAGAAAGATGCCCGTGAGGCCGAGGCCGACGATCAACTTCCATTCGCCGCGCGTCGGCCGCGGCAGTCCGCCGTGGCGCCAGGCGACCAGGGCGAGCAAGGAGGCGCTCGCAAACAGGAAGCGCCAGACGGCCACGGCGACGGGCGGCGCCTCGAGCACGGCGTAGCGTCCCGCAACCCAGGTGCCGCCCCAGATCACCATGGTGAGGATCAGCTTGGCGTAGGTGGGGATCAAGTTGACGCTCCGGTGGCTCGCGACCGCCTAAGACGCAATACGGTGGCTTCGGCCCGCCGAGGGCGACGGGTGGTCGTCGCCGCTTCGTGTCCCCCGGCCCGGAAAATCAAAAGGCCCGGGCCTCCTCCTTTACCTACGCGTCGACGACCACCCGCCACCCTCGGCTCGACGCTCCTGCTTGTTTTGACGCTTCGGCTCTCGTACGGCTGCTCGCCGGGCCGATGGGGTGGCCTGCGTGGCGTAGGTCCAGGAGGAGGCGGACGAACTTAAGATCTTGTCCGCCGGGGGACACGGAGCGCAGCAGGGCACCCCGTCGGCCCGAGCGCCCCAGACGTCTCGCAACTCGCCTAGCGCACCCAGGCCCCGCTACAGAACGTACCGCGAGAGATCCTCGTTCTTCGCCAAACTGGCAAGCCGCGCATCGACATACGCAGCGTCGACAGTCACCGCCATCGCCCCCTTCGCGCCCGCCTCGAACGAGACTTCCTCGAGCAGCTTCTCCATCACCGTGTAGAGCCGCCGCGCGCCGATGTTCTCGGTCTTTTCGTTCACCTCGAACGCGATCTCGGCGAGCCGACGGATGCCCTCGGGCGTGAAGTTCAGCGTCGCCTCCTCGGTACCGAGCAGCGCCTGGTACTGGCGCGTGAGGCAAGCGTCGGTCTGCGTGAGGATGCGCTCGAAATCGTCAACAGACAACGAATCCAGCTCGACGCGGATCGGCAACCGGCCCTGCAGCTCGGGGATCAAGTCCGAGGGCTTGGCGAGGTGGAAGGCCCCGCTGGCGATGAACAGGATGTGGTCGGTCTTGATCATGCCGTACTTGGTCGTCACGGTCGTGCCTTCCACCAGCGGCAGCAGGTCGCGCTGAACGCCCTGGCGAGAGACGTCGGCGCCCTGCGTCTCCGAGCGCGAGGCGATCTTGTCGATTTCGTCGAGGAAGACGATGCCGTTCTGCTCGACGTTCTGCAGCGCCTGCGTCTTGACGTCGTCGTCGTTGATCAGGCGCGCCGCTTCCTCGTCGGCGAGCGCCTTCATGGCGTCGCTGATCTTCATCTTGCGGTGCTTGCGGCGTGCGCTGCCGAGGTTCTGGAACATGCCCTGGATCTGCTGCGTCAGGTCTTCCATGCCGGGCGGCGCCAGGATTTCCATGTGCGGCGAAGCGGCTGCGACTTCGATCTCGACTTCCTTGTCGTCGAGCTCGCCTTCGCGCAGCTTCTTGCGGAACTTCTGGCGCGTACCCGAATCATCGGTCGTCGCGGTCTCGCCGAAGCCGGTGCGGGCCGGCGGCAGCAGCACGTCGAGAATGCGATCCTCGGCGGCATCCATTGCGCGACTGCGCACGCCGCGCATGGCCTGCTCGCGCGCATCCTTGATTGCCGTCTCCGCCAGGTCGCGCACGATGGTGTCGACGTCGCGGCCGACGTAGCCGACCTCGGTGAACTTGGTGGCCTCGACCTTGATGAAAGGCGCATTAGCGAGCCGCGCCAGGCGGCGCGCGATCTCGGTCTTGCCGACGCCGGTCGGGCCGATCATCAGGATGTTCTTGGGCGTGATCTCGTTGCGCAGGGGCTCGGCCACCTGGGCACGCCGCCAGCGATTGCGCAGCGCGATGGCCACGGCGCGTTTCGCCTGGGCCTGTCCGACGATGTGCTTGTCGAGCTCGGAGACGATTTCCGCGGGGGTCATCGGAGTGGAAGAAGCCATGCGGGGCATTATTTCACAGTTCGGCCGGACGCCTGATATGATCGTACTAAAGTAGAATCCCTACCGATGACGAAGACATCGAAACCCAAGCAGGGCGGCCTTTCGGCGGGCGTGGACGAGCAAGTCCTGCGCCTGCGGCAGGCCCTTGATCTCTTCGCGGAATGGAGCGACTGCCTCCAGCGGGCGCGCGATCCCGACACCCTCGTTTCCTGCCTGTGCCGCGTGCTGTCGACCACCGGCGGCTACGGCCATGTCGACGTCGTGCTCGGCGAGCCGCACAGCAGCCCGGCGACGCACAGCTGGACCTTCGTGCCCAACGCCTTCTCGGTGCCGCTGCACCACCAGGAACGGCGGCTGGGTACGCTCACCGTCGCACGCCAGGACGGCGGCGGGCCCACCGACGACGAGATCCACACGCTGGCGACGCTGGCCGACGACCTCGCCTTCGGCATCGACTCGCTCACCATCGAGCGCGAACGCGCCGCCGCTCAGGCCCAGCTCGACCTGCTGTCGCGCGCGATCGAGCAGAGCCCGTTCGGCGTCGTCATCACCGACGCCAGCGGCCGCATCGAATACTGCAATTCCAGCCTGACCGCGCTGACCGGCTACACGCCGGAGGAAGTGGTCGGCCAGCTGCCTTCGCTATGGAAGTCGGGCGAGACGCCCGCCGAGGTCTATCGCGAACTGTGGGAGGCGGTGAACGAAGGGCGCCGCTGGCAGGGCGATCTGCGCAACCGCCGCAAGGACGGCACGGTCTACTGGGAACGCCAGACCATCTCGCCCATCCGCGACGCCGAAGGCCGCATGCTGCGCATGATCGCCATCAAGGAAGACACCACGCACATCCACGAGATGGAATTGGCGCTCTCCATCCGCGAACAGGCGCTGGCCTCGTCCTCGAACGGCATCATGATCAGCAAGAGCAGCGCTGACGACCACTCGATCGTCTATGTAAACCCGGCGTTCGAGCGCATCACCGGCTACCCGGCGCGCGAAGTGATCGGCCGCGAAGGCCGCTTCCTGGTGCGCGACGACCTTGCCCAGCCGGGCCTCAACGAGATCCGCGCGGCGCTGCACGAAAAGCGCGCCGGCCACGCCGTGCTGCGCAACTACCGCAAGGACGGCTCGCTGTTCTGGAACGAGTTGCACATCGCCCCGATCACCGACGCGTCGGGCGAGCAGACCACGCATTTCGTCAGCGTCATCAACGACGTCTCCGAGCGCATCCACTACCAGCATGCCATCGAGCACCAGGCGACGCACGACAACCTGACGGGCCTGGCCAACCGCACGCTGCTGCACGACCGCATCGCGCAGTCGATCGCCTTCGCGCGCCGCTCCAACCGCTCGGTCGCCGTGATGCTGCTCGATCTCGACCACTTCAAGCACGTGAACGATGCCTTCGGCCACTCGGCCGGCGACGACCTGCTGAAAGAGGTCGCCAACCGCCTGCGCTCCTGCGTGCGCGAGTCCGACACCGTGGCGCGCCTGGGCGGCGACGAGTTCGTCATCGTGCTGGCGGACCTGAGCGTCGCCGACGACGTCGACGCCATCGCGCAGAAGATCACCGACGCGCTCGCCGCGCCGATCCACGTCGGCCAGCGCGAGACCTACGTCGGCGCCAGCATCGGCATCTCGCTCTATCCGCGCGACGGCGAGCACGGCGAGACGCTGCTGCGCAACGCCGACATCGCCATGTACCGCGTCAAGGAGCACGGCCGCAACAGCGTGCGGCGCTTCTCGCCCGAAATGGCGAGCATGGCGGTCGAGCGCATCGACATGGAAGGCGCCTTGCGCCGCGCCATCGAGCGCAAGGAACTGCTGCTGCACTACCAGCCGAAGATCGACCTCGCCACGCGCCGCATCGTCGGCGCCGAAGCGCTGGTGCGCTGGCAGCATCCGCAGATCGGCCTGGTGCATCCGAACGAGTTCATCCCGCTGGCCGAAGAAACCGGACTGGTGGTGCCGCTGGGCGCCTGGGTGATGCAGGAGGCGATGCGCCAGCAGGTCGTGTGGCGCGAGATGGGCCTGCCGCCGCTCAAGCTCTCGATCAACCTCTCGGCGCGCCAGTTCCGCCTCGAGAACCTGCCCGACCTCGTCGCCGATGCGCTGCGCGAATCCGGCGCCGACGCCACGGCCTTCGTCTTCGAGCTCACCGAGAGCATGGTGATGCAGGACGCCGAGCGCGCGCTGGCGGCGATGTACTCGATCCGCAAGCTCGGCATCGCGCTGTCGCTCGACGATTTCGGCACCGGCTACTCGAGCCTTTCCTACCTGCGCCGCTTCCCGATCGACGAGGTGAAGATCGACCGCTCCTTCGTGCGCGACGTGCACAACAACGCCGACGACGCCGCCATCGCCGCCGCGGTGGTCGCGCTGGCGCGCACCCTCGGCCTCAAGGTGGTGGCCGAAGGCGTCGAGATGGAAGACCAGGTGCTGGTGCTCGAACGCCTCAACTGCGACCAGGTGCAGGGCTACTTCTTCGGCCGTCCGCTCGGCGTGTCGGAGTTCGAGGAACGCGTGCGGATGGAACTGGCGTGAAGGACATCGAGTGGAAGGCGGTCGGCCGCGACGAGCTCGCCGTCCTGCTGGTCGAATGCAAGCGGCTTTCCTCGCGCGCCGTCGGCGCCACCACGATCTACCAGCTCGAGCGCAACGGCCGCGAAATCCTCGCGCTCGCCCTGCCGGACGGCCATGCGCTGGTGCTGGAGAAGTCGCCGCAGGCCAAGTGGCGGCGGCGCATCGACCCCAAGCCGGTCAGTCCAGCGTCTCGATGATGTGATTCTGGTTGGTGTAGATGCACAGATCGCCGGCGATGGCCAGCGACTTGGCGATGATCTCCGCCGGCCCCAGCTCAGTGTTCTCCAATAGCGCTCGCGCGGCAGACTGCGCATAGGCGCCGCCGCTGCCGATCGCCACGATGCCGTGCTCCGGCTCCAGCACGTCGCCGTTGCCGGTGATCACCAGCGAATGCTCGCGATCGGCGACCGCCAGCATGGCCTCGAGCCGGCGCAGCATGCGGTCGGTGCGCCAATCCTTCGCCAGTTCCACGGCCGCGCGCAGCAGATTGCCCTGGTGCTTCTCGAGCTTGGCCTCGAAGCGCTCGAACAGCGTGAAGGCGTCCGCGGTGCCGCCGGCGAAGCCGGCCAGGATCTCGTCGTTGTAGAGCCGGCGCACCTTGCGCGCCGTCGCCTTGATGACGATGTTGCCGAGCGTCACCTGGCCGTCGCCGCCCAGCGCGACCACGTTGCCGCGACGGACGGAAAGAATGGTGGTGCCGTGGTATTGCTCCATGATGCTTCCTTCGGTTCGTGGATCGGGCCAAGCTTACCGCATGTGAAACCGCGTCAGCGCGCGCCCTGCGCCGCCGCCGCGGGCGCCCGGAGACGGTGGACGCCCATGCCGCCGACCGCCAGCGTCCACACGATGACCGGGCCTGCAGGCAGGTCGAACAGCGTCGAGACGCCGAGCCCGATCGCGTAGGCGGCCGCGCCGACGCCGTAGGCCGCCGCCAGTCGCCCGCGCGCGTAGCCGCGCGTCGCCAGTGCCGGGATGATCAGGCTGGCGAAGACGAGGAAGACGCCGACCAGCTGCACCGACGCCGTCACCGCAAACGCGAACAGGCCATAGAAGCCGAAGCGGCCGAGACGTTCACCGAAACGGAACCACAACGCCAGGATCACCGCGCTCAGCGCCGCCACCGGCACAAGCGACGCGTAGCCGACCCACAGGATCTGGCCGGCCAGCAGGTCTTGCAGGTGCTCGCCGCCATGCGGGTTGTTGGCGACCAGGATCATGCCGCCGCTCGCGGCGAGCGCGAACAGCACGCCGATCAACGCTTCCTGCACCTCGGGCCAGCGTCGCTCGGTCCATGTCAGCAGCGCGGCGCCGAGCAGTGCCGCCCCGACGGCGGACACCTGCGCGACCCAGCCATCCGGCTCGAAGCCGAAGCGGTCCGCGGCGATGACGCCGAGGGTCGCGATCTGCGCGATGGCGAGATCGATGAAGACGATGCCGCGCGACAGCACCTGCATGCCGAGTGGCACATGCGTCGCGAGCACCAGCAGGCCGGCGAGAAAAGCCGGGAGCAGGATGGCGGCATTGAAGGCGTCGTAGTTCATCGCGCCTCCTGGCGCGCAGCCGCGAGCAGTCGCTGCACCGTGTCCTCATAGAGGCCGAACAGGTCCTTGGCCCGGTCCGAGCCGCCGACGGTGAACGGCAGCACCACGACCGGAATCTTCGCCTGCGCCGAGAGCCACTCCGCTCCGCGCGGATCGTTGTACACCGAGCGCAGGACCGCCTTGGCCGGCTGACGCTGCTGTTGCGCCAGGAGTTCCGATAGATGCGCGGCCGTCGGCTCGACGCCCGGCTTCGGCTCCAGCGTGCCCAGCTCTCGCAGCCCCAGCCAGTTCTCGAGATAGCCGAAGGCCTTGTGGTGCACGATGACCGGCATGCCCTTGAGCGGCGCCGCCTCCTTCTCCCACTTGCGCACGGCCTCGTTCCAGCGCGCCGCGAAGGACTTGTAGTTCGCCTGGTAGAGCGGCGCGTTGGCCGGGTCCATCTCCGCCAGCCGCTGCGCCAGCGCCGCGGCCACCAGCGCAACGTTGCGCGGATCGGTCTGGATGTGCGGGTTGCCGCCCGGATGGACGTCGCCGAGCGAGCGGTCGACGCTGGCCGGGACCTCGAGCATGCGCACGTACTGCGCCGCTTCGAAGTAGCCGGGCTGGCCGACCTGGATGCGCGGGTTGCCGGCCTGCTGCTGCAGGATCGGCAGCCAGCCGATCTCGAGCTGCGCGCCAGTGCAAACGGCGAGGTCCGCGTTGCGGGCGCGCGCCAGCAGGCTGGGCTTGGCCTGGATACGGTGCGGATCCTGGAAGGCGCTGGTCGCGTTGTACACGTTCAGCTTGTCGCCGCCGAGCTCCTGCGCCAGGGCGCCCCACTCCGGTTCGCAGGCCAGCACGTTGAGCGCGGCGGCGGCGGGGAGCGCGCAGGCGGCCAGGGTCGCGCACAGCAGGGAAAGGATTGCTTTCATGGCGGCCTCCTAGAACCGGTGCGCGCCGTGCGCGCCCAGGCTCATCTGGTACTGCACGAAGAACTGGTTGTCCACGACGCCCTCGCGCGAGCGGTCCTGCGCCAGTTGGAAGCGCACGCGGCTGAACTCGCTCGGATTCCAGTCGAGCATCAGGGCGTTGCGCCTGGGCGCGAAATCGGGCCGCAGCAGGACCGCGTTGTTCACGCCGTAGTCGACGCCGCCGGCACTCAGCCGCTCGGTGCGCAGACCCACGCGCCAGGCGGGGTCGAACTGGTAGGCGCCTTGCACGTACCAGCCCGACTGGCTCGCGACATAGCGGCCCGGCGTCGCCTGGTTGTAGGCGAGCGTGCCGTCCTCCTTGCGCCGCAGGTATTCGCCCTGCAGCTTGAAGTTGCGGCGCGCGGGATTGCCGTCCGGCGCCCATTTCCAGACGCCGTCGACGATCCACAACCGGCTGCTGCCGCTGAAGCCGTTGGTCACCGCCGCACCGAGCGCGTCCACATCGTCCCACTGCCGGCCGCGCGGGGCGGTGGTCAGGTAGGAGAGTCCTGCGCGCCAACTGTGGCTCGTTCCCAGGTCGCCGCCGAGGTGCGCGAAGACGGCGCTCGCGCCCGAGCCGTTCTTGTCGCGCCCCGTGCCCGGATAGGCAGCGCCGCGGCCCAGCTCGGCGCCGAGTTCGATGAAAGTGTCGGTCGGCGCCAGCCAGCGCAGCTGGAGGCCGTCATTGTTGAACTGACCGCCGAGGAAGGCGACGTAGGCGAGCGGCGCGTCGACGAAGTCCCAGGTATGGGCATGCTGCTCGTTGAGGTAGCCGATGCCCGAGAACCAGCGTCCCGCCTTGAGCGTGAAGCCCTGCGGCAAGGAAGTGGTCTGGATGAAGGCTTCCTCCGTCGACACCGTGTCGTCGGGGTGAACAGCGAAGGCCAGCGCACCGTAGAACAGCGGATCGATGTTGGCAGAGATGCCCAGTTCGCTTTCGGTCAAGCTGAAGCCCCGCTGCGGCTTGTTCTGGTCGAGCACCGCATTCGGCAGCTTGTAGCCCGTGATGCGATAGCCGGCTGGATCCCGGGAGAGATTGCTGTAGAGCCCCGACAGGATCAGGGAGACATTCGGATTGAAGGCATTGGCGCCGCCGGCCGGCGCTGCCGTCGTGGGCACCGCGGCCGGTGCGCCGCCGAGATTGTCAGCGCGGGTCGCGGTCGCTTTCGCCTCGGCCTCGGCCAGGCGTTGCTCGAGCGCGTCGATGCGCTTTTCGTAGTTCGCGCGCAGGCGGGCAAGCTCTTCGCGCAGGGCGCGGATGTCGGCATCGTCGGCCGCCGCCGCCAGCGGCATGGCCGACAAGGCCAGCAACAAGGAAAGTTGGCGAAGCTGCATGGTCGTTCTCCATCGAGCAATAGCAGGACCGACCGCGGGGCAGTCGGCTACCGGGTGCTGTCAGGGAACGGCGGGCGGTGCGCGTGAAGCGTAGGGAGGCGCGGCGGGTGCCGGCGTAAGGAAGGAAAGCGGCGACGCGGGTCGCGGCGATCCGACGCGCGCGGCGACGAAGGGCGCCGCGTAGGAAGGCGGTGACGACGAGAGCGCGGCAAATGCAGCGCAGGTCGCACAGACGGAATCCAGCGCGGATGCGTCATCGGCGCCGCCCTTGTGGAATGCGCTGGCCTCAGCCGCCGTGCCGAGGTGGCCGATGAAATGCGCGTCGGCCGCCTGCTGCGCGCCCAGCAGGCACAGCACGCAGAGCAGCGCGATCAGCGGATGGCGGCGCAGGCTTCGCATGGCAACGAGTGTAGGCCGAATCCCGTCAGTGGGCGAATTTCGCCCAAAGGGGCACGAGTACGATGCCGGCGGCCATGAACCCGCCCTGCCAGGCGAAGGCGCCGCGCTCATGCCGCAGCCAGGGCAGGATGCCGGTCAGCGCGATGTAGATGAAATTCGCCGCGGCGACGACGAGGATGAACGGCACCCAGCCGGTGGCGCCCGACAGCGCCAGGTAGCCGATCACGGCGCCGGCGACGCAGGCCAGGCGCGACAGCGCGTTCCATGCGAACGCCCGCGCGCGCCCCCATTGCGCCGTCAGCAGCACGGCGAAATCGCCCGCCTCGCGCGGCACCTCGTGCGCGAGAACGGCGGCCGTCATGCCCCAGGCCAGCGCGGGGTCGACCAGAAAGGCCGCGCCCAGCATCAGGCCGTCGGTGAACACATGCAGCGCGCCGCCGACGAGCACCATCGGGATGGGACGGGCGAGGTCGTGCGCGCAGACGCCCTCGTCGCTGTGGTGGCAGCCGGCGTGAAGGTTGAAATCGATGGCGAACAGCACGACCAGGCTGACCAGCAGGATGGCGAACAGCGTATGCGCGTCAAGGCCACTGTCGATGGCCGTGGGCAGCAGGTCGAGCAAGGCGAGCGCGAGCATGAGTCCCGCCGCGAAGGCGACCAGGCGCTTCAACCACACGGAGCTCAGCCGCGCCGTGCCGAAGAAGGCGATACCCATGCTGGCGAAGCCGGCCAGCACGCTGGCAGCGACGACCTGGACGAAAGCGTTCATGCGTGGGCCCTGACGCAGCGCGGGCATTCGCCGCGGATATCCACGGCCATGCCGGCGAGCCGGAAGCCGCGCGGCAGTTGAGGCACCGGCGGCGGCGGCGACTTGAGGCAGAACACGCCGCCGCATCCGGTGCAGCGGAAATGCACGTGGCCGGCATGCTCGACATTCGGCTGCGCGGCCGAGAAGCGGAACACGCCGCGGGCGTCCGCCGCCTTGTGGGCAAGTCCCGCCGAGCACAGCCAATCGAGCACGCGATAGAGCGTCACGCGGTCGACGCCCGGATGGGGTTCGCGCGCCAGCGCATCTTCGATCTCGGCATGCGACTGGGGACCGGGCGCGTCGCGCAACGCCGCCAGCACCCGCACGCGCGCCGGCGTGACGCGTGCGCCGGCGGCGCGGATGGCGGTCTGGATCTCGGCGAGGGACGGAGCGGTGGCCATGGGGTGGCGATTTGAACACAACCGGATTGCCGATGCAACATCGTTGCATTAGCCCGGTTGGGTGGCTACGCCTGGACCAGCAGCCCCTTCAGGTATTCGCCTTCCGGGAAGGCGAGCGCCACCGGATGGTCGGCCGCTCCCTGCAGCCGCTTCACGATGCGCGCCTCGCAGCCGGCATCCAGGGCGGCCCCGGCAACGATGCGCTGGAAGGTGTCGAGATCGACGCCGCCCGAGCACGAATACGTCATCATCAAGCCGCCGGGCGACAACAGCCGGAAGCCGTTGAGGTTGATGTCCTTGTAGGCGCGCGAGGCGCGCTCGACGTGGCTCGCCGAGGGCGCGAACTTGGGCGGATCGAGCACCACGACGTCGAAGCGCTCGCCGGCCTCGTGCAGGCGGCGCAGTTCCTCGAAGACGTTGGCCTCGCTCCAGCGGGCGCGCGCTGCCTCGAGCTGCGGATTCAGGGCGAGATTGGCGCGCGCGGTCTCGAGCGCCGGGCCCGAGCTGTCGACCGAAACGACCTCGGATGCGCCCCCGGCCAGCGCCTGCAGCGAGAATCCGCCCGTGTAGCAAAAGCAGTTGAGCACCCGCTTGCCGGCGCACAGCTCGCGCAGCAGGCCGCGGTTGTCGCGCTGATCGAGATAGAAGCCGGTCTTGTGGCCGCCGACGATGTCCACCTTCATGCGCACGCCGTGCTCGTCGATGACGATTTCCTCCGCCGGCGCCTCGCCGGCGAGCCAGCCGCTGGTCGGCTCGAGACCTTCTCGCGCGCGCACCTCGGAGTCGGACCGCTCATAGACGCGCGCGCAGCCGGTGGCCTTCTGCAGCGCCCCGACGATCGCCTTGCGCCACTTGTCGGCGCCGGCGCCGGTGAGCTGCACGACGACCGTGTCGCCGTAACGGTCGGCAATGACGCCGGGCAGGCCGTCCGATTCGGCGTGGATCAGACGCAGCCCCTGCTGGCCGGCAAGCTCGGGCAGCGCCTTGCGCCGCGCCACCGCGGCCGCCACGCGGCGCTTGAAGAAGGCGTCGTCCACGGTTTCGGCAGGGTCGAAGGACCATACGCGCGCGCGGATCTGCGAAGCCGGGCTCCAGGCCGCCCGCGCCAGCACCTGACCCTCGAACTTGCCGCTCCCCGCGACGACGTCCACGGTGTCGCCGGGCCGCGCGCGCCCCTCGAGGCGCGCCACCGCACCGGCGAAGATCCAGGGATGGCGGCGCAGCAGCGAGCGCTCCTTGCCGGGTTGAAGTATCAGTTGCGTCATGGCGGCTCTTTCGAAGAGCCGGCATGTTGCCCGCAGCGGGCGCCAAGATCAAGCCGGCTACCCGACTGCCGGTAGCGCCCGCTACCCGGATGGCGCTATGCGCGGATGCCCGCGGATCCGCATGCCGCTAGGGGGTTGCCGGGATGCGCGCTGCCGCGCCTGCGTCGCGCCGCTTACCTTCGAGGCGGTAGCGCGAAATAGCCGCTTCCCCGTATTTACAGGCCGATCGGCCCTTCGCTAAATTGCACCTCGAGGCCGATGGGCCAAGGCGGAGGCATACGATGTTCAGGATCCATCTTGAAATAATGACCGGCAAGTTCGTCGTGCAGGTCCTGTTCATGGACTTCATCTGGCTGTCCGTGCGCGAGAGCGACCACGAGCGCGGGCGGACCTCGAGCGCGCGCGTGCGGCGCTTCGACACCTACTCGCAGGCACGCGCCTGGGTCAATTCGGTCGGACTCGGCATCTCGCTGGCCGAGCAGCAGAGCAAGAAGGTGCTCTACGAAGGCCGCCGCGCGCCGCCGGCCGCGGCCGCACCCGCCGCGCTGAATCAGGCTTCGAGCGCGCGCAATTCCGCGTTGGTGTAGCGCAGGCGGCTGGCCAGCACGCTGGCCAGGCCTTCCATGAGGCCCAGCGCCAGCTTCTTGTGCTCGTCCGCGAGCGCGTCGAAGGTGCGGCGCGAAAGCACGTAGAGATCGGTGTCGGTAAACGCGACGGCGTCGGCCGAGCGCGCCTCGCCGTCGAGGAAGGCCATTTCGCCGAAGAAGGCGCCGCGGCCGAAGGTGCCCAGGTGGTGGCCCTGGCGTTCGTTGATCGGCAGCACGATGCGCACGGCGCCGCGCCGGATCAGGAACAGTTCGTCGCCCGCATCGCCGCGCGCGAAGATGCGCTCGCCGGCCCGGTAGGAGCGCTGTTCCATGCGCTGCTCGAGCGCGGTGAGGGTCTGCGCCTTGCGCTGCTTGAAGAGCTCGATCTCATGCAGGTCGAGCGGCTTTTCCTCGCTCTTCTCGAGCGCCGCCGCCTCGATGACGCGGTCCTCGACCCATTCGAGCGCGTCGTCGAGTTCGGCGAACACGCGCACGGAACTCTCGGGCCGCACCAGTCCCACCTGGCCGAAGTACTGCTCCATGTCCTTTCCGCTCGGCAGGCTGGTCGGCAGCTGGCTCAGGATGAGGAAGCCGTGGCGCTCGGCCAGCATGTCCTTGACCTGGTCGAGCATGTGCGCCGCCGTGACGTCGACCGTCTGCACGCGGCGCATGTCGAGGATCACGTAGTCGCGCAGCTTGAGTTCGGGCTCGAGCGCCGAGTAGAGCTGGTTCGCGGTGCCGAAGAACAGGCTGCCCTGGAGCTCGACGACGACGGCGTGATCGCCGCGTTCGAGCAGGATTTCCATCTCCTCGTGGGTCCGCACGCGCTTGGAGAAGGTTTCGTTGCCTGCGAGCTTGCGCCGCACCACCGAGCCGCCGATCTGCTCGCGCACGAACAGCATGATCGCCAGCACGACGCCGACGCCAGACGCCGCGATCAGGCTGACCGTCAATGCGGTGATGATGACGGCCGCGATGACGGCGAAATCGAGCACCGTCGAACGCTGCCGCAGGAAGTGGACGCTGTGGCGGTCGATCATGCGCAAACCGATGACGATGAGGATCGCCGCCAGCGCCGCCACCGGCACCCACGAGATCAGCGAACCGAGGGCGGCGAAAGCAACCAGCGCCAGCGCGCCCTCGAGCACCCCGGACAAGCGGCTCTGCCCGCCGCTCGAGATGTTCACCAGCGTCGCGCCCATGGTGCCCGCGCCCGGTATGCCGCCGATCACGGCGGAGGTGACGTTGCCCAGCCCCTGACCGATCAGCTCGCGGTTGGAGTTGTGGCGCGTGCGCGTCAGCGCGTCCAGCACCACGCAGGTCTTGAGCGTGTCGATCGAGAGCAGCACCGCCAGCGTCAGCGCGGGCACGGCAAGCTGGCGCAGCTGCTCCATGCCGAGCGCGCTCATCGCGTGCCAGCGCGCCGCGAGCGCGTCGCCGAAGCTCACGTCGCCGCCGCCGAAAGCGCCGACGACCAGGGCGTTGCCCTCGATGCTCCGGAGCGACGGGTCGAATGCCGCCAGCGCGAAATAGCAGCCGACGCCGGCCAGCAGCCCCAGGATCGCCGCCGGCACCAGGCGGGTGACGCGCGGCGCGCCGAGCATGACGATCATGGTGACGGCACCGACGATGATGCCTTGCCAGTTCCACGCCGCGAAGGCCGTCAGCGATTCCCAGAAGTGCATCTCCTTCGGCACGCCGAGCAGCTTGGGCACCTGCCCCGCCACGATGTAGAGCCCGACGCCGGACAGGTAGCCGCTCACCACCGGATAGGGCATGTACTCGATCAGCTTGCCGAGCCGGACGGTGCCGAACGCGATCTGCAGCAGGCCGGCGGCCAGTCCGAGCATCGAGAGCAGCAGCAGCGCCGAGGCGAGGTCGCCGCCGCCGTGCATGAACTCGATGACGAAGGCGGAGAGCACCGCGGCCGCCGGCGCGCACGGCGCCGTGATGAGTCGGCGGGCGCCGCCCAGCGCCGGGGCGATGAGTCCGAGCGCGGTGGCGCCCAGGATACCGGCCAGCGCGCCCTGCGCGGCCTGCGACGCACCCAGCGGAGAATAGATGGTGACGCCGAAGGCGATGGCCGACGGCAACGCCACCAGCATGGCGGCGAGGCCGCCCCAGAAATCGCCGGCTTCGAGCTTCGGAAGCTTCATGCGCCGCCCCCTGCGTTTTTCTTGAACCTTATACCCGCAACCCCGAAATGCCAAGCGCCGCCGCTCCTTGCGGAACGACGTCACTTCTTTTTCGCCCGCGGGTGCGCAGCGTCGTACACCTTGGCGAGATGCTGGAAGTCGAGATGGGTGTAGATCTGCGTCGTGCCGATGTTGGCGTGGCCAAGCATCTCCTGCACCGCCCGCAGGTCGCCCGACGACTGCAGCACGTGCGAGGCGAACGAATGACGCAGCATGTGCGGATGGACATGCACGTCGGCGCCGTGGCGCTTGGCCCAGAGGTCGAGGCGGCGCTCGATGGCGCGCGGCGTGAGGCGGCCGCCGCGCTGACTGACGAACAGGGCCGGCTCGTCGGCCTTCGCCAGCGCCGGCCGCTGCTCCAGCCAGACACGGATCGATTGCGCGCACTTCTCGCCGACCGGAACGATGCGCGTCTTGGCGCGCTTGCCGGTGACCGTCACTTCGCGGGCGTCGAGATCGATGCCGCCGTCGAGATCGAGGCTCGCCAGTTCGGCGAGCCGCAGTCCAGACGAGTAGAAGAGCTCGAACATCGCCAGGTCGCGCAGGTCGAGCGCGCCGTCGGCCGGCGCTTCGAGCAGCGCCATCGTCTGCCCGACCGAGAGCGCCTTCGGCAGCCGCTTGGGTTGCTTCGGGGCGCGCAGCCCGTCGCAGGGGTTGCGGGGAATCTCGCCACGCCTGGCAAGCCAGCGGTACCAGGCGCGCCAGGCGGAAAGCACGCGCGCCAGCGAACGCGGTCCGAGCCCGCGCGCATGGAGTTGCATGGCGTGGCGCCGCAACTGGAAAGGCTGGAGCGCGCGCGCGTCGGCGTCGCCCGCGAGCCCGAGCAGGGTCTCGAGATCGTGGCGGTAGGCGGTGACGGTATGCGGACTGGCGCGGCGCTGGTGGGCCAGTTCGGCGAGGAAGCGCTCGACCGATTCGCGCGCCATCGCGAGGACGTCAGGTCAGCGCCGGCTCACGCGTGCGCACGAGCGCGGCCGAGGCCATCTCGGCGATCTGCTCGAGGTAGAGCGTGCCCATGCCCGGGTAGAAGCGCTCCGGCTCCTCGCTGCCGAACACCATCAGGCCGAAGGTCATGACGCCCTGGCGCAGCGACAGCAGCGCCAGCGAGCGCACGTGGGCCCCGCCTTCGCCGAACCAGTCCATGACATCGGGACCGCCGCCGGGGCCGACGTAGGGATGCACGAGGTTCTCCGCGAACTCGCGCGCTTCCGGACTCACGGGGTCGAATTCGATCAGGTCGCCGGTGCCGGCCGCGCCCCACAGGCGCACGGCGACGTGCGGCACGGCGAAGGATTCGCCGAGGTGGGCGTAGAGCGCATGCAGCACGCCGGCGTTGTCCGGGGCGGCAAGCAGGGAGACGCCCATGCGGTGCACCTTGGCGGCGATGGCGTCGTTCTCCTCGCCGAAGCGGATCAGTTCCGCGAGCTTGGACTCGAGCTGCTTGACCTTGTCGCGCAGCGCGCCCATCTGGCGCTCGGTGATGGAGATCGCCTTGTCGCCGTGCGGGCTCGGGATGACGAGCTGGGTCAGCAGCTCGGCATACTGGTTGAAGAATTCGGGATGGTCCTGCAGGTAGCGGGCAACCTCATTGGCTTCCATGGCGGCTTTCATTATTGGAGACCCTCCGGGATTTCGATTTCGCCCTCGAAGACGGTGGTGGCGGGACCGGTCATGAGCACCGGCGCGCCGGGACCGCCCCAGGCGATGGAAAGCTGGCCGCCGCGCGTGGTCACTTCGACCGGGCTGTCGAGCAGGCCGCGGCGGATGCCCGAGACGACGGCCGCGCAGGCGCCCGTGCCGCAGGCGAGCGTCTCGCCCGCGCCGCGCTCGAACACGCGCAGCCGGATGGCATGACGGCCGGTGACCTGCATGAAGCCGGCGTTCACGCGCTGCGGGAAGCGCGCATGCGATTCGATCAGCGGGCCCTGTTCGGCCACCGGCGCCGTGTCTGCGTCGGCGACGACCTGCACCGCATGCGGGTTGCCCATGGAGACGACGCCGATCTCGATCTCGTGCGCGCCGACCTGCAGCTTCTGCACCGGCGCATCAGACTCGCCGACGAAGGGAATTTCGGCCGGCAGGAAGCGCGGCACGCCCATGTCCACCGTCACTGCGCCATCCGCCTCCAGGCGCGGCGCGATCAGTCCCGCCTGCGTCTCCACACGGATTTCGCGCTTGGGCGTCAGGCCGTGCTCATGGACGAAGCGCACGAAGCAGCGGGCGCCGTTGCCGCATTGTTCGACCTCGCCGCCGTCGGCATTGAAGATGCGGTAGCGGAAGTCGGCGTCCGCGCGCTGCGCGCGCTCGACCACCAGCAGCTGGTCGCAGCCCACGCCGAAATGGCGGTCGGCGAGGAAGCGCACCTGGGCCGCGTTGGGAACGAAGGCCTGGTTGACCGCGTCGAGCACGACGAAGTCGTTGCCCAGCCCGTGCATCTTGGTGAAGCGGACTTTCATGCCGGCCATTCCTATCCGAGTAGCGCGCGATAGTCCTTGAAGATGCAGCGGTCCATCACGACCACCATGCCCGCTGCCTGGGCACGCTGCGCGGCGGCTTCGTTGACCACCGTCTCCTGCAGCCACAGCCTCTTGACGCCCATGGCGATGCATTCATCGACGATCTCGTCGACGGCATCGGGCGCGCGGAACACGTCCACCAGGTCGGGCACCTCGGGCAGGTCGGAAAGCCGCGCATAGGCCTTCTGGCCCAGGCCTTCGGCCAATTGCGGCCGCACCGGAATGATGCGGTAGCCGAAGTCCTGCAGCGCCCGCGCCACGTGGTAGCTCGGGCGATCGGGCTTGGGCGAGAAGCCCACCACGGCGATGGTCTTCACCGTGCGCAGGATCTCGCGGACGACGTCGGTGGAAGGGTTCAGGAACATCCGCCGATCATACCCGAGCGCCCGCGGCGCAGCAGGCGAATAGGCGGTTCAATAAACCCCTTTTTCACCCGGCGGGCGGGTCTTGAAGCGCTTGTGCAGCCAGAAGTACTGCGCCGGCATCCGCAAGACCTCGCCCTCCACGAAAGCGTTCATGCGGCGCGTGTCGCCCTCGATGCTGGCCCCTGGGAAATCGGCCCACGGCGCGCCGATCGTGACCACGTAGCGCCCGGCCTCCATGCGCGTGACGACCGGCAGCACCACCGCGTCGGCCAGGCGCGCCAGGCGCGAGAGGCCGGTGATGGTCGCCGCCGGGACGCCGAAGAAGGGCACGAAGATGGTGTCGCGCTGGCCGTAATCCATGTCGGGCAGGTAGTAGAACGGCTTGCCTTCCTTCATGGCCTTGATCGCCTTGCGCGTGCCTTCCTGGCGCGACAGCAGCAGCGAATCCCCGAAGCGCATGCGGCCCTCGTAGAGCGCGGCGTTGAACAGCAGGTTCTTCTGGTTGGCGTAGATGCTGACCATGCCCAGTTCGAGCGTCAGCCGCGTCCAGCCCATGTCGAGCCCGACGAAGTGCGGTACCAGCAGGATCACCGGCCGGTCGCGCACCGCCTCGAGGTGCTCGAGTCCCTCGACGCGCACGATGCGGCGGATGCGGGCGGCGCTGGCCCACCACAGCAGGCCGCGCTCGAGGAAGCTGCGACCGAAGGCCTCGAAGTGCCGGCAGGCGAGCGCGCGCCGCTCGGCCTCGGGCATCTCGGGAAAACACAGGCGCAGGTTGGTGAGCGTGACGTGCCGCCGGCTGCGGCCGAAGAAATAGAGCAGGCAGCCGAGCGCACGACCGAGCGGCGCAAGCAGGCGCAAGGGCAGCCAGTGGCAGAGCCACATCAGGGCAAGCGCGATTCGTGTCATGGTGTCGCTCGGCCGCCCCGAGACATCGGGCGCCCCCCGGTGTGGGGCAGCGAACGCAGTGGGCGTGGGGGGCTTTTCATACGGGATCGGGCGCGCCGGACGGCGTCTTGTAGCGGTTGTAGCCCCACAGGTACTGCTCGGGGCAATGGCGGACGAGGGCTTCGAGTTCCGTGTTGATCTGCGCCACGCGCGCGGCGAGATCGCCTTCGAGCGGCCGCGACAGCGGGAACAGCTTGAGGTGGTAGCCGGCGCCGTAGGGCAGACGCTCGGCGTAGGCCAGCAGCACGACGGCACCGGTCTCCGCCAGACGCGCGGCCAGCGTCATGGTGTAGGCGGGACGACCGAAGAAGGGCGCCCAGAGGCCTTCGCCGGCGCCGGGCGCCTGGTCGGGCAGCATGCCGACCGCCTCGCCGCCCTTCAGCGCCTTGATGAGCCGGCGCACGCCCGAGAGGTCGGCCGGGGCCAGCCGCAGGTTGGCGCCCCGCCCCGCTTCGATCAGCGGCGCGAGCCAGGCCTGCTTGGGCCGGCGGTAGAGCACGGTCATCGGGCGGAAGCGCGCGTAGTACTGCGCGGTGATCTCGAAGCAGCCCAGGTGCGGCGTCAGGAACAGGATGCCGCGGCCGCTTTCCCACGCCGATTGGACCAGCTCCCACCCGGCAACTTTGACGACCCGCGCGGCAACCTCCTCGTGCGGTCGCAGCCAGATTTTCGGCAGTTCGAGGATGGCCTTGCCGGCCTCGGCGACGGACGCTCGCGCCGCGGAATCCATGCCGGCCAGCCGGATGTTCTCGCGCAGGTGGCGGCGATATGTCGGGGAAAGGAGCCAGGCTGTCCATCCCAGCAGCGCTCCGATATTGTGCAAGACGTGCAGGGGCAGGAGCGCAAGGAAGCGGAAGAGAATCCCCATGAAACGGATGGCTTATCGGATTGCCCGACGTTGCGATAAAGCGCTAATATTACCGCCTCCGCCGAGTTAATCAGGACAACTTGCAGGGCGGGAAGGTGCCGGGAGGCGCCGACAAAACCTGCTAAAGCGTCGCCTGCTCCACCCCCGAGCCGGTTACGCCGGATCAAGTACGGGGAATCCAGAAGGAGCAGTCAATGACGCAAGAATATTTCTTCACCTCGGAATCGGTTTCCGAAGGCCATCCCGACAAAGTCGCCGACCAGATCTCCGACGCCATCCTCGACGCCATCCTGGCGCAGGACAAGACCTCGCGCGTCGCGGCCGAGACGCTGTGCAACACCGGCCTCGTCGTGCTGGCCGGCGAGATCACCACCAACGCCAACGTCGATTACATCGGCGTCGCGCGCAACACCATCAAGCGCATCGGCTACGACAACACCGAATACGGTATCGACTACAAGGGTTGCGCGGTGCTGGTCGCCTACGACAAGCAGAGCCCCGACATCGCCCAGGGCGTGAACAAGGCCTACGACAACAACCTCGACCAGGGTGCCGGCGACCAGGGCCTGATGTTCGGCTACGCCTGCGATGAGACGCCCGTGCTCATGCCGCTGCCGATCTACCTGTCGCACCGCCTCGTCGAGCGCCAGGCGATGCTGCGCAAGGACGGCCGCCTGCCGTGGCTGCGCCCCGACGCCAAGTCGCAGGTCACCATCCGCTACAAGGACGGCAAGCCGCACTCGATCGACACCGTCGTGCTCTCCACCCAGCACTCGCCCGACATCCCGCTCGACAGCCTGCGCGAAGCGGTGGTCGAGGAGATCGTCAAGCCCGTGCTGCCGAAGGAACTGATCAAGGGCGAGATCAAGTATCTGGTCAATCCCACCGGCCGCTTCGTCGTCGGCGGCCCGCAGGGCGACTGCGGCCTGACCGGCCGCAAGATCATCGTCGACACCTACGGCGGCGCCTGCCCGCACGGCGGCGGTGCCTTCTCGGGCAAGGATCCCTCCAAGGTGGACCGTTCGGCCGCCTATGCCGGCCGCTACGTGGCCAAGAACATCGTCGCCGCGGGCCTCGCTTCGCGCTGCCAGGTCCAGATCTCCTACGCCATCGGCGTCGCCGAACCGACCAGCGTCTGGGTCACGACCTTCGGCACCGGCAAGGTGCCCGACGACACCATCGCCCAACTGGTGAAGAAGCACTTCGACCTGCGTCCGAAAGGCATCGTGCAGATGCTGGATCTGCTGCGCCCGATCTACGAGAAGACCGCCGCCTACGGCCACTTCGGCCGCGACGAGCCGGAATTCACGTGGGAAGCGACCGACAAGGCCGCTGCGCTGCGCAACGACGCCGGCCTCTGATCGGGTCCCGCCAGGCAATGAACGGCCGGCCTTGCGCCGGCCGTTTTCTTTTCTAGATCACGACGCCGAGCAGGGCCGCCGCGCCGAAGCCGGCGAGGATCAGGCGCCCGAGCGAAAAGGGGCCGAGCCTGGACGGCATGCCCGTGAGCAGCAGGCGCCAGGCGCCGAAGCCGAGCGCCGCGGCCGTCAGGGCGACCGGCAGCAGCAATGTGTGCAGCCCGGGCGGCCAGCCGGCCTCCGTGCGCAGTCCGGCGACGATCAGTTGAACGCCCCAGGCAAGCAGCGACATGGCGATCAGCAGCAACGGCACGCCGGTGCCGACGGCGATCGCGCGTTCCAGGCGTGAGCTTGGTTCCGACATGAAGATTCCCGTTTCAGAAAACGCCGCATGATTGCCGCTTAATGCTTTCACCGCAAGCGCTTTTTTCCGCGCCTTGCGTCTCCCCATTAGGGTCGGGGTTGGAGGACCCACAAAAAAATTCATCCACCCTCGCTTCCTTTGCCGCTAGTTTCTTTCGGCAGTTCCGATCGAGGAGGAGACCAACATGCTTTCCATGCAGCAGTGCATCGATCTGTGCGAATTGACGCCCGAGGAAGCCAAGGCACTGCGAGAGCGCGCGACCCTGGCCGAGATTCTTGCCATCCAGACCGAATGCCTGAACGGCAAGGACGGCGACGGGCCCGAACCGGACGCGATGCTCGAATGCCGCATGCTGCGCATGCGCGATCGCCTGCTCGAGGAGGTCGAGGCCGCCGAGGATTTCGACGAACTCGAGCGCGTCGTCCAGCACTACTGCGCCTATGCGCGCGAGCGCGACACCGAGATTCCCGGCGCGGCCGAGGGCGGATGACGCCTGGACGGCGAATCCGTATAATCCGGCCCATTCCGAGGAGCGCTGCGAGAGGTTCCCTCCCAGGCTCGGTCTTATAGAGAACGGCGCTCACCTGACCAACCCGTGCCGGGCACGGGAAGCGGGTGAGCACAGGCCCCATCCCCATGGCGCCGCCGCCCCTCCCTCCCGGTCACACAGTTCAAGGAGCCAACATGAACGCTGTGACTGAACTCAAGGACTACGTCGTCGCCGACCTCGGACTCGCCGACTGGGGCCGCAAGGAAATCCGCATTGCCGAGACCGAGATGCCCGGCCTCATGGCGATCCGCGAGGAATACGCCAAGAGCCAGCCCCTCAAGGGCGCGCGCATCACCGGCTCGCTGCACATGACGATCCAGACCGCCGTGCTGATCGAGACGCTGACCGCCCTCGGCGCTCAAGTGCGCTGGGCCTCGTGCAACATCTTCTCGACGCAGGACCATGCCGCCGCCGCCATCGCCAAGGACGGCATCGCGGTCTTCGCCGTCAAGGGCGAATCGCTGGTCGACTACTGGGACTACACCCACCGCATCTTCGAATGGCCCGACAACGGCTACTCGAACATGATCCTCGACGACGGCGGCGACGCCACGCTGCTGCTGCACCTGGGTTCCAAGGCCGAGAAGGATATTTCGGTCCTCAGCAACCCGGACAGCGAAGAAGCCACCGTGCTCTACGCCTCCATCAAGGCCAAGCTCAAGCAGGATCCGAAGTGGTACTCGACGCGCCTGGCGCAGATCAAGGGCGTGACCGAGGAGACCACCACCGGCGTGCACCGCCTCTACCAGATGCATGAGCGCGGCGAACTGAAGATCCCGGCGATCAACGTCAACGACTCGGTCACCAAGTCGAAGTTCGACAACCTCTACGGCTGCCGCGAGTCGCTGGTCGACGGCATCAAGCGCGCCACCGACGTGATGGTGGCCGGCAAGATCGCCGTGGTCTGCGGCTACGGCGACGTGGGCAAGGGTTCGGCCCAGGCGCTGCGCGCGCTGTCGGCGCAAGTCTGGGTCACCGAAATCGACCCGATCTGCGCGCTGCAGGCCGCGATGGAAGGCTATCGCGTGGTCACCATGGACTACGCCTGCGACAAGGCCGACATCTTCGTCACCGCCACCGGCAACTTCCACGTCATCGACCACGACCACATGGTCAAGATGAAGGACCAGGCCATCGTCTGCAACATCGGCCACTTCGACTCCGAGATCAACGTCGCCTCGATCGAGAAGTACCAGTGGGAAGAGATCAAGCCGCAGGTCGACCACGTCATCATGCCCTCGGGCAACCGCATCATCCTGCTGGCCAAGGGCCGCCTGGTGAACCTCGGCTGCGCCACCGGCCACCCGAGCTACGTGATGTCGTCGTCGTTCGCCAACCAGACCATCGCGCAGATCGAGCTGTTCACCAAGAACGGCGACTATCCGGTGGGCGTCTACACGCTGCCCAAGCATCTCGACGAGAAGGTGGCGCGCCTGCAGCTCAAGAAGCTCAATGCGCAACTGACGACGCTGACCGACGCCCAGGCCAGCTACATCGGCGTGCCGGTGAACGGTCCGTACAAGACCGAGCACTATCGGTACTGACGCCTTCAGCTTCGATGAACCACCGCGCGTCATGAAATCCGTCGCCGTCGTTGCGCCAAGGGCTGGCAAGTGGTCCCGCCCCTCCCATCCTCCCCTCGCGGGGAGGCTTCTATTTGGCTCGCTTCGCTCGGCTATTGTCGGGCGCTGCGGCCGGGGGACCCGCTAAGCGATGGCAATGCGCTCCTTCCACGCTCGCACGCGAAAAAGCGAGATGCACTACGAGGGCATCCCGCGCACCCGTCCGCCGGAAGAGCCGCGCGACCGCCATGGGCTGGTGCGCGCGGACGCGCTGCTGGTGGCGAGCGGCCTCGCGCCCTCGCGCACCGCCGCGCAGCGCATGATCGCCGCCGGCCGCGTGAGCGGCCCGGAGGGGCCCATCGCCAAGCCGTCGCATGAGTTGCAGGCCGACGCCGTCCTGCAGGTCACGGCAGACGACGAGGACCGCTACGTCTCGCGCGGTGGCCTCAAGCTGGCCGGCGCGCTCGCGCACACCGGGCTCGACGTGCGCAACCGCGTCTGCCTCGACGTCGGCCAAAGCACCGGCGGCTTCACCGATTGCCTGATCCAGGCCGGCGCCGCGCGCGTGGTGGGCGTCGACGTCGGCCGCACCCAGCTGCATCCGCGCCTGCGCGGCGACGCGCGCATCGCCTGCATCGAAGAGGTGAATTGCCGCGGCCTGACGCGCGACGACCTCGGCGGCCGGGAGCCGGAAAACGGCTTCGGCCTCATCGTCGCCGACGTGAGCTTCATCTCGCTGACGCTGGTGCTGCCGCAACTGCCGCCGCTGCTCGCCGCCAACGGCGACATGCTGCTGCTGGTGAAGCCGCAGTTCGAGGTCGGCCCGGAGAACGTCGGCAAGGGCGGCATCGTGCGCGATGCGTCGCTGTACGGCGAAGTCGAGACGAAGCTGCGCGCGGCCTGTGCGACCGAACACCTCGAAGTCCGCGACTGGTTCGACAGCCCGATCACGGGCACCGACGGCAACCGCGAATTCTTCATCTGGACACGACATGAGCAAACCTGAACTCTCCGTGGAGTTTTTCCCGCCGCAGACGACCGAGGGCTCCGAGAAGCTGCGCGCGACCTGGCAGAAGCTGGCGGCCCTCGAGCCGGCCTTCTTCTCCGTCACTTTCGGCGCCGGCGGTTCGACGCAGGACCGCACCTTCGAGACGGTCGCCGAGATCCGCGCCGCCGGCCTCAATGCCGCGCCGCACATCTCCTGCATCGGCTCGACCCGGGAACGCATCCGCGCCATCCTCGGCCGCTACCGGGCTGCCGGCATCGACCGTCTCGTCGCCCTGCGCGGCGACCTGCCCTCGGGCATGGCGGATGCCGGCGAGTTCCGCTACGCCAACGAGCTCGTCGAGTTCATCCGGCAGGAAACCGGCGACTGGTTCCACATCGAAGTGGCGGCGTATCCCGAGTGGCACCCGCAGGCCCGCAGCCCCGCCGAGGACCTGAAGAGCTTCAGGCGCAAGGTGGACGCCGGCGCCGACGGCGCCATCACCCAGTTCTTCTTCAACGCCGACGCCTACGAGAACTTCGTCGCCGAGGCGCGTGCCCTGGGCGTGACCGTACCCATCGTGCCCGGCATCATGCCGATTGCCTCGTTCTCGAAGCTGGCGCGCTTCGCCGATACCTGCGGCGCCGACATCCCGCGCTGGATGCGCCGCAAATTCGAAAGCTACGGCGACGACGCCGAATCGATCCGCGCCTTCGGCCTCGATGTCGTGACGCAACTGTGCGAACGGCTGCTGGCGCGCGGGGCGCCCGGATTGCACTTCTACACGCTGAACCAGGCGGGGCTGACGACCGAGATCGTCGGCCGGCTCGGCCTCTAGGCCTCGCTGTCGGCCGTCGCCCGGCCCTGCGCCATCGTCTGCTGGACGATGGCCCGCAGCTTGCCCGGGCGCACCGGCTTCGTCAGCAGCGTGAAATTGCGGCGCACCGCGCCGGCGATCAGCGACTCGTCGACGTCGGTGCCGATGATGAGGACGGGCATCGGGCCGCAGGCGGCGCGTATCGCCAGCGCCGCGCCGATGCCGTCCTCGCCGCCCGGCAGACGGTACTCGGCGATAACCATTTCGGGTTTCATGCCCGTTTCCTCGCAGTCGGCCAGCGCCTCCGTGGCGGTCGCCGCGCCGATGACCCGGCAACCCCAGCCGGTGAGCAGCCCGGTCATGCTGCCGGCTTCGTGCGGCGCCTCTTCCAGCACCACGACGGAACCTTCGATGGCGACTTGCGGCAGCGGTTCGGTGCGCGCCGGTGCATGGTCGAGCGCGCGCGGCTGCCCCAGCGGCACGTCGACCCAGAACGCCGAACCGCGCCCGGGTGTGGAGCGCACGCCGATCGGCAGCCCGAGCAGTTTCGAAATGCGGTCGCAGATCGCCAAACCGAGGCCGAGGCCCTTGGCCTTGTTGCGCTCCGGGTTGGCGAGCTGGATGTATTCGCAGAAAACGTCCTGCAAGTGCTCGGGCGCGATGCCGATGCCGGTATCCCAGACCTGGACGCGCGCCTTGTCGCCGATACGGCGGCACCCGATCAGCACGCCGCCCTTCGGCGTATAGCGCAGCGCGTTCGCCAGGAAATTGCTTAGCACCCGCATCAAGAGGCCGGGGTCGGTATGCAGCCAGATCGGGCTGGCGTGGATGCGCAGCACCAGCCCCTTCTCCTCGGCCGGCCCGCTGAATTCGAGCGCCAGCCGCGCGAACAGGTCGGCGATCGGGAAGTCGTCCGGCTTCGCGCTGACCAGGCCGGCGTCGAGGCGCGACATGTCGAGCAGCGTGTCGAGCAGGTCCTGCAGCGCCTGCACCGAGGCGTCGATGTGCTCGACCAGCGGCTGCACCTCGGGTCCGTGGCGCAGCTGCGCCAGGCGCGAGACGAACAGGCCGAGCGCATGCAGCGGCTGGCGCAGGTCGTGGCTGGCGGCGGCGACGAAGCGCGTCTTGGCGGCATTGGAACGCTCGGCGTCCTCCTTGCGCTGGCGCAGTTCGGCCGTGGCCCGGTCGATCTGCTGGATCAGGAATTCCTGCGCCGAGGCGATGCGCTCGGCCATGCCGTTGATGCCCGTCTCCAGCCCGCGCAGCACGGCCGAGGGGTCGGGCGTCACGCGTGCCGCGAGGTCGCCCTTGCCGATGCGGTCCACCGTGTCGCGGATGTTGAGGATGGTACGGATGACGCCGCTCGCGATCCCGAGCGCCAGCCAGGCGGCCAGCAGGGCGCCGACCACGGCGATGACGCTGCCGAGCAGCAGCTGGCGGTTGCGCTCGGCGTTCAGGCGGCGGCGCGACATCTCCACCACGACGTAGCCGTCGGTCGGCGCCGGCCGCGGCGCCGCGCCGGAATAGAAATCGTCGACGGCAAGCAGCTGCGAGCCGCGGATGGGTGCCACGACCACCGTGGCGCCGCCGCTCTCGAACACCTGCTCCTCCGTTCCCACCGCGGGCGCGCTTGCCAGCGAGGTAGCCCCGGTGGCGGCGAGGCGTTCGCCGTGCAGGTCTAGGATGGAAACGGCCAGGATGTCCTGGTCGCCGCCCTGTGTCGCCTGCGCCAGGGCTTGCAGCGCCTCGCGATTGCCGGCGAAGACGCCGAACTCCGCGGCGCTGCCGAGTTGCCGCGCATAAGCGAGGGCGCGCGCCTGCAATGCCTCGTCGAGGCTGCGGTACTGCCGGTCGAGCAGGATGGCCGCAAGGGCGATTGCCACCGAGACGGCCGGCAGGATGGCGGCGATCAGAAGACGGACGCGGATGCCGGGGCGCTTCATGGCGCACGTTCCTTTCCACGCAGTTGCTCCGCCCATTTCTCGGCGGCGTTCGGATCGATCGGGATGCCGAGCGAACGGCCGACGTCCGCGTTCGCGCCGACGACGAAGTCGCGCGGACCTTGCGGCGCCGGCAAAGGCCGCCCGGACAGGAAGCCGCGCACGATGTCGCCGACCTGGTTGCCTACCTGGGCGGGGGTCGAATAGAGCGCCAGCAGCGCGCCGGCCTTCACGTATGCCGGCGAGAAGCCGGCCATCGGCACCCGCTGGCGGTAGGTGGAGGTCAGCACGTTCTGGATGGTGGCGCCGTTGTAGACCTGCGGATCGGGCAGGGCGAGCAGCACGTCCGCGTCCTCCAGGGCCTTGCGCAGGGCGCTGGGCAGCTGGTCGGGGGCCTCGCTGCGCGCCCCAACGAGGATCAGGCCACGCTCGGCCGCCGCCCGTTGGATCTCGTTCTCGTAGGCGCGCGACTCGCTCCCGAACACCACGCCGACGCGCGTGCGTCCCGGCAGCGCCAGCCGCAGCAGGTCGAGCTGGCGTCCCGCCGGCTGGTCGAGCCAGACCGCCGAATGGGGCCGCCCCGCCAGCGCGGCCGCGGCGCCGGCATACGCGGCTCGCGGCACGAGCGTCGCGAGCAGCGGCACGCGCGGCCCCGACTCGGAAAAGCCCCGCAACGCCGAGACGCCGATCGCGACCACGATGCGCGGCGCCGGCCCCTCGCTGCGCATCAGTTCCGGCCAGGGCTTCGCCACCACTTCAGCTGCCACGCCCTGCAACTCGGCGCGAACCGCATCCACCACTTCCGCATAGGGCCCGCCGGGGTCGGCCGTCGCCAGCCAGACGACGGGTTGCCCCGCCTGCGCCGGAGCGATCCATGCCGAAGTCATGGACCAGAGGAAAGCGGCAGCCAGGGCGAAGCGGGAAAGACGCATCAGTATTCGAGGCGCAGCGTCGCGAACGCCCGGCGACTAAACGTCTGGGTGGGCACGAACTCCGGCTGGCTGCCATTGGCGGCCTGCACGGTCACCGCCGCCTCGGCACGCGTCGTTCCCACCAGGAAACGCTTCGCCAGGCGCACGTCGATGCGATGGTGGGCGGGTACGACCTCGGTGCGCGCGTTCCACACCATCTTGGCCACGTCGGCATAGACGATCGTCGCATCCCAGTCATGCGGCAGCGCCTGGAAGATTGCGATTGAATCGGCGTGGTCCGGCGAGGAATAGGACACCGTGTCCGAGGGGTTCGGCCAAATGCTGCGCGTCGCCGTGTGGCTCCACCAGATGCGCGTCGTGGGCGTCGGCTGCCAGCGCGCCTGGAACTCATAGCCGCGGATCAGCAGGGTTTCCGGGTCGTTGACCTTCTGCCAGCCCTGCGTCCTGACCTGATCGGTGATGACCTCGTTGAAGCCGCGCACATCGACCGTCAGGCCGAGCGGACGGAACTCGCCGAGGTAGCCGACTTCGCGCACCATCAGGTTCTCGGGCTTCACCGCGCCCGTCATGTGCCAGGTCTGCTGCAGCATCATGCCGAGGGCGTTGAAGTAGCGGACGTCGGCCTTTTCCTCGAACAGCGTCGGCACGCGCTGCGACTTGGTGACGCCGGCGCGCACGGTCTGCCCGGGCACGACGTGATAATTGACCATCAGGCGCGGCGAGAACGCACTGCCCACCGTGCTGGTCTTCTCGAACATGCCGCCGGCGTTCACCACCCAGTCGCGCTGCGGCCGCCACTCGAGATTGCCGAACAGGCGCCATTGCTGGGCGGTAATCCAACCCTGGCCGTAGTAGAGCGGCGGCGACCAGACGCGCTCGTCACGCAGCGTGGTGCCCCAGACGGCCCGCATCCCCGCCGCCGGGGTGAACGAATGCTGCAGTTCGGCCTGCGTGCGCAGCGCGCGGCCGCCCCAGTCGAGAAACACGCCGTTGAAGATCGGCGCCGGGTTGCCGTACGCCGTGCGATCGCGGAAGTATTCGTCGTCGTGCGAGAACGAGACGCGCACGTCCTCGCCCGGACTCAGCACGCGGCGCCACTCGCCGAGCAGGTGTTGCTCGCGCATCATCGGCGTGCGCTGCGGATTGCCGAAGGAGGTCGGGTCGCCGTCGCCCCAGGAAACGTATTGCACGCCGGCTTCGAGCATCACTTCGTCGCGCAGGGAGGGCCTCAAGTCGGCACGAAGGTTCAGCATGCCGACGCGGCTCTCGTCGTAGAGCGCATCCCGCCCGCTGTCGGCCCGATGCGCCGTGCTGATGCGGAACGAAGCGTCGTCGCTGCCCCAGCCGTAGCGCACCGTGTTGTCGTTCACGCCGCGCTGGCCGCCGGTGACGGACACCAGGGCGCCGCGCGTATCCGCCGTATGGCGCGTGACGATGTTCACGACGCCGAGGAAGGCGTTGGCGCCGTAGGCGGCGGAGTTGGAGCCGCGCAGCACCTCGATGCGCTCGACGTCTTCCAGGATCACGCTTTGCAGGCCGCGCTGCGTGCCGCCGAGGAAGAAGGTCGAGTAGACCGAGCGGCCGTCGATGAACACTTGCAGCTTCGAGCCGACCTGGTCCACCACGTTGTGATAGGCGGCAATCGGGCTGGCGCCGCTCCAGCCGGACACCAGGAAGCCGGGCACGATGCGCAGGACGTCATAGATGTCGCGGGCGCCGAGCCGCCGGATGGTGTCGCGGTCGATCACCGTGACGGCCCCGGGAGTCTCGTCGAGCGGCTGCGCCAGCCGCGACACCGACAGGACGACCGGCAATTCCTCGAAGTAGTCGTGTTCGCTGACGGCGGCGCCCGCCCCCGCTTCCGCGAATGCGTGCGGCGCGAGCGCGAAAGCCAGGCTGCAGGCGACCAGCTTCTTCATGGATGACCCTTGTGACGACCGGCCATTATAGGCAAAACGCTTATCCGGGGCGGCCCGCCCGGCCCCGGAAGTCGATAGGACCCCGGATGCTAAAATGCGCCATTTCACGCAGCCGCAGGGGAAATCATCATGGCCGGCCATTCCAAATGGGCCAACATCCAGCACCGCAAGGGGCGTCAGGACGAAAAGCGCGGCGCCGCCTTCTCCAAGATCGCCAAGGAAATCACCGTCGCCGCCAAGATGGGCGGGGGCGACGCCAACTTCAACCCGCGCCTGCGGCTTGCCATCGACAAGGGCAAGGCGGTCAACATGCCGAAGGACAAGATCGAGAACGCGATCAAGAAGGGCACCGGCGAGCTCGAGGGCGTCAGCTACGAGGAGACGCGCTACGAAGGCTACGGCATCAGCGGCGCCGCGATCATCGTCGACTGCCTGACCGACAACAAGGTGCGCACCGTCGCCGACGTCCGCCATGCCTTCAACAAGTACGGCGGCAACATGGGCACTGACGGCTGCGTCGCCTTCATGTTCAAGCACTGCGGCCAGATGATCTTCGCGCCGGGCACGGACGAGGCGAAACTGATGGACGCCGCCATCGAGGCTGGCGCCGAGGATGTGTCGACCAACGACGACGGCAGCATCGAAGTGATCTCCAGTCCCGGCGACTTCCTTGCCGTCAAGGACGCGCTCGAGAAGGCCGGCTTCACGCCCGAGTTCGCCGAAGTGACGATGAAGCCGCAGAACGAGACCGAGTTCGCCGGCGAAGACGCCGCCAAGATGCAGAAGCTGCTCGACGCCCTCGAAGGCCTGGACGACGTGCAGGAGGTCTACACCACCGCCGTAATGGCGGAGTGACGCGCATGGCCGAGGCCGCGACGCGCATCCTCGGCATCGATCCCGGCCTGCGCATCACCGGGTTCGGGATCATCGACCGCCGCGGCAACAAGCTCGCCTACGTGAGCAGCGGCTGTGTCAGGACCGACGATTCCGCCTCGCTGCCGGAACGCGTGCGCACCATCCTCGATGGCATCGCCGAGGTGGTTGCCGCGCATGCGCCGCAGCAGGCGGCGATCGAGAAGGTGTTCGTCAACGTCAATCCCCAGTCGACCCTGCTGCTCGGGCAGGCGCGCGGCGCCGCCATCGCGGCGCTCGTCAGCGCCAGCCTGCCGGTCGCCGAATACACCGCCCTGCAGGTCAAGCAGGCCGTCGTCGGCCACGGCAAGGCGGCCAAGGAGCAGGTGCAGGCGATGGTGAAGCGCCTGCTGCAACTGCCGGGCGAGCCTTCGCCCGACGCCGCCGACGCGCTCGCCTGCGCCATCTGCCATGCTCACGGCGGCCAGCTGGGCGCGCTGTCCACCGCAGGATTGCGCATGCGCGGCGGCCGCCTGGTCTGATGGCAAACATCGCCTACGCCTGGGAGTTCGGCGCCAACCTCGGCCACATCGGCGCCTTCCTGCCGATGGCGCGCGCGCTGCGCGACCGCGGCCACGCGGTGTCGTGGATGGTCGCCGACGTCGGCGCCTCGGCCCGGCTGCTGCCGCAGGAGGGCTTCGCCTGGCTGCAGGCGCCGCACCACGTCGAGACGCCGCGCGAGGGTCCGCCGCTCAGCTATACGGACATCCTGCTGCGCTTCGGCTACGCGGGCGCGGACGCGCTGCTGGGCCTGGTCGTCGCCTGGCGCGAGCTCTTCCGTTTGAGCGGCGCCCAGCTCGTCATGGCCGACCATGCGCCGAGCGCGCTGCTGGCCGCGCGCACGCTCGACCTGCCCGTCGTGCTGTTCTCGAGCGGCTTCTGCGTGCCGCCGCGGCGCCACCCGCTGCCGGCCATGCGCAGCTGGAATCCCGTGCCGGAGGATCACCTGCTCACGCTCGATGCCGCCGCGCTCGCCTCGATCAACGCGGTGCTGGCGCGTTTCGGCAAAGCGCCGCTCACCGCCGTCGCAGAACTGTTCGACGTTGCCGAAGACACGCTGCTCGGCTTCCCTGAACTCGATCACTACGCCGCGCGCGGGCCGGCCCGCTACTGGGGCAACCTGCCGGACGCCGGCATCGGCGCCGCGCCCGCGTGGCCGGATGCGCCGGGCAAGCGGCTGTTCGCCTACCTGCGCATGGAATGCCGCCACCATGAGGCGGTGCTGGCCGCCCTGCGCGACCTCGGCCAGCCGACCGTGGCGTTCTTCCCCGGCGCGCCCGCCGCGCTGCTGGCGCGATACGCGGCACCCCATCTCGCCTTCAGCCCGGCGCCGCTCGATCTCGAGACGTGCGCCGCAGAAGCCGATGCCGCCGTCACCTACGCCAGCCTGTCGACGACCACGCGCTTTCTGCTCGCCGGCAAGCCCGTGCTGTTGCTGCCCTACCACCTCGAGCAATACCTGATGGCCAAGCGCGTCGAGGAGATGGGCGGCGGGCTGTTCTGCGATCCCGAAAAGCCGCCGGCCGACCTGCCGCAGAAGCTGCACCGCGTCGTCTTCGACGCCTCCCTGCGCGAAAACGCCGCCGCCTTCGCCGCCAAGTACGCGGCCTTCCCACAATCCGCCGTCATCAGTAACCTCGCGCGCCGCGTCGAGGAACTGCTCGCCACCGGAGCCCCTTCATGATCGGAAGACTCACCGGCATCCTGCTGGAAAAGAACCCGCCGCAGATCACCGTCGACGTGCATGGCGTCGGCTACGAGATCGACGTGCCGATGAGCACGTTCTACAACCTGCCGGCGGCCGGCGAGAAAGTCTCGCTGCACACCCATCTGCTGGTGCGCGAAGACGCGCAGCAACTCTACGGCTTCCTATCGGAAGGCGAGCGCGCGGCCTTCCGGCAACTGCTGAAGATCAGCGGGGTCGGCGCGCGCACCGCCCTCGCCGTCCTCTCCGGCCTGTCGGTGGGCGAGCTCGCCCAGGCCGTGGCGGCCCAGGAAGCGGGCCGCCTGGTCAAGATCCCCGGCATCGGCAAGAAGACCGCCGAGCGCCTGCTGCTCGAGCTCAAGGACAAGCTGCCGAAATCGACGCTGGTGTCGGCCATGGCCACCAGCGCTGCGCCGGACGCCGGCAGCGACATCCTCAATGCCCTGCTCGCGCTCGGCTACAACGAGCGCGAGGCGATGGGCGCCATGAAGGCGCTGCCCGCCGGCGTCGCGGTGTCGGACGGCATCCGCCAGGCGCTCAAGTCGCTTTCGAAAAGCTAGCCGTGGGCCTGCTGGCGAAGCTGCGCTTCCCGCCCGGCGTCATGCGCGCCGGCATCAACCTGTGGCCGCCGTTCGTCGGTGCCGGCATCCATGTGCTCGAGATCGCCCCCGACTATCGGCACATCACCGTGCGGCTGCGCCGCGGCTGGCTCAACCGCAACTATTTCGGCACGCAGTTCGGCGGCTCCCTGTTCTCGATGACCGACCCGTTCTACGCCATCATGCTGCTGCACAACCTGCCGCGCGGCTATCGCGTCTGGGACCGTGCCGCCCGCATCGAATTCAAGACGCCGGGGCGCACGCACGTCTACGCGCGCTTCGAACTGACCGATGCCATGCTTGCCGATGTCCTTGCCGCCACGGCAGACGGCGCCAAGTACGAGCCGATCTGGCCGGTCGACGTCGTGGACCGCGACGGCGCCGTCGTCGCCACGGTTGAAAAAACTCTTTACATCCGGCGCGCACCGCCCTCGGATAAACTGCCGCCTCCATGAGCGTACAAACGGACAATTTCGCCGAGCGCATCATCGAGGGCACCCGCGAATCCCCGCAGGAAGACGCCATCGAACGCGCCCTGCGGCCGAAGAAGCTCGCCGAATACGTCGGCCAGCAGAAGATCCGCGGCCAGCTCGAAATCTTCATCGAGGCGGCGCGGCGGCGCAAGGAAGCGCTCGACCACGTGCTGCTGTTCGGCCCGCCGGGCCTGGGCAAGACCACGCTGGCGCACATCGTCGCCCACGAAATGGGCGTGAACCTGCGCCAGACCTCGGGGCCGGTGCTCGAACGCGCCGGCGATCTCGCCGCCATCCTGACCAACCTCGAACCGCACGACGTGCTGTTCATCGACGAGATCCACCGCCTCTCGCCAGTGGTCGAGGAAATCCTCTACCCCGCGCTGGAAGACTTCCAGATCGACATCATGATCGGCGAAGGCCCGGCCGCGCGCTCCGTCAAGCTCGACCTGCCGCCGTTCACGCTGGTCGGCGCCACCACGCGCGCCGGCATGCTGACCAACCCGCTGCGCGACCGCTTCGGCATCGTCGCGCGGCTCGAGTTCTACACGCCCGACGAGCTCGCGCTGATCGTCCGCCGCTCGGCGCAACTGCTCAATTGCGAGATCGCCGCCGACGGCGCCGGCGAGATCGCGCGCCGCTCGCGCGGCACGCCGCGCATCGCCAACCGCCTGCTGCGCCGCGTGCGCGACTTCGCCGAGGTGAAGGCCACCGGCGACATCACGCAGGCGGTCGCCGACGCCGCGCTGTCGATGCTCGACGTCGACAACCTGGGCCTCGACACCATGGACCGCAAGCTGCTGGGCGCCATGCTGGAGAAGTTCGGTGGCGGCCCGGTCGGCGTCGACAATCTGGCCGCGGCCATCGGCGAAGCGCGCGACACCATCGAGGACGTGCTCGAGCCCTACCTGATCCAGCAGGGCTACCTGCAGCGCACGCCGCGCGGCCGCGTCGCCACGGCCTCGATCTGGCGCCACTTCGGCCTCAAGCAGCCCGGCGGCAACAACGAGCTTTGGGATTCCGGCGAGTGAGCCGGACGGGCAGGCCAGTGGCGTGAAGTCGATCATCCTGTCGTACTACCAGGAGAACATCCCCGCGGAACTGGTCGCCGCCCAGGCCGAGATCGTGAACCGCATGCGTCCCAACAGCTGCGACTTCGTGCAGGTAAAGGCCGGCGCGGACCACGGCGCGGTGATCGACTGGTTCCTGCGCGATTCCGACGCCGACAATTATGTCCTGATCGACATCGACGCCATCCCGCTCAACCGCCTGATCATTCCCTACCTGCTGCACAAGGCGGCGACGGGCACCATCGTCGGCAACATCCAGCGCTCCAACCATCTCGAGAACGGCCGCCACGTCTTCGCCGCTCCTTCGTTCATGGCCTTCTCCCGCGCGCGCTGGACCGAGCTGGGGCGGCCGTCGTTCCTGCCCACCGCGCGCGGCGACGTCGCCGAAGAAGTGACGTTCGCCGCCGAGGCCCGCGGCGTGCCGCTCGAACTGTTCCGCCCCCATCGCGTGCTGGGCGACAAATGCTGGGCGCTCGACGGCTCCGACCAGCCGCAGTACGGCATCGGCACCTTCTTCCACTGCGGCGGCGTCGAAGTCTCGTTCCACAATTTCCAGATCCGCTTCGCGCAGTCGCAGGCGCTGTTCCTCGACGTCTGCCGGGCCGTGCTGGAGCGCGCGGGCAGCCAGCCCGCACGGCAGGCGGCATGAGCGCAATCACCCTCGTCACGACCTGCAAGGGCCGGCTCGCGCACCTGCGCGACTCGCTGCCGCGCATGGCGGCGCAGGCCGACGCCGAGGTCGTGGTCGTCGACTACGGCTGTCCCGAGCAGGCCGGCGACTGGGCGCAGCAGCACTTTCCGCAAGTCCGCGTGGTGCGTGTCGAGGGCGCGCAAGGCTTCAGCGCGGCGCGCGCCCGCAACGCCGGGGCCGCTGCGGCACAGACGCCCTGGCTCGCCTTCGTCGACGCCGACATCGTGCTGGCGCCACAATTCGCGCAGGAGGTCCTGCCCACGCTGGTGCCCGGACACTTCTACCGCCCGGTGCCGCTGGCGCCGGACGCGTGGGGCACCTGCATCGTGGCGCGCGAGGACTTCGCGGCGATCGGCGGCTACGACGAAGTGCTGCGTTCCTGGGGCGGCGACGACGACGACCTCTACTACCGGCTCGCCCGGCTGCGCGGCTGCCGCCAGGGCAGCTTCCCGGGCACGCTGCTGCAGCCGATCGCGCATTCCGACGCGGCGCGCGTCGCCTGGTCCGAGGACGGCGCCGCGCGCTGGGTGAGCCAGCGGGCCAACGCGCTCTACCTGCATGTCAAATACGACCTGATGCGCACGCTGGGCCAGGCCGAGCTGTCATCCGAGCTGCGCACCCGAATGTACGACGAGGTGCGGCGCACCGTGACCGAGGATGCGGCCAAGGGCGCCGCCACGACGCGCATCGACATCACGCTGCCGACCGAGCCGCAGGTGCCGCTGTGGGGCTGGCGCCTCACGCGCACCTGGCGCTTCCAGCTCGACAGGATCGAAGGCGCGCCCGAATCACCGTTCGCCGGCCAGGAGACCCCATGAGCGAGGCCCGGCTCGACCGCCCCGCGCTGCGCTTCGGCGTGCGCGTCTATTACGAGGACACCGACGCCGGCGGCGTCGTCTACTACGCCGGCTACCTGCGCTTCCTGGAGCGCGCGCGCACCGAATGCCTGCGCAGCCTGGGCTTCGAGCAATCCGTATTGCTGCAGCAGGGCGTGGCCTTCGCCGTACGCTCGCTGTCGGCCGAGTACCTCATGCCCGCGCGGCTGGACGACGAACTGGTAGTCCTGTCGACGATTGAATCGCTCGGCCGCGCGCAGGTCGTGTTTGCCCAACGCATAGAGCGTGGCGAGGACCTGCTGTTGGATGCGAGAATACGGGTTGCCTGCTTCGATCCCCGGCGCGGCAAGGCCGCCGCGATGCCAAAAGAGATTCACGACAAATTCAAGGCGCTCTTATGACGACCTATCCCCCGTCCCCTTTCCAATGGAAAGGGGCGACCTCGGTTCAGCCGCTTCGCGGCTTCCGGCCAGTTGACATGTTGCCTCCTTGGGGCGGCCCTGCGGAGGCGACATGAACGTTACCCAAGACCTGTCGATCGTCGAACTGGTCGCCAACGCCAGCCTCGTCGTCAAGCTGGTGCTGGCGCTGCTGACCTTCGTGTCGGTGGCTTCCTGGTACTTCATCTTCCGCAAGTGGTTCGAGCTGCGCGACGCGCGCGCCAAGACCGACCAGTTCGAGCGCGAGTTCTGGAGCGGCGGCAGCCTCGAGACGCTCTACCAGAGCGCGGTCAACGACCGGCACCATACGGGAGCGCTCGAGCGCATCTTCGAATCCGGCTACCGCGAGTTCACCAAGCTGCGCAACCAGCGCTCGCTCGATCCGGCCACCATCGTGAACGGCGTGAGGCGCGCCATGCGCGCGACCTACCAGCGCGAGATCGACGACCTCGAGGCCCACCTGTCCTTCCTCGCCACCATCGGCTCGGTCTCGCCCTACGTCGGCCTGTTCGGCACGGTGTGGGGCATCATGCATTCGTTCCGCGGGCTGGCCAGCATGGTTTCCGCGACGCTGGCCGCGGTGGCGCCCGGCATCGCCGAGGCCCTGGTGGCCACCGCCATCGGCCTGTTCGCCGCCATCCCGGCGGTGGTTGCCTACAACCGCTACGCGCACGACGCCGACCGCATCGCCGTGCGCTTCGAGAGCTTTATGGAGGAGTTCTCGAACATCCTGCAAAGGCAGCTCAAGTAATGCGCCAGCGGCGCCTGAAAAACGAGATCAACGTCGTTCCCTACATCGACGTGATGCTCGTGCTGCTCGTCATCTTCATGGTGACGGCGCCGATGATCCAACCGGGCACGGTGGACCTGCCGAGCATCGGCAAGAGTTCGCAGCCGCCGGTGGCGCCGCTGGAGATCACCATCAAGGCCGACCAAAGCATCACCATGAAGGACCGCGCGCTCGGCGGCGCCGAAGTCACCGTCGGCAGCAGCGATCTCGCCCAGCGCATCAAGGCGGCGCAGGCGAAGAACCCCGATCAGGCGGTGGTCATCGCCGCCGACAAGAGCGTGCGCTACGAAGCCGTGCTGAACGTCATGGACGAGCTGCAGCGCCAGCAGGTCGCCAGGATCGGGCTGCTGGTTCAGCCGGGCCGCAAATGAACGACCACCTCGAGCGCAAACGGCCTTCGCCCGGCAAGCGCATCTCCATCGCGCTGGCCATCGCTGTCCACGTCGCGCTCGCGGTCTTCCTGATCTTCGGCGTGCGCTGGCAGTCGGAGCGGCCCGAGGCGATCGAGGTCGAACTGGTGCGGCCGGGCCCGGTCGCGCCGGCCGCCGAACCGGCGCCGCCGCCCAAGCCCGAGGTCAAGCCGGAACCCAAGCCGCAGCCGAAACCTGAACCCAAGCCCGAGCCGAAGCCGGCGCCGCCGCCGCCCAAACCCGACATCGCGATCAAGGAAAAGCCGAAGCCCAAGGAAACGCCTCCGCCCTTCAATCCCCTCGAGGACCTCAAGGCCGAGAAGCCGCGCACCAACCAGAACCTGCAAAGCGCGATCGAGAAGGAACTGGCCCAGCGCGACGCCGCCCAGGCGGCGGCCGCTTCCTCCGCGCGCAGCAAGGCCGTCGCCGCCTGGACCGACCGCATTGCCAGCAAGATCAAGCACAACATCGTGCGGCCGGGGAATGCCAGCGGCAATCCCGAGGCCATCTACGAGATCACCCTGCTGCCCGACGGCAGCATCGTCGGCGAGCCGCGCCTCAAGCAGGGCACGGGGAACCCGGCGCTGGACAGCGCGATCGAACGCGCCATCCGCAAGTCCGATCCGCTGCCGAAGCCCGATGACCCCAGCGTGTTCAGCCGCATTCTGGTGCTGCGCTTCCGGCCTCTCGAAGAGTGAAAGGGTATAATTCCGCGCCTATGAAATTACGCTATCTGCTTGGCCTGCTGGCCTTTTCCGCCTCCGCCGCGCACGCGCAGCTGACCGTCGAGATCACCGGTGCCGGCGCCAACCGGATCCCGATCGCGATCGCCGACTTCACCGGCGAGCGCATCGTCTCCCAAGCCCTGACCTCGGTGGTGCGCACCGACCTCGAACGCAGCGGCCTCTTCAAGCTCGTCGACACCCGCGGACAGGCGATCCCCGAGAACGCGACGATCAGCTACGACGAATGGAAGCCGCGCGGCGCCGACGCCCTCGCGGTCGGCACCGTGGCGCCGGGCGCCGATGGCCGCTACGAGACGCGCTTCCGCGTCTACGACGTGCTCAAGCAGGCCCCGCTCGGCGGCCAGGGCTTCATGCACACCAGCGGCCAGCTGCGCGGCACCGGCCACCGCATCGCCGACTTCATCTACGAGAAGCTCATCGGCGAGCCGGGCATCTTCGCCACGCGCATCGCCTACGTCGTCAAGAGCACCGGCAAGTACGAACTGCAGATCGCCGACGCCGACGGCGGCAACGCGCAGACCGCGCTCGCCTCGCGCGAGCCGATCATCTCGCCGACCTGGTCGCCCGACGGCGCCAAGCTGGCCTACGTCTCCTTCGAGGCGAAGAAGCCGGTCGTCTATGTGCACGACCTGGCCACGGGTCGCCGCCATGTCGCCGCCAACTTCAAGGGCTCCAACTCCGCGCCGGCCTGGGCGCCCGACGGCAAGCGGCTCGCCGTGGTACTGACCAAGGACGGCAACTCGCAGCTCTACCTGGTCAACGCCGACGGCAGCGGCGTGACGCGCATCGCCAGTTCCTCCGGCATCGACACCGAGCCCTCGTTCTCGCCCGACGGCCAGTTCATCTACTTCACCTCGGACCGCGGCGGCAGCCCGCAGGTCTATCGCATCCCGGCCGGCGGCGGCGACGTGCAGCGCATCACCTTCGAAGGCAGCTACAACGTGACGCCGCGGCCCTCGCCCGACGGCAGGAGTCTCGCCTACGTGTCGCGCAACAGCGGCCGCTTCCAGCTCACGCTGATGGATCTCGCCTCCAAGCAGACGCAGATCCTCACCGATTCCGCCAAGGACGAGTCGCCCAGCTGGGCGCCCAACGGCCGGATGATCATCTACGCGACCGAAGTCGGCAATCGCGGCGTGCTCGCCGCCGTTTCCGCCGACGGACGCGTCAAGCAAAAGCTTTCGGTACAAGCCGCCGATGTACGGGAACCGTCGTGGGGCCCGCTCGGCAAATAGACCTACGGAGAGAAAAGACCATGCGTTATTCGATTGCCCTGATCGCAGCCCTGCTGCTCGCCGCCTGCAGTTCGCAGCCCCCCGCCCCGGAACAGAATCCGGCCGGCGTCGAGGACCGCACGCCGACCGCCAAGGGCGTCGGCGAAGGCAACTTCGAGCCCTTCAGCATCGCCGGCCTCAAGGACCCGCGCAGCCCGCTCTACAAGCGCTCGGTCTACTTCGATTACGACCAGTACGTCGTGAAGGACGAGTTCAAGCCCACCATCGAGGCGCACGCGAAGTTCCTCGCTTCCAACCCGCAGTTCAAGGTGCTGATCCAGGGCAACGCCGACGAGCGCGGCAGCCGCGAGTACAACCTCGCGCTCGGCCAGAAGCGCGCCGAAGCGGTGAAGAAGGCGCTCGCCCTGCTCGGCGCCCGCGAAGACCAGGTCGAATCCGTCAGCCTCGGCAAGGAAAAGCCGGTGTGCGGCGAATCGAACGAAGAGTGCTGGGCGAAGAACCGCCGCGCCGACATCCTGCATTCGGCGACGAAGGAGTTCTAAGACATGCGCGGCGCCCGCCTCCTCCGCGTTCTCATGGCACTCGCGCTCGGGCTGGCAGTGCTGCCGGCCCGCGCCGGCCTGTTCGACGACGACGAGGCGCGCCTGCGCATCGAGAAGCTGCGCAAGGACTTCGACACCCTGGTCGAGCGCACCGACCAGAGCGCCAAGAACCAGATCGACTTCGCCAACCAGATCGAGTCGCTGCGTTCCGACCTCGCCACCCTGCGCGGCCAGATCGAGGTGATCACCAACGAGCTCGAGGCCGCGCAGAAGCGCCAGAAGGACTTCTACATCGACCTCGACACGCGGCTGCGTAAGCTCGAGCCGGTCGCCGCCGCCCCGGCGGCGGACGCCAAGCCCGACAACGGCGCGGCCGCGCCGGCGGCCAAGGCCGACCCGGCCAGCGAGACGCGCGACTACGACGCCGCGCTGACCCTGCTCAAGGGCGCGAAGTACAAGGAGGCGCTCGCCGCCTTCCAGTCCTTCGTCAAGACCTATCCGAACAGCAGCCTGCTGCCCTCGGCCAACTACTGGGCCGCGTCTTCGTACTACCAGCTCAAGGACTACGGCCGCGCCGCCGAGCTGTTCAACCAGATCGCGGCCACCTGGCCCAACGACGCCCGGGCGCCCGACGCGCTGCTGGCGGCCGGCAATGCGCAGATCGAAGGCGGCGACGCGAAGTCCGCGCGCAAGACGCTCGAGACGCTGGTGCAGAAGTATCCCTCCACCAACGCCGCCGCTTCGGCCAAGGCGCGCTTGAAGAGCCTGCCCGCCGGCAAGAAGAAGTGAACGCCGGTCCCGACGCCGCAGTCCTGCGCGTCACTGAAATCTTCCATTCCCTGCAGGGCGAGTCGACGCGGGTCGGCTTGCCCACCGTGTTCGTACGCCTGACGGGCTGCCCGCTGCGCTGCGTCTGGTGCGACACCGCCTATGCCTTCAGCGGCGGCGAAGCGCTGCCGCTCGCCGAGGTGATGCAGCGCATCGCCGCCTTCGGCTGCAAGACCGTCTGCGTCACCGGCGGCGAGCCGCTGGCGCAGAAGGCCTGCCTGCCGCTGCTTGCCGCCCTGTGCGACGCCGGCTATTCGGTGTCGCTCGAGACCAGCGGCGCGCTCGACATCGGCGGCGTCGACGCCCGCGTCTCGCGCATCGTCGACTTGAAGGCGCCCGGCTCGGGCGAAGCGGCGAAGAACCGCTGGGAGAACCTCGAGTTGCTGACGCCGCACGACGAACTCAAGCTCGTGCTCGCCTCGGAAGCCGACTACCAATGGGCGAAGGGCGTGCTGCGCGAGCGCGGCCTCGACGCGCGCTGCACCGTGCTGTTCTCGCCCGTGCAGGGGCAGCTCGATCCGGCGCAACTCGCCGAATGGATATTGCGGGACCGCTTGCCCGTGCGCTTCCAGCTCCAGCTGCACAAGCTGCTCTGGGGCAACGAGCGCGCCCGCTAGAATGGTTGAAATGAAACCCGCAGTCGTCCTGCTCTCCGGCGGCCTCGATTCCGCCACCACGCTCGCCATCGCCGCCGCCGACGGCTTCGACTGCCACTGCCTGTCGGTCGACTACGGCCAGCGCCACGTCGCCGAACTCGCCGCCGCCGCCCGCGTGGCGCAGGCGCTCGGCGCCCGCGCGCACCGCGTCGTACACATCGACATCAACCAGTTCGGCGGCTCGGCGCTCACCGACACCTCGATCGCCGTGCCGACCGGCGGCGTCGCGCCCGGCATCCCCGTCACCTACGTGCCGGCGCGCAACACCATCATGCTTTCGATGGCGCTCGCCTGGGCCGAAGTGCTCGGCGCGCAGGACATCTTCGTCGGGGTGAATGCCGTCGACTACTCGGGCTATCCGGATTGCCGCCCCGAATACATCCGCGCCTTCGAGGCCATGGCGAACCTCGCCACCAAGGCCGCCGTGGAAGGGCACAAGCTGAAGCTTCACGCGCCGTTGATCGACCTGACCAAGGCCGACATCGTGCGGCGCGGTACTGCGCTGGGCGTGGACTACGCGCTCACGGTGTCGTGCTATCAGGCCGACGCCGAAGGCCGCGCCTGCGGCACCTGCGACTCCTGCCGGCTGCGCCGCGCGGGTTTCGAAGCGGCGGGGCTGGCGGACCCGACCCGCTATCATCAGACGCCGTAATCCATGACCAAGGATTATTGATTTTCCTGCTGCGCCTATTCATAAGAGAATCGCGCCCGGGCCGCCAGAGCCCGTCCTGAGGAGGAAATCAAAATGGAATTCGGCATTCACCAGCAGATCCTGCTGTCCGTCTTCGTCGTTGCCGCCGTCATGGGCGCCGTCGCCAACAAGACCAACTTCTGCACCATGGGCGCGGTCTCCGACTGGGTCAACATGGACGACAAGGGCCGCCTGCGTTCCTGGCTGCTCGCCATCGCGGTCGCCATGGCCGGCGTGCTGGCGCTCGAGGCCATGGGCAAGATCAACCTCTCGGGCTCGACCTTCCCGCCCTACCGCACCGCCAACTTCGCCTGGCTGCGCAACCTGTTCGGCGGCCTCATGTTCGGCATCGGCATGACGCTCGCCTCCGGCTGCGGCAACAAGACGCTGGTGCGCATCGGCGGCGGCAACCTCAAGTCGCTGGTGGTGCTGGCCATCGCCTCGACCATGGCCTACCTGATGCTCTGGACCAACTTCTACGCGCTGGCCTTCGACAGCTGGATGTCGCCCTGGACCATCAAGCTCGGCGAGATGGGCATCGCCAACCAGACGCTCTACGGCATCCTGGCCGGCCTGGTCGGCGCGGAGCCGAACTCGCTGCACGTCGCCGTCGGCGTCGCGGTGCTCGCCGGCCTGCTCGCCTACATCTTCGCCTCGGCCGAGTTCCGCGAGAACCGCGACAACATCATCGCCGGCGTCGTCATCGGCCTGGCGGTGGTGATCGGCTGGTACCTGACCGGCAGCGCCATGGGCGCCGAATGGAAGGAATGGGCCGAGATGGCAGACGTGCCGCCCTCGCGCGTCGAAGTGCAGTCCTTCACCTTCATCAGCCCGATGGGCGACGCCGCGCGCTACGTGATGGCGCCGACCAACTTCTCGCTGATCAACTTCGGCATCGCCGCGCTCTCCGGCGTGATCGTCGGCTCGCTGATCTACGCGCTGGCGAGCCGCAGCTTCCGCATCGAATGGTTCGTCAATGCCGGCGACTTCGCCAACCACGCCTTCGGCGCCGTGCTGATGGGCGTGGGCGGCGTGCTCTCCATGGGCTGCACGGTCGGCCAGGGCATCACCGGCGTCTCCACCCTGGCCGTCGGCTCGGTGCTGACCCTGGTCTCCATCGTCGCCGGCGCCGCCGCGACCATGAAATACCAGTACTGGCGGATGATGCAGGAGGCCTGAAACCCCGGCCCCGCGGACCGGGTTGCGCAGCACCCCGAGCCCCGTTATAATCGCGCGCTTTCGTTGGGTGGTTAGCTCAGTCGGTAGAGCAGCTGGCTTTTAACCAGTTGGTCACAGGTTCAAATCCTGTACCACCCACCAAACGAACTACGGGGGTATAGCTCAGTTGGTAGAGCAGCTGACTCTTAATCAGTTGGTCGTAGGTTCGACTCCTACTGCCCCTACCAAACACTCGGTGATGTAGCTCAGCTGGTTAGAGCGACGGATTCATAATCCGTAGGTCGAGGGTTCAAGTCCCCCCATCACCACCAGACACTCCGTAAAGGGCTTGGCGATTGCGTCAGGCCCTTTTTGTTTTGCTGGTGCGGAACACGCTTGGGAAACGGAACGAGTTTCCGCCCCCCAACGCTCTGAGCAAGCCAATACAGCAAATTTGCAAACTGGAGAAAAAAGTTTCCGAAGATACCTGGCCTCAAATAGCGTCCTGCGCAACAGCAATTATGCTGGAGCTTCTTTACTTGTTTAAGGATGAACAATACTCAACAGAAAAGGAAGCGCGAGCGTTAGCAGTAATGCGCCTTGATAATCCGCGAGTGCAATTGGATGAGCGCACTCCAGGACATCTGTATTGCGAAACCAATCCCTTTTTGTTTCAGAAAACGGGATCCGAGATAATTCTCGGGCCGAAAGTTGCAAACCCATCTGGGTCGATATGGAATGTCCGATATCGGCTAACCAAGCTCGGTTTCTCCAGTTCTACGGTTGTGCGCCGGTCTCAGGTTCCATATCGATAAGTTTAAGTAGTTGTTTATGGGGGGGCGTTGGCTCAGCGGCTTAGCCTCTTGCTGTACCGGTTCCCGCCACACCGGCGGTTCCCAACTCTTCGGGGGGGGGTGCCGGTACTTAGCATGAAGGGCCTTCAACATTCTCAGCGCCTCAGGAGCGATCGGCGGGGCCGTCGTCTCCCGGCGACGCTATCGCACCGCCCTGCCGCCTTGCTAGAAACCGAGGACTTCCCCTTCCCCCAAGGAGTCCTCGATGAAAATTCATTCCAACATGTCGCCGATCACGCGCGACGTTCAGCCGGCGGGCGCCCGCCGGACTTCTGTTGCTTCGGCTGACGAGACGACTGGCACCGGCCAGGAGACGACGTCCGTCGCTGCGCAGCCTTCCGTGCCGGCAGGTCTGCAGAACGTGCTGGCGCGGTTGCAGAGCATGGCGCCGGCTAGCATGACGCGCGGGCAGGCCAACGCGCTGCAGCATATCGAAGCGAACATCGCGCGCTATCGCGAGAACCACGGGATCACGGATCCTGCGACGACGCCGACCGATACGACGACGAGCGGCGACACCACGTCCCCGACGCCGACGACCGGCACGATCTCGACCACCGACACGACGCCGACCACCGGATCGACCGGCGATACGACAACGCCGGTTTCCACGACGCCGACGGACACGCCGGTCGCGACGGGCACGACCACGACCGATCCGGCCACGGGCACCGTCGTTACCGCTCCTGCGGCTACGGACACAACTCCCACCAGCACCGCGACGACGACCGCTCCCAACACGACGGATACCCCGGCACCGGTCACCGCAACGCCCTCCCCGACCGGCACGTCACCAGCAGCTACGGCGACGACCACGCCAACCACGACGACGGGCACTACCGCGACGACCACGGACACCAACGCGGCCGCCACCACCCCGACCACCACCGCCGACACCTCGATCCCCTTGTCGATCACGGTGGCCAACCCCGACCCCACGACCGTCCTCACCGACTCCATCCCGCCGGCCGGAAGCATCATCAGCACCAAGGCCTAAGGGCGGCAGGCCGGCACAGTCCGGCGTGCTACGATCTTCGCGACGTATCGAACGGCTTCCGCTTGCGGAGGCCGTTCGTCTTTGCGCGGAGGGAAAGGCATGGACTTCGACGTGGCGATCGTCGGCGGCGGTCTGGCGGGTCTTTCGCTTGCGGTGGCGCTGCGCTCCGCGCGGCTGAGCGTTGCGCTCGTCGAAGGGCGCAGGTTCGAACCGGCGCCCGGCTGGGATGCGCGCATCTATGCGGTGAGCCCGGCCAACGTGCGCTTCCTCGCGGCGCTCGGCGTCTGGCAGCGCCTCGATGCGGCGCGCATTGCGCCGATCCTCGCGATGGAAATCTTCGGCGACGACGGCGGGCGGCTCGACTTCTCGGCGCGCGCGAGCGGCGTGCCCGCGTTGGCGTGGATCATGGAATCGTCGCCGCTGCAGCAGGCGCTGCTCGACGCCGCTGCACAGCAGCGCAACCTCACGCTCCTCTGCCCCGCGCGCCCCGCGGCGCTCTCCTTCGATGCACACCGCGCCACGCTGCATCTAGACGACGGCCGCGCCCTGACGGCCAAGCTCATCGTCGCCGCCGACGGCGCCGATTCATGGACGCGCGCCGCGGCCGGCATCGAGGTGAACTTCCATCCCTACGGCCAGCACGGCGTCGTCGCCAACTTCGCCTGCGCGCGCCCGACGGCGGGCATCGCCTGCCAGTGGTTCGGCGCCGACGGCGTGCTCGCGCATCTGCCGCTGCCCGGCAATCTGATGTCCATCGTCTGGGCCACGCCGCCGGCTCACGCGCGCGAACTGCTGGCGCTCGACGCCGCGTCGCTCTGCGCGCGCGTCGCCGCCGCCGGCGCGCATCGCTTCGGCATGCTGGAACTCATCACGCCGCCCGCGGCCTTCCCGCTGCGCCTGATGCGCGCGCCTCACGCCGTCGCGACGCGCCTGGCGCTGATCGGCGACGCCGCGCACACCATCCACCCGCTCTCGGGCCACGGCATCAACCTCGGCTTCCAGGATGCGCGCGTGCTGGCCGAGGTGCTCGAAGCGCGTCCGGAGCACGTCGATTGCGGCGACGAACGCTGGCTTTCGCGCTACGAACGGCTCCGCCGGGAGGAAGTCGTCGCGCTACAATGGGTCACCGATGGCCTGCAGAAGCTGTTTGCGCAGCGCGGCCAGCCCGTTTCCCTGCTGCGCAACTTCGGCCTGAGCCTGACCAACCGACTTCCCTTCGTACGCGACGCGCTGGCCCGCTACGCGATGGGCTGACGACAACCAACGGAGAGTTCATGAAGATTCGTATGCTGCTGGGCGTCCTCGCCGCCCTTTGCGCCTTCGCCGCCCAGGCCCAGGGCGCGGACAACGCCGAGATCAGGAAAGCCGTCGAGGCCTCGTTCGGCAAGGGCGCCAAGGTCGACAGCGTGCGCGATGCCGGCGTGCTGGGCCTCTACGAGGTGATCGTCAACGGCGACATTCTCTACACCGACAAGAAGGGCAGCTACTTCGTGATCGGCGACATCATCGATCCGAAGGCGCGCCGCAACCTCACCGAGGAACGCAAGAACAAGCTGGCCCAGATCAAGTTCTCCGACCTGCCGCTCGATCTCGCCGTCAAGCAGGTGCGCGGCAATGGCAAGCGCGTCTTCGCCACCTTCGAAGACCCGCACTGCGGCTATTGCAAGAAGCTCGCGAACGAGATGAAGGGCATGACCGACGTCACCATCTACACCTTCCTGTTCCCGATCCTCTCGCCGGATTCGGTCGAGAAGTCGAAGGGCATCTGGTGCGCGTCCGACAAGGCGAAGGCCTGGAACGACTGGATGATCAACGGCATCGAACCGCCCGCCGGCAAGTGCGAGGCGCCCATCGAGAAGGTCGTGGCGCTCGGGCGCAAGCTGCGCGTGAACGGCACGCCGACCATCTTCTTCACCGACGGCAGCCGCGTGCCCGGCTACGTGCCGGCTGCCCAGCTGGAGCAGGCGCTCGCCAAGGCCAGCGGCGGCTAGCCGCGCAGCAGCAGCGGCCGCAGGAACCGATCGAACCGGCTCTCCCATGGGGAGCCGGTTTTTTCTTGGTCGCGATGCGCGAGCCGCGCCAGCGGCGCCTGCGCCATCAGCCCGCTCAGGCTGAAATACTTGGTGTCGCGCGCCGAGCCGAGGCGCCGCACCAACCGCCCGTCCAGGCCGCTCCAGCGGAACACTGCCGCGTCATGTTGACCGCCCGGCTCCAACACCAGCACGTCGTCGATGCGGATCAGCAGCGCGTTCTCGTCGTCGCCGGCCGCATCGATCAGCAGCAGGCAGCCGGCCGCGCGCCGCGCGAAGGCTTCGAACTCGGCGCCGCGCGCTTCCATCGCCTTCGCCGTCAGCCCGATCCACAGCGAGGCGATGAACGGATCGTAGCGTTGCCAGTAGGCGACGCGACGCACATCGCTGCCGCCCGCGTGCAGGCGGAAGAACTCGGCGATCAGCCAATCCTTGAGCCAGCCGTTGACCATCTCGCGCGCGAGTTCGCTCGGCTTGCCGTCGGCGTCGAGCACCAGCGCGTCCCAGACCGCGCGGCGCTGCCAGGGATTGCCGATGGCCGCGATGGCGGCGTCGAGCAGGCCCTCGTGGCGCTCGACGTCCTCGCAGCGCGCATGGCGCACGAGGTAGATCGCGACGCAGCGCTGCGCCAGTTGCGGCGACACGTCGACCCCGGCCTTGCCGGCCGCGATGTCGAGCAGTTGCGGCAGCACCTCCTGCCAGTCCGCGTCGCCGAGCGCCGCGGCCGCGCGCGCCTGGGCCAGCACCGCCTCCTGCTTGACCCACGAGTCGCCCGGGATGGCGAGCCCGTCGATCACCGACTGCAGTTCTGAAGCGTCGCCGCGCAGCAGCGCCGGGCCGTAGCGCTCGCAAGGCGCATCGCCGAGCAGATTCTCGTGCTCGCGCAGCACGGCGAACCACGCCGGCTTGCGCTCGAGGCTTGCATTGAACTCGTCGCAGCGGCGGGCGAGCCACTTGCGCAGCACCTCCATCCCAACACTCGCGGCCGCGGAAACTTCGCCGTAGCGCGGGAACGACCAGAAACTGCGCAGCAGCGCCTGGAAGCACTTGAGCTGGCGGCGGCCGCCGGGAACGATTTCCGCGAGGTCGAACAGCCGCTCGCGCAGCCCGGCGTCCTCGAGCAAGCAGTGGCCCTTGGCGTCGAACGAAGCCGAGCCGAGGCAGACGTAGCGCAACTGAACATAGCCGGACACGCGCCCTTCGCGGCGAAAGGCGGCCACGGCGCGCGCGATCTTGTCCGGCGCCACGGGCCGGCCCGCGGCGTTGTCATGACGGCGGCGCACGTCATCGAGCGCGCGCGCCATCGCCTCGGGTTCGCCCCAATGCGTGCTGCGCGGCAGTTCGAGCGCCGCGGCAAGCTCCGCCTGCAGCTTGCCGAGCGCGCCGCTCAGGCCCGGTCGAGCGGGCACTTGGGGTCCTCGTCCCACGGAATCTCGGGCGCCGCTTCCTGCTTCTCGCCGATCTCGCGGAATTCGAGCTTGAGCTCGACGCGCCGGCTTTCCTCGGCGCTGCGCTTCAAGGCATTGAACGACGAGCCGCCGACGAGGAACAGCTTGCGGATGGTGCGGCGGTCGTCGCGGCTCGGCGCATCGGCGGCGTGCGGGTCGAGCAGCACGCACAGCACGCGCTGCGAGCGCTGCAGGCTCAGGTTGAGGTTGAACAGATAGGAGCCTTCCTGGCTGGCGAAGCCTTCGACGACCACGCGCTTCAGCCACTTGCCGCAGTCACCGCCGCGCGCCACTTCCACCATCTGCGGCACGAAGCGCCGCAGGAAGCTGCGCCGCACGGACGACAAGTCGTGCTCGCGGCGCTCGAATTCGGCCAGCGCGCCGAACTCGATGGCGTTGTCGCGCACCGTGATGCCACGGAACTCGGGCTTCGCCGCAAGCTTTGCGATGTCGGCCATGCACGAGCGGATCGCCTCCTCGCGCGCGTGCTTCTCGGCCTCGACGCGCTGCAGGCCCTGCGTCACGGCCATCAGCGCGACCGCCATGGCGACCAGGAACAGTACCATCAGCGCCGTCATCAGGTCGGAGAAGGAAATCCAGAACGGCTTCTCGGCCTGGTCGCGCTGCGGCCGGCGCGGCTGCGTGCGCAGTCCGATCACGAAGGCGCCTTCTGCCGCAGCGGCGCGTTGTCGAGCAGGTCGCCCAGGTCCTGGATGGCGCCCGAGAGCAGGCTGACCGCCTGCGAGAGTTCGGCCTGGAACTGGCGGTTGCTCTCGCGCAACGTGCGCTCGATGCTGTCGGCGAACGACTGGTGCGCCTGCACCAGCACGTCATTGACGCCGCGCAGATAGTCCTCCGACTTGCGCTGCGCGGCCGAAAGCTGGCCGGCCGCGGCGTGCAGCCGGTCGACGAGCTCGGCGCTCAGCGCGGCGTCGCGCTTGGCGGCTTCCACCGTGGCGCGGAAGTCGGCCACCAGCGCGGCGAAGGCCTCATGCGCCTGCGCGTGCATCGCCAGCGTGCGCTGCGTGGCGGCGGCGGCGGTCGACAAGGTGTTGGCGGCGAAGTTGATGGTCTCGGTCGCGCCTTCGGCGGCCTTGAGCGTCGCGGTGATGCCCTGCCCCGCCTGCGCAAAGTCCGTCGCCGCGGCGGCCAGCTTGTCGGCGCCGGCATTCATGCCGCCGACGGCGTCTGTCGTCACCGCGGCGAGCTTGTCGACGGCCGCCTGCACGGACTGGCTCGCCTCCACCGAACGCACGATCAGGCGCTCGACCTGCGAGGCCATGCCGCCGACCGCTTCGCCGGCCTGGCGCGCGATGCGCTCGCTCTGCTCGCCCTGCACGTCCGCGGTCGACTTCACCTGGTCCTGCAGCGCCTGCACGGCGATGGCGACGCGATCGGTCAGGCGCGCCAGCGTCGCCTCGAGCATCTCACCCGACTGGCGCTGCATGCGGTCCATGCTCTCGCGCATCTGGCCGACGAATTCGGCGAGCTGGCGATTCACGTCCTCCTGGCGCTGGCCGCTGGTCGCCACGAGGGCGCCGACTTCCTGCAGCGGGCGACCGAGCCGCTCGCCGATGATGCGCCCGATGTCCGCAGCCAGCCGCTCGGCGTGCTGCGCCGAGGCATCGACCTGGCGCTTCGCGATGTCGCTGAAGATGTCGCGCAGCTGCTCGGCGAGCGCATCCTTGATGTGCACCGCCTGCGTCGCCGAGTTCTCCGAGGCGACCACCAGGCGTTCGAGGTATTCGTAATCGACGCCAACGTCGAACATGCCGTCGATGAGTTCGCGCAACTGCTCCACCTGGCGGTAGCGCAGCGTCAGCAGCGACTTCTCGACCCAGGTAAACAGCATCGCCAGGCTGATGGCGACGGCCGAGACGAAGAAGGCGTGACCGACCGAGTTGATCAGGTTGCGCAGTTGCACCTGCGCCTGCGCCGGGTCGAGCGAGACGTCGAAGTGGATGAGGCCGATGATGAGACCGGTGAAGGTGCCGATGATGCCCAGGCCCGTGAGGATGCCCGGCAGGTGCTTGTAGAACTCGGTCTTGAGCGGCGAATCGACCAGGGCCTCTTCGGTGAAGAAGGATTCGGCCAGGGTGGTGGCGCGCCAGCGCGCCTCGCGGGCGCTGGTGCCGCGCTCGGCCTGCGGGTGCAGCGTCTGCCGGTATTCCTGCCAGAGGTTGGCGAGCCGCGGCGTGGTCATGGCGCTGGCGGCAATGTCGTGCAGCGCCGCCGCGCTGCCGTCGGCGCGCGTTTCCTTGACCACCTTGAGCGCCTCGACGGCGTCGCCCAGTTCCGTGCCCAGGCGCAGCGCGGGCAGCACGAAGCGCAGCGCGAAGCCCGCGGCGATGCCGGCCAGCAACAGGCCCACGGCCCACGCATACCAGTACTGGAACAGCAGGTCGAGCGGCGATTCGGACATCGGGCGGATTCCCGTCGAAGCGATCGCCGCAGTATACCGACGCCCGCCTGGCGTATCCTTTCGCCACCGACTCCCAGACGCCGAGGCCGCCGTGAACCGATACCTGCTGCTCCTGGAAACCCTTTACGCCGTGGCGAAGAAGGCCCGCGTCGAAGGCATGAAATCCCTGCTCAAGCATCTCGACGACCCGGCGCGCTCGCTGGTGTTCTCGGCGGCGATGGCGCAGGAACCGCTGGTCACCGCTTTCATGTGCGATTCGCTGCACGCGCTGGCCACGGGCATCAGCCTCGACGAGCTCACGTTCTACATGGAAGGCCACCGCCACCGGCTGATCAGCAGCGACAAGGCCGACGCGCACCTGGTGAACCTGGTATTCCGCAGCGTCTGGGCCATCGCCCACCAAGGGTGGGATCCGCTGACCTGCACCGAGTTCGGCCGCGCCACGATCCCGGCGGCGCAGTCGATGGGCCGCAAGGAATGGATCGCCTACTGCAACAGCCTGGAGATCGAGCGCACCCAGACCAACATCAACTGGGATGCGCTGCTGAAAGAGATCAAACCGGCTGCCTGAGCCGGAAATGCGAAGCCCGGCAGAGCCGGGCTTCTTCGTTACAGGCGCGGGCCTAGTGGTGCCGGCGCGTCGTGTCCTTGACGTCCTCCTTGAGGTCGCCGTAATCGCGCTGGACGTTGCCCTCCACCTGCTTCTTCGCACCCTTGAGCTGCTGCTCGGTGCTGCCGGTCATCTCGCCGGTCTTCTGCTGCACCTTGCCGGCTATATGCTTGGCCGTGCCCTTCACTTGGTCCTTGTTCATCATGAACTCCGTTGAAAGCGGCCACAGCGTGGCCGAGGTCGTTGTGACCCACCGCCTCGCAGCGAGTTCAACCGGTCTTCTCCGCAGCGGCGTCATCCGGCACGGTCGCGGCCAGGATGCGCCGCGCGCGCTCGCCGAGCGCGCGGTAGGAGCGCTCCCATTCGCCGTCGCGCGGCGTCGTGTAGGCGATCTGGCGCGCGATCTTCTCGAGCGCCTCCAGGCGCGCCTGCATCTCGGCCAGCAGCGAAGCGTGCTCCGAGGCATAGACGAATTCCACCCGGCGATCCTGGCAAACGCCGACGCAGGTCTGCGGCGCCTCGATCTTGCCGCAGCCGATGCATTGCCACGCCTTGACGATTTGCGCGCCCATTTCGCGTCTCCGATGCCGGCCGGCGGCCGTTGCCTTGTGGACGCCCCGACGGCGCCGCGGGTTCCAGTCGCCGCGGCCCGCGCCGTTGCGTGCTTCACATCCGGTTGCTAGAACGGCAGGGCGCGGCGCCCCCGAAGTCCCGACCGCGCAAGAGGAGATTCGGATGATTTCACGCATCGCCGGCTGGTGCTTGGTCCTGCTGCTTGCCGCGAGCGCGGCCGCGGCCGCGGCCGACCTGCCGCTGGGTGACATTCGCCTGCCGCCCGGCTTTTCCATCGAACTGCTGGCGCGCGTTCCCAACGCCCGCGAAATGGCGCTTGCCGAAGGCCGCGTGCTGTTCGTCGGCTCGATGAGCGAGGGCAAGGTCTACGCGCTCGAACTGGACAAGGACCACCGCGCCGGCAAGCTGCGGGTGATTGCCCGCGACCTCGAAATGCCGGTGGGCGTCGCCTTCCGCAAGGGCAGCCTTTACGTTTCGGCGGTGAGCCGCATCCTGCGCTTCGACGGCATCTTGGATCACCTCGACGATCCGCCGGCCCCCGCCGCCGTGCGCGCCGACTTTCCGGCCGAGACGGCGCACGGCTGGAAGTTCATCGCCTTCGGTCCTGACGGTCTCCTCTACGTGCCGGTCGGCGCGCCTTGCAACATCTGCGCGGCGGACCCCGATCGCTACGCGCTGATCATGCGCATGCGCCCCGATGGCTCGCAGCTGGAAGTCTTCGCGCGCGGCATCCGCAACAGCGTCGGCTTCGACTGGCATCCGCGCACGCATGAATTCTGGTTCACCGACAACGGCCGCGACTGGCTCGGCGACGACCAGCCGCCCGACGAACTCGACCGCGCGCCGCGCCCCGGCCTGCATTTCGGCTATCCCTATTGCCATGGCGGCGATATCGCCGATCCCGAGTTCGGCAGCCGCCGCCCGTGCCGCGAGTTCACGCCGCCGGCGCGCCAACTGGGGCCGCACGTCGCCGCGCTCGGCATGCGGTTCTACGACGGCACGCAATTTCCGCCCGAATACCGAAACGCGATTTTCATCGCCGAACACGGTTCGTGGAATCGTGCGCGCAAGATCGGCTATCGCGTCAGCGTCGTCAAACTCGAGGGCAACGACACGGTGTCGTACGAAAGTTTTGCGAGCGGCTGGCTGCAAGGCGAAAAAGCCTGGGGCCGCCCCGTCGACGTGCTCGTGCTGCCCGACGGCTCGCTGCTGGTCTCGGACGATCACGCCGGCGCCATCTATCGCATCCGCTATTCTGGCAAGACGCAATAACCTTGATGCGGCAGCCCTTGATAGCCAAATTTTGGGGCGGCAGAATCGGTCACTCCATCACTGCCCCAAAGATCGAGCCATGCCAAACCTGACGTCGACACTCAAACAGGAAATCTCCCGCCTGGCGCGCAAGGAGCTGCGCAGCGAAACGGAAAACCTCAAGAAGAATTCGGCGCGCTACCGATCGGAAATCGCCACGCTCAAGCGGCGCATCGACGACCTCGAGCGCCAGGTCGCGCAGTCGGGCCGCGTCGCGCGGCGCGCAGCAGCACCGATCAACGGCAACGGCCACGAGGCGGAAGAGAGCCCGATCAACGGCTCCGCCCGGATCCGCTACAGCGCCAAGAGCCTCGCCGCGCAGCGCAAGCGGCTCGGCCTTTCGGCGGCCGAATTCGGCAAGCTGGTCGGCGTTTCCGCGCAGAGCATCTACAACTGGGAATCCGAGAAGGCGCGCCCGCGCGAGAAGCAGCTCGCGGCCTTCGCGGCGATCCGCCAGATGGGCAAGCGCGCTGCCGCGACGATATTGAATCAGGGGGAGTGAACGGAAGAGAGTGCGACAGCCTGCGCTGCCGCACTCTCTCGCCGGGCAAGGATCAGCCGTGCTGGTTTTCCGTCTTGACGGTCTTCTTCGCGACCGGCGCATGCGCGGCCTTGCTGTGCTTCTCGGGCGTCTTCGCGGCCGGCTTGGCTTCGCTCTTCGTGTCAGCCTTCGCGTCGCCCTTGGCTTCGCCCTTCGCTTCGGCGGCCTTGACCTTCTTGGTCTCCTTCGCGGCCGGCGTCTTCACTTCCTTCTTCGCTTCGGCGGCGGGCGCAGCGGCAGCCGGCTTGGCTTCGGGGGCCTTGGTCTCGGTCTTCGGCGCATCGGCGGCGAAGGCGGTGGCGGCGAACACGGTGGCGATAAGGGCAGCGAGAGTCTTCGACATTTTGTTTCTCCTTTGATATGGCGACACGATTGTCGCTTGTGTCGAATAACGCGCCTGCATACGGGAGGCTGACGATTTTTACAATGCATTACAAATCGCGCATCACCCGCATTGCGGCCATCTTCGCCGCCGCCCTCCTGTCGTCCGCGGCACATGCCGAAGACGCGGCGCCACCCGCGCCGGCCGCGGCAACGACCGCGCCGGATGCCATGCAACTCGAAGCCGACATGCAGCAGCTCGACTGGGAACAGTTCCGCTCGGTCGTCGAGTCGATCCCGAAACTCAAGGCGGACGTCGACGCCTATGGTCCCGCCGGCTGGACTTACGTCAAAGGGAAGTACAAGACCTACGCCTGGCACCGCAACATCGAGCGCCTCGACGACGACGAGAAACGGCGCCTCGCCGCGCTCATCGAGGCCGCGCGCAAGAGCCGCTAGGACGCCTCGCCGCTGCGATAGGCAGCGCGCAGGATTTCCACCGGATGCGCGACCGGGCGCGCCTGCATCTGCTCGAACTGCAGGCGGCAGCTGAGGCAATCGGTCAGCACGGCGCTGGGCGCCGCGTCCTCGATCTTGTCGCGCAGCCGTCGGCCGATGGCCACCGAGACGGAATGGAAGTTCTTCTTGAAGCCCATGATGCCGCCCAGGCCGCAGCAGTCGAAGGGTGTGCCGAGTTGCCCGACGCCGCTGCCGGGCACCAGCGCCAGGATGTCTGTCCACGGCTGGCCGATGCCCTGCTCGCGCTGATGGCAGGGCGCAAAGTAGGACATGCCCTCGGGCAGCGGCCCCAGCTTGCGATTCAATGCGCCGGCTGCGTCGAGATTGCGCAGGTATTCGCCGAGGTCGTAGGTGCGGCTGGCGATGCGCATGCGCCGGATGCCGTCGAAGCTGTCGAAGTAACTGCGATCGCGCAGCAGCCCCGAGCGCGCGAACTTGATCGTCGACGGCTGCACGGCGCGCTCGAAGGCCGGGTCGCTGCGGCCGTTGAAGGCCGGCTCCTCGGCCTTGAGGCGCGCGCCGATCTTCACCAGGTCGCCGCCTTCCTCGCGGTCGAGCTGCTGCACGCGCGCGCGGAACTCGGGCGAGTGCAGCGCGTCGGCCGGCTGCACCGACTTGAGGAAGTAGCCGCAGGTCGGGCACGAGGCGACGATGTCGTAGCCGGCGTCGACCACCGCGGCCAGCTCCTCGAAGTTGAACGAGGCCGTCTTGAAGGTGAATTGGCGGTCGCCCTCGAGCATGGTGGGCATGCCGCAGCAGCGCTGCGGCGGCACATAGACGGCCACGCCGTTGCGCTCGAGCACCTCGATGGTCGCCTTCGCCACTTCGGGAAACAGGTAGCGCGCCGTGCAGCCGGTGAAGTAGGCCACCTTGCGGCCGCTCGTCTGCGGATGGCGGTGCAGCCCCTTGGCCTTCGCCCAGCCGTCGAACGACTGCACCGGAAAGCGCGGCAGCTTGCGCTCGGGATGGATGCCGGTGATGCGCCGGATGCCGCGCCCGACCGGGCCGTCCTTCAGCAGGAAGTTCGTCAGCCGCGGCATGATGCCGCCGAGCTTCGACAGCAGGCGCACGTCCTCGAGCACGCGGATGACGGCTGGCACGCCGGCACGCGCCATGAAGCCGTCCTTGGCTTCGCGCACCCAGGTGCGGATCTCGACGCAAGGGCAGATGCCGCAGGAATTGCAGAGATCGACGAGGCGCTTGAGCTCGGCGTCGGAGGCCGGACGGCCGCCAGCCTTCTCGCGGTCGTGCAGTCGGTACAGCCGGCGGAAGAACAGGCAGGACGAGTCCTTCAGGTAGTCGCGGCACCAATCGCAGTTGGTGCAGCGGTCCATCACCTTGTGGACCAGCTCCTCCGGTCGCTGCTCGCCTGCAGAACTCATGCTTGCCTCATCGCCTGGCGCTCGGGAAGAACAGCTGCTCGCCGTTGATCTTGTAGTTCGCGATGGTGGCCTGGCCGTCGGACGAGGTGATCCAGTCGACGAACTTCATGCCGGCCTCGCGCTTGACGTGCGGGTACTTCGCCGGATTCACCAGCATCACGCCGTAGGGATTGAACAGGCGCGAATCGCCGGCCAGCACGATCTCGAGGTCCTGTCGGTTCTTGAACGACAGCCAGGTGCCGCGGTCGGCCAGCGTATAGCCGCCCATCCCCGCCGTCATGTTGAGCGTCGGGCCCATGCCGGCGCCGACGTCCTTGTAGTTGGGCAGCGTCTTCGGATCGATGCCGGCGTCCTTCCAAAAGCGCAGTTCGGCGGCATTGGTGCCGCTGCGGTCGCCGCGCGAGACGAAGGGTGTCGCGCTGCCGGCGATGCGTTTGAAAGCCTCGACGACGTCCCTGGTGCCTTTCACCTTGGCCGGGTCGCCCTTCGGCCCCACCAGCACGAAGTCGTTGTACATCACGTCGCGCCGCTCGACGCCCCAGCCGTCGGCGACGAACTTGTCCTCGGCCGGCCGGTCATGCACCAGCAGCACGTCTGCGTCGCCGCGCCGCCCCGTATCCAGCGCCTGGCCGGTGCCGAGCGCGACGACGCGGACCTTGATGCCCGTCCTGGCCTCGAACTGCGGCAGGATGAAGCCGAACAATCCGGACTGGTCGGTGGACGTCGTCGACGCGAGCACGATGGATTCCTGGGCATGGGCGCCGGCGGCGAACGCGGCGAACGAGAGGGCAAGCAACAAGCGGCGAAGCAACTTCATCGGTTTCTCCTTGTTATTGGTTCAACTTTCGGTCAGTGATTGCAGCAAGGTCAGCTGGTCCACCGCCGCCTGCATCGCATTGAGTCCGCTTGCCAGCTCCTCCATGCGGGCGAGGCTGGCGGCGAGATCGGCGCGCTCCTGGGTGGCGTCGACGCTCATGCGCGCAATCTGGTCGGTCGCCGAGGAGCTCTTGTCCGCCATTTCCTGGGTGGTGCTCATGGTTTCGTTTGCCACCTGGCGGATGCGCGAGATGGTCTCAACGGCGTCGCGAATGTTCTTCGCGGTGGCATCGGCCTGGCCCTTGGCGGATTGTGCCAGCTTGCGCACCTCGTCCGCGACCACCGCGAAGCCGCGGCCCGCTTCGCCGGCACGCGCCGCCTCGATGGCCGCGTTCAACGCCAGCAGGTTGGTCTGGTCGGCGATGGCGCTGATGCCGCCCGTGATCTGGCTGATGCCGCTCGAGATGCGCTCGAGATCGTCGAGCCCGCTCTCGAGGCGCTGCTGCGCCGAGCGCGTCGTCGCGACCGCCTCGCCGATGGAGCCGAGGCTCTTCTGCGCAAGGTCGAGCGTTTCCGACTGGCGCATCGCCGCATGCTCGAACTGCGGCAGCGCGGAGAGCAGCGGCGTCACCGCGTGCTGGTAATCGACCACGCGTCCCACCACGGTCGCCTGCATGCCGTGCAGCGCCTCCCAGCGGTTGAGCGCACGCTGCGCGTAGTGGTCGGCGTAGCCCGCGTAGTCGACGGGGAAGCGCGCCATGGCGTCGTTGCGGCCGTCGAAGAAGGCCAGCGCCGAGAGCGTCTGGTTGATCGGCACGCCGAGGATCTCGCCGAAGGTCGAGAAGCCGGCCGCCGGCACCTGGTCGAAGAAGCGCGCCTCGGGCAGGCGGGCGGTGTTGCCGACGCGGCGCAGGACGCAGTCGTTGAGCAGCACCGCCGCGGGCGCGCCATGCTCGCCCACGAAGCGGTCCCAGTCGCGGCGCGTGGTCGACAGGAAGTCGCTCGCCTGCAAGAGATGCAGGCGATCGCCGAACTCGAGGTCGCAGAAAAAGGCGATGCGGTCGGGCTGGATCGCGGCGACCGAACGGATGAAATATTCGTCGTCGACCTTCACCGCGAAGGTCTTGCCTTCTAGCTGCTTGCCGATGTCCTCGCGGCGGCAGCGCAGATGCGCCGCCAGCACGTCGAGCACCGGCTGCGGACGGCCGTCCGCGCCGAACAGCGATTTCACGGTGCGCGCGACCGGATCGGCCTCCGCCACCAGCCAGCTGGTCGAGGTCGGCTCGAAGTTCTGGCTCTTGAAGGGCGCGAACGACTTGTCGGCCGCCATCTGGCAGAACACCAGCACCGCCTTGCCCTGCACCACCGGGCCGCCGGCGCCGATGAAGGTGCCGCTGAAATCCAGCTTGCCGCCGGCCGAGCCGCCGATCGCCAGGCACGGGAAGCGCCGGCTCTCGTACCAGGCCTTCATCAGGAAGCCTTCGGACGCCGACAGGCCGTCGCAGAACACCAGTGCGAAGCTGCGCTCCGCCGACAGCGGCATGCGCAGGTTGATGCGCTCCAGTCCCTGCCGGATGGCCGCGACGCGCGCACGCGCCGTCGGCGCGTCCTTGACATGCAGGTCGACGAGATGCACTTCGTGCGCGGCGACGAGCGACTGCGGCAGCCACAGCCAGCTGCCCTGGCGGCCGTTCATGTCGCAGTAGGGAGAAGCGTTGGCCTGACCGCACAAGGCACCGGTCGAGGAGATCGACAGCACCGAGCGTCCGGCACCGGCAAGCCGCTGCCAGGCGTCGTTGACGCGTCCGAAGTCGGCCTGGGGCGGCACGAACGCGAGCAGCAGCCCCGGCGCGTCGGGCAGCCCTAGTGCCGCCGGGCTGATGGGAACCGCGCCGCAATCGAACACCCCGCTGGCGGGACGGCTCGTTCTCGGTGCGCTGGCTTCGGACGAGGTTTCGGTGCGACGGAATTTCAGCAGGCCCATGGCTTTCTCCCGTGTTCGCGTTGCGATCAGCGCGCCATCAGCGGCGCATAGGCGTTGGCCCGCACGCCGCGCCGCCTGGCTTCGCGGCGCACGGCCAGCGCATCGGACAGCCAGCGCAGCCATTCCTCGAGGCCGCGGCCGTTCTTGGCCGAAACTTCGAGCACCGGCAGGCTGCGCCTGACAGAGGCCACCGCGGCACGCGCGCGGCCAACGTCGAACTCCTCGATGTAGGGCAGGAGGTCGGTCTTGGTGATCAGCACCTTATCGGCCGCGCGCACCATCACCGGATACTTGGCCGGCTTGTCGTCGCCCTCGGTGACGGAGACCAGCAGCACGTTGCGATGCTGGCCGATGTCGAAGTTGGCCGGGCAGACGAGGTTGCCCACGTTCTCGATGAACAGGATGTCGATGTCGTCGAGGTCGAGCGCGTGCAGCGCGTCGTGCACCATGTGGGCGTCGAGATGGCAGGCCATGCCGGTGGTGATCTGCACGGCAGGCACGCCGTGGCGGCGAATGCGTTCGGCATCGTTCTCGGTCTCGAGATCGCCTTCGATGACGGCGATGCGCAGCGTGCCGGCGAGCGCCTTGATGGTGGCCTCGAGCAGGCTGGTCTTGCCGCTGCCCGGCGAGGACATCAGGTTGACGGCGAGGATGCCGCGCGCGTCGAAGTGCTCGCGGTTGTGCGCGGCCTGGCTGTCGTTCTCGGCGAGCAGATCCTCCAGCACTTCGATCGTCTCGCGCTCGCGCGCCTGGATCAGGTGCCGGTTGGCGTCGGTGATGTTGCAGCCGCAGTTGTCGCACATGGTTGTTCCTTTGACGATGACGCTTTCAAGTTGGTTCAGCCGCCCACCTGCCACATGCGGCGGGTTTCCTCGGTCGGCGTGTCCCGACGGTTGAGCGCGTGTTCGAGCGGTTTCATGGCGATCGCCGCGCCGATGACGCCGGCGATGGCTGCGTCGTCGGCGCCGCCGCGCAGCAGGGCGCGCAGGTCCATGCCGCCCTCGCGCGCCAGGCACAGCACGAGCTGCCCGGTGCAGCTGAGGCGCACGCGGTTGCAGTGCAGGCAGAAGCTGTGGCTCATCGGGGTGATGAAGCCGAGCCGACGGCCGGTCTCCGCCACGCGCACGTACTGCGCCGGGCCGCTGCCCTTGTCGTCGAGCGGCTGCAGCGTCCAGTTCGCCGCCAAGCGGCGCTGGAGGTAATCGAGCGGCAGGTAGTGCCGCGCCCCCGGACGCCCGCAACCGCCGAGCGGCATCAGCTCGATGAGCGCCATGTCGCAGCCGCGCTCGCCGCACCACGCCAGCATGCGGTCGATCTCGTGGTCGTTGATGCCCGCCAGTGCGACGGTATTGATGCGCACCGCCAGTCCGGCCGCGCGTGCGGCTTCGATGCCGGCCAGCACCTCGGCAAGTTCGCCCTGCCCGGCGATGTTGCGGAAGGTGTTGGCGTCCAGCGTGTCGAGCGACACGTTGATGCGGCGCATGCCGGCCGCGGCCAGCGCGTCGACGTGGCGGATGAGCAGCGTGCCGTTGGTGGTCAGCGTAAATTCGTCGAACTCGCCGGCGGCCAGACGCTCGCCGAGCCTCGCGACGAGCTGCATCACGCCCGGGCGCGCCAGCGGCTCGCCGCCGGTCAGGCGCAGCTTGCGCACGCCCAGCTGCACGAACAGCGCGGCCAGGCGCTCCAGTTCCTCGAGGCTCAGCAGGTCGGCATGGGGCAGGAACTTGACGTCCTTGCCCATGCAGTAGAAGCAGCGCAGGTTGCAGCGGTCCGTGACGGAGAGGCGCAGGTAGCTGATCCTGCGCCCGAAGGTGTCCGACAGCTGCGCGGCGGGCTTCTCGACGGCTCGGCAATCCATGTTCGGCTCCTGGGGTTCCTGCCGGCTCGGCCGGCTTCCGTGGTTTGCCCCCAGTATTCGCGGCACGCCGGCGCCGGACAAGGTCTACCCGGCGCTCGCCGGTGCGCCTGTGTCAATTCGTGACAGGAGGAGACGGGCCCGGGTCGGGCGGACCGGCTTCGAAGCTCTCCATATAGAGCTCCTGGCCGGCGATCACGTCCACGTCGCCGCCGCCGCAGCCGGGGCAGTCGAAGCGGTAGCGCGGCACTTCGAACTCGGTGCCGCAGGCTTTGCAGCGGGCGCGCACCGGCACTTCGACGATGACGAGCTCCGCCCCGTCCGCCACCGAGCCGTCGGCGAACATCTCGAAGCAGGCGGCGAGCTGCGCCGGCTCGACCGCACGCAGCCGGCCCACCTTGAGCGTCACGCGCAGGACACGCGCGACGCCGTGCGCGGCGGCCTTCTCCTCGAGGATGCGCATGAGGCCGGTGACGATCGCGGTTTCGTGCATGAAGTGTCCGAGCGCAGGAGTGGGTTGATCGCATGTTAGTCGCGCACGGGCCGCCGCGCAGCCTCTTCGCGGGCATCGAACACCGCCTGTCACGAATTGACACAGCGATTTCTGCGATGGCCGACTTTCCGTTGCGGGCATCTCGCACGGACTCCGATACTGCAATCAGACCGGCGAGGGGCTGCGGTCCCGCGCCAAGAGATGCTGAAAACCAAGGAAGGAAATCGTCATGATCGCTGAAGCAAGCCTGGATCCCGGCCTGATGGCCTGGCTCGGCGCCGTCGTCCTGCTGGTCGGCGAAACGGCCGCCCTGCTCCTGACGCGCAACCTGGCAACGCTGATCGCCGTCTCCACCGTCGCGGAGCTCGGCTACGTGCTGCTGGGCCTCGGCATCGGCGGGCCGACCGGCGACACCGGCGCCGCAATGCACATCGGCTACCAGGTCGTCATGCGCGGCCTGGTGGTGCTCACCGCCTGGTGGCTGATCCGCCGCACCGGCTCGGCACGGCTCGACGACCTCGCCGGCAGCGGCAAGCGCATGCCGTGGTCCGCGACGCTGTTCGGCTTCGCGCTGTTCTCCGTGATGGGCCTGTCGCCGTTCAAGGGATCGTTCAGCAAGTTCCTGATCCTCTACGCGGCGATCGACCACGGCCAGTGGCTGCTGGCCGCCGTCGGCACGCTGGCGAGCATCATCGCCGCGGTCTATTACATCCGCGTCATCCAGCGCGTCTGCTTCGAGCCGCCCGCGGAAGTTCGCGAGCTTGCCGCCGAGCCGCGCTGGCTGGGCCTCCCGATCGGGCTGCTGACGATCGTCACCGTGGTCATGAGCCTGTGGCCCGAGCCCTTCCTGCACCAGGCCGCGGCCTGGGCCGGCGTGGCCGATGGCGCCCGCGTGCCGGAGTTCGAATCGCCCTGGTCCGTGCTGGTGCTGCTGCCCTATGTCGGCGGCTTCGCGCTCTACATCGTCGGCCTGCATACGCGGCTGATGCGCGACCTGCACGCCGTGCTGCTGGCCGGCGCGACCTTCGTGCTGGCCGTCCTGCAGCCGGACCTCGATCCCGCCTCGCACCTGTTCGCAATGCTGTTCTCCGGCATCGGCTTCCTCGTGGTGCTCTACTCGTGGGGCTACATGTCGCACGAGGAGCACGGCAACCGCTACACCTTCTTCCTGTTCCTGATGATCGGCTCGATGCTGGGCATCGCCACCGCGCACGAGTTCGGCAACTTCTACATCTTCTGGGAACTGATGACCTGGACCTCCTACTTCCTGGTCGTCCATGAGCAGACCCCGAAAGCCCTGCGCGCCGGCTTCATCTACTTCCTGATGTGCGCCGGCGGCGCCTACGTCATGAACTTCGGCATCCTGGCGCTGCACGCGCAGGTCGGCAGCTTCGAGTTCGCGGCGATCACGGCAGGCATCGCGAACGTCGATGCGACGGCCGGCGCCATCATCGCGCTGTGCTTCCTCGCCGGCTTCGCCGTCAAGGCCGGCTTCGTGCCGCTGCATGCCTGGCTGCCGCTCGCGCACCCCGAAGCGCCGTCGTCGATCTCCGCGCCGCTCTCCGGCATCCTGACCAAGGCCGGCCTGTTCGGCATGGTGAAGGTGCTGTTCGTGATCTTCGGCGCCACCCAGCTCTCGCGCTTCGCCGGCGCGGGCCTGGACGTCGGCACGCTGATCACCATCCTCGGCTGCATCACGCTCGTGTATGGCGAAGTGATGGCGCTGTTCCAGAAGGAACTCAAGCGCATGCTGGCCTACTCGACGCTGGCGCAGATCGGCGAGATCGCCGCGATCCTCGGGCTCGGCACCTCGCTGGCGACGACGGCTTCGCTGCTGCATGTGACCAACCACGCCGTGATGAAGACCCTGCTGTTCTTCGCCGCCGGCGCCTTCATCCTGCAATCCGGCCGCCGCCAGATCGCCGATCTCGCCGGGCTGGGCCGCAAGATGCCCTTCACCGCCGGCTGCTACGCGCTCGCCACCGTCGCGATCATGGGCCTGCCGCCGTTCTCCGGCTTCATCAGCAAGTTCCTGATGATCGCCGCCGCGGCCGCGGACGGCCGCATCGAAGTGGCCGCCCTGATCCTGGTCGGCAGCGTGATCGCCGCGTTCTACTACCTGCGCATCGTGCGGCTCTTGTTCTTCCATCCGTACGAAGGCCCGCTGGTCGAGGAAGCGCCGGTTTCGATGCGCGCCGCCATCGGCCTGCTGGCCGCGCTGATCGTCGCCGGCGGCGTCGCCCCATCGCTGCAGCTCGATGCCGTCGCCGCCGTCGGCAACATGATGGCCGCGGCCGGCAACCTGCCGCCGGTCGAACTGCCCAGCCTGACGCTCGTATGGCCCGCTGCGACCCTGATCGCCACGCTCGGCGCCGTCGCCGTGTGGCTCACGGGCAAGCGGTCGGTGGTTGTCGCGGGGCGCCTGGCCGTCGCCGTGATCGCCGCGGCCTTCCTCGCCGTGCTGATGCAGCCCGAGCGCTACGACGGCCTGTCCTTCGCCTTCGCGCTGCTGGTCGCCGGCGTCGGCACGCTGAACATGCTCTACGCCACCGGCTACATGGCCCATGGTCATGCGCAGGCGCGCTTCTATGCCGCCTTCGCGCTGATGATGGCGGGCCTGATCGGCATGGCGGGCAGCCACGATTTCTTCAACTTCTTCGCCTTCTGGGAACTGATGAGCAGCTGGGCGCTCTACGTCGCGCTGGTGCATGAGGAAACGCCCGACGCGCGCCGCGAAGCCTTCAAGTACTTCATCTTCAACACCGTCGGCGCCAGCTTCATGTTCCTCGGCGTCGCGATGCTCGGCACCGGCGCCGGCAGCTTCGAGTTCGACGCGATCGCCAAGGCCGCACCCGAGATGACGCCGGCCTGGTTCGGCGGCGCGCTGGCGCTGGTGTTCGTCGGCATGCTGATGAAGGCGGCCATGCTGCCGGTGCGCATCGACTACCAGATGCACCCGGCCACCGCGCCGACGCCCGTCTCGGGCTACATCTCGGCCGTGCTGCTGAAGAGCGGCCCCTACGGCGTCATCAAGCTGTTCGCGCTGTTCGGCGGCGCCGCGCTGCTCGACCGCCTCGGCGTCGCTTCCGGCATGCCGCTGGTGATGTACGCGGTCGCGATCATCGGCGGCGTCACGGTGATCTACGCCGGCGCCATGGCCGTGGTGCAGAACGGCATCAAGCGCCTGCTGATCTACAGCACGGTCTGCCAGCTCGGCTACATCACCATGGCGCTCGCGCTCGGCACCACGATGGGCGTCGCCGGCGGCCTGATGCACTTCGTCAATCACATGATGCTCAAGGACCTGCTGTTCCTCTGCGCCGGCTGCATCATGGTGGCGAGCCACGCCAAGACGCTCGACGAGCTCGGCGGCCTCGGCCGCAGGATGCCGATCACCTTCGCCATCTTCCTGTTCGCGGGCCTCTCGCTGGCCGGTATCCCGCCGTTGAACGGCTTCGCCTCGAAGTGGCTGATCTACCGCGCCTCGTTCGAGTCCGGCCACTACGTGCTCGGCATCTTCGCGCTGATCGGCAGCCTGTTCACGCTCGCCGCGGTGCTCAAGTTCGCGCACGCCGCCTTCATGGGCGCGCCGGGCGAGGCCGCCGCGCACGCCGAGGAAGCGCCGCCGGTCATGCTGGTGCCGATGGCCGTGCTGGCCGCCGGCTGCTTCGTGGTCGGCATGATGCCCGGCGTGCTGCTGGTGCCGATCGCGGCGATCCAGCAGAGCCTCGGCATGGCGCCCATCGACGTCAGCTGGACCGGCCCGCTGCCGGGCACCGGCGGCTGGCATCCGGGCGTGCTGTCCGTGGCGCTGCTCGCACTCGGTGCCGTCACCGGGTTCTACCTGCGCCTCGGCCGTGCCGGCGGGGCGGTGATCCGCTCGCCGATCCACCTCTGCGGCGTCGGCACGCTGTCGCCCGCCGCGAGCCACATGGGCGCGCTGAACCTCTACGAATCGCCCGACGCGGCCATCCGCGGCACGCTGCGCGCGAAGTTCGACACCGGCTACGACCCGGACGCCGAGGCCGACGCCGACGCGACCCCGGTTTAAGGAGAAACGAATCATGCTCAGCCAATACGCCTACCCGCTCGCCGTGGTGCTGTTCCCCGGCGGTCTGTTCGCGATCGCACTCGGGCTCGCGCTGAAGGGCGCCGACCGGCGCCTGGCCGCCCGCCTGCAGGGACGCATCGGACCGCCCCTGATGCAGCCCTTCTACGACCTGGTGAAGCTGGCGCGGAAGCGCACCATGGTGCCCGACATCGCCGCTGAACCGGTCTTCCTCGGCGCGCCGCTGGTCGGTGTCGTTTCGATGATGCTCGCCGCGGCGCAAGTGCCGATCCCCGGCGTCTATGCGCCCGACCCGATCCTCGGCGACCTGCTGGTGCTGCTGTATCTCCTCGCCGTGCCGGCGGTGGTGCTGATGGTGGCCGGCTCGGCCTCGGGCTCGCCCTTCGGCGCAATCGGCTTCTCGCGCGAGATGGCGCTGATGCTCGCCTACGAGGGCCCGCTGGTGCTGGTGGTCGCCGCGGTCGCGCTGCGCACCGGCAGCTTCTCGCTGACCGACATCGTCGCGTATCAACAAACGCACGGCGCCTTCCTGCTCGACCCGGTGATGTGGCCGGCGCTGGCGGCCTTCGTCGCCTTCTACCCGGCCAACCTGGGCATCGTGCCCTTCGACATCCCGGAAGCGGAGACCGAAGTGCTCGAAGGCCCGCTGCTCGAGTACTCGGGCCCGGCGCTCGGGCTGTTCAAGCTGATGTCGGCGCTCAAGGCCGTCGTGGTGCTGAGCCTGGGCATCGCGCTGTTCTTCCCGCTGGCGCCCGAGGGTGCGCTCGGCCTCGTCGCGCATCTGCTCAAGCTGCTGGTGCTGATGCTGCTCGGCGTGACGGTCGTGCGCGTCTCGATGGGCCGCATGCGCATCGACCAGGCCTTCCGCTTCTTCCTCAAGTGGCCGCTGGTTCTCTCCCTGATCTCGCTGGCCGCCGTTGCCCTTGCCTGAGGACACAATCATGAGCACCCTCATCCAGACACTCACCGAGAAAGCGCGGAACATCGCCGTGCGCTCGCCGTGGATCTACCGCATCAACGCCGGCTCCTGCAACGGCTGCGACGTCGAATGCGCGACCACCGCCCTGATCCCCCGCTACGACATCGAGCGGCTCGGCTGCCAGTACTGCGGCAGCCCGCGCCACGCCGACATCGTGCTGATCACCGGCCCGCTCACCGCCCGCATCAAGGACGACGTGATGCGCGTGTTCGCCGAGATTCCCGATCCCAAGGTCACGGTCGCCGTCGGCGTCTGCCCGATCTCGGGCGGCATCTTCCGCGAGAGCTACGCCGTGCATGCGCCGATCGACCAGTACCTGCCGGTCGACGTCAATGTGCCGGGCTGCCCGCCGCGCCCGCAGGCGATCATCGAAGGCGTGGCGCAGGCGATTGCGATCTGGCGCGAGCGGATCTGAGGAGCAAACCATGAACTTCCTGAAAATCTTCGCCCGCAACCTGATCAACGGACCGGCCACCACGCCCTTCCCGTTCGGCCCGGCCTGGACGCCGGAACGGCTGCGCGGCCGCATCCAGTTCAAGCTGCCGTCCTGCACCGGCTGCCGCGCCTGCGAGCAGGTGTGCGCGCCCGGCGCCATCCGCTTCGACAAGACGCCCGAAGGCCTGCGCTTCATGATGTGGCACAACAGCTGCGTCTTCTGCGGCCTGTGCGAGTTCTACTGCCCGACCGACGCCATCGCCAACAGCGACGACTGGCACATGGCCCATGCCGCCGGCGAGAAGTTCGGCATGGCGATCCGCGAGGTGATCCCCTACGTCGCCTGCACCGGCTGCGGCAACAAGACCCTGAGCACCGCCCCCAACCCGGCCGGCGTCGAGCCGCCCTTCAGCGCTGCCGAGATCGAGCAGCAACGCAACCTTTGCCCCGCCTGCCGCAAGAAGGCCCTGGCGGAGCGTGGAGCCGCATCATGAGCATCCTTCGCAACGACCTCGAGCAACACCTGCTCGCCGCCGCCCCCGCCGGCATCCAGTTCCGCACCACCACCGACAGCAAGAGCGTGACGACCGGCTGGTGCACGCTGGCCGACAAGGAACAACTCGTCACGGCCGCCGCCATGCTCAAGGCGATGGACGCGCGCCTGATGACCATCACCATCTTCCAGCCGAAGGCGCCGCCGGCGCCCGCCGTCAAGGAAGGCGAGACGCCCCCGCCGCCGCCCACGTTCTTCGGCGGCGTCGTCAACGACGGCAAGGCCTTCGAGGTGGCCTACCACTTCGACGTCAACGGCGACGCGCTGACGCTGACCATCCACGTGCCCGGCGGCGGCGACGTCGAATCGCTGACGCCGCTGTTCCGCAACGCCGACTGGCCGGAACGCGAACTGATGGAAATCTACTCGATCCAGGTGCGCAACCATCCGGATCCGCGCCGCCTGTTCGTCGATCCGCGCATCGACGGCGCGGTGCTGGAACGCCTGATCCCCTTCTCCACCATGGCGAACGCCGCCAGCACCAAGGGCCTGTGGGAAAAGATCATGGCCCAGACCGCCGGGAGCCAATCATGAGCAACTTCACCATCCCCGTCGGGCCGCTGCACGTGGCCCTCGAAGAGCCGATGTACTTCCGCCTCGACATCGAGGGCGAGACCGTCAAGCACGTCGACATCAACGCCGGCCACGTCCACCGCGGCGTCGAGTACCTGGCGACCAAGCGCAACGTGTTCCAGAACGTGGTGCTCACCGAGCGCATCTGCTCGCTGTGCTCGAACAGCCATCCGCAGGCCTACGCCATGGCGATCGAGCAGATCGCCGGCATCACCGTGCCCGAGCGCGCCGAATACCTGCGCGCGATCGCCGACGAGATCAAGCGCGTCGCCTCGAACCTGTTCAACGTCGGGATCCTGGCCCACCTGGTCGGCTTCGAATCGCTGTTCATGCAGATGATGCAGGTGCGCGAGCGCATGCAGGACATCAAGGAAGCGGTGTTCGGCAACCGCATGGACATCGGCGCCAACACCATCGGCGGCGTGCGCTACGACATCGACGCGCCGCGCGCCGAATTCATGACGCAGCAGATCGACCTGATGGTGCCCGAGGTTGACGAACTCATCGCGATGTTCAACACCAACCGCTCGATCCTCACCCGCACCAAGGGCGTCGGCGTGCTGACGCACGAGCAGGCGCTCGAGTGCGCCGTGGTCGGCCCGGTCGCGCGCGCCGCCGGCATCAACTACGACGTGCGCGTCAAGGCGCCCTACGCCTGCTACGACAGCCTCGAAGTCCCGGTGCACGTGCTGCCCGACGGCGACGTCTGGTCGCGCGCCATGGTGCGCCTGCTGGAGGCCCGCACCGCCATCGACCTGATCCGCCAGTGCCTGGCCACGATGCCAGGAGGCCCGACGGTGGCCACCGCCGAACGGCCGCCGATTCCCGCCGGCGAAGCGGTGTCGCGCTGCGAGGCGCCGCGCGGCGAGCTGATCTACTACGTGCGCATGGGCGATTCGCCGAAGCCCGAGCGAGTGAAGTGGCGCGTGCCGAGCTTCATGAACTGGGATGCCGTGCGCATCATGATGCAGGACGCCAAGGTCGCCGACATCGCGATCATCGTGAACAGCATCGACCCCTGCATCTCCTGCACGGAACGCTGAGCGGAAAGCATGAAAGCCTGCCTGCACTTCCGTCCGGTCCGCGGCGAGAACGTCGCGACGCGGTCGGCCTGGCGCGGGATCAGGTTCTACCGGTTGTCTTCTCCTCTGGTACCCCTGCGGTCCAGTTCGCGTCCGGCGGGAGCGCCTCCCCGCCGGGCGCATCTTTCCCCGGCGGTTCGGCGGCGGCGCAGAGCGGGGACGTGATTCGGCCCCGCGTGCGGAGGTTCAGCTCGGGACGCCGTGCCGCGCGATCAGCCAGGCCTCGAAATCCGCGGCCGGCAGCGGCCGGCTGAACAGATAGCCCTGCCCTTCGTCGCAGCCCGCTTCCGTGAGGAAGCGCCCCTGGGCTTCCGTTTCGATGCCTTCGGCAATGACGGTGAAACCGAGGCTGTGCGCCATGGAGATGATGGCGCGCGTGATGGCGACGTCGTTGGCGTCCGCCGGCAGGTCCTTCACGAAGGCGCGGTCGATCTTGAGGTTGTCGATCGGGAGCTGCTTGAGATAGGCCAGCGACGAATAGCCGGTGCCGAAATCGTCGATGGCGGTGGTCACGCCCAGCGCCTGGACGGCGAGCAGCGTTTCGCGTGCGTGGCTGGAGTTTTCCATCAGCAGGCTCTCGGTGATCTCGATCTCGACGCAGCGCGGCGGCACGCCGGCGCGCGCCAACGCAGCGGACAGCAGGCCGGCGAAATCCTGCCGCTCGATCTGCGGCGCCGCGACGTTGATCGCCAGGCGGCCGAAGTCGAGCCCGGCGTCCAGCCAGCGCCGCGCATGGTCGCAGACCTGGTGCAGCACCTGGGCGCCGATCTCGACGATCAGGCCGGTGCGCTCGGCGAGCGGGACGAACTGCGCCGGGGCGACCAGGCCGCGCTCGGGGTCACGCCAGCGCACCAGCGCCTCGGCGCCGGTGACGCGTCCATCGTGCAGCGCCAGTTGCGGCTGGAACCACACTTCGAACTCGCCGTTCTCGATGCCGCGCCGCAGGGCGCGCTCCTGCGACAGGCGCTCCTGGGCGCGCTGGGTCATCGAGCTTTGATAGAAGCGATAGCCGTTGCGCCCGGCCTCCTTGGCGCTGTACATGGCGGCGTCGGCGTTGCGCACCAGGTCGGTGACGCTCTCGCCGTCGGCCGGATACACGGCGATGCCGATGCTGGCGGTGACGCGCGCCGCGTGGCCGTACAGTTCCACCGGGATCTGTATGGCGGAAAGGATCTTGCGGACGACCTCGACGGCGTCGCCGCCTTCCTTCATGCTCGACAGGATCAGCGCGAACTCGTCGCCGCCCAGGCGGGACACCGTGTCTTCGACGCGGATGCAGGACTTCAGCCGCCCCGCCACTTCCTGCAGCAGGCGGTCGCCGACCGGATGGCCGAGGCTGTCGTTCACCGTCTTGAACCCATCGAGGTCGAGCAGCAGCACCGCGATCGCGTGTTCGTACCGCTGCGCCCGGTCGATCGCGTGGTTGAGGCGGTCCTGGAACAGCATGCGGTTGGGCAAGTCCGTCAGCGGATCGAAGCGCGCCAGGCGCTCCAGTTCGTCCTGCGAGCGCTTGAGCGAAGAGATGTCGGAGAACACGCTGACGTAGTGCGTGGTCCGGCCGGCCTCGTCGCGGATGGCGGTAATGGTCTGCCACTCGGGGAAGGCTTCGCCGCTGCGGCGGCGGTTCCATATCTCTCCCTGCCAGACGCCGACGTCGACCAGCGATTTCCACAACGCCTGGTAGAAGTCGGGTTCGTGGCGCTCCGAGCGGAGGATGCGCGGATTGCCGCCCAGCACTTCCTCTTCCGTATAGCCGGTAATTTCCGTGAAAGCCCGATTGACCGACAGGATCGTGCCCGCCGCGTCAGTGACGACCACGCCTTCCGCCGTGGTGGCGAGGATCGTCGCGGCGAGGCGGAGCCTCTCGTCGTCGCGCTTCTTCTCGGTGATGTCGGCGGAGACGCCGACGACGGCGCGCAGAGCACCGCCCACGATCACCGGGCACTTCACCGTGAAGTAGATGCGAACGCCGTCCGGCTCGATGTTCTGTTCCTCGAACTCCAGCAGGCTGCCCCCGGCGATGACGGCCCGGTCGTTGCCTTCATGCTGGGCGGCGGTCGCCGCCGGCATGAACTCGCCGCGGCGTTTGCCGAGCATCTGCTCGCGGCGGTGGCCGACCGCGATTTCGAACTGGCGGTTGCAGAGGATCAGGCGGCCCTCGGTGTCGAAGGCATAGATCACCACGCCCGCGCTGTCGATCACCGCCTTGAGAAGCTCCTGGCTGGAACGCAGGTCCTCTTCCGCGCGCTTGCGTTCCGAGATGTCGCGCCAGGTGCAATAGATCGCCTCGCGTCCCTGCAGGACGATGGGGCAGAGCGTCACCTCGGCCGGGAAGTTCTCGCCGTTCGCCCGCGTATGGATCCACTCGAAGCGGTTGATGCCATGCTCGCGCGTCAGGCTCATCAGGCGCTCGGCCTTGGTAAACGAAGCTTCGCCGTCGGGCTGGAACTCGGGCGACAGCTTGGAGGGATGCACGTACAGGAAGTCGCCCTTGCTCGGATAGCCCAGCATGCGCGCCGCGGTTTCGTTGCATTCGACGAAGCGGTTGTCCTCGATGATCCAGACCGGGTCCGGCGAGGACTCGAACAGCGTGCGGAAGCGTTCCTGCTCCTCGCGCAGTGCCCGCCCGACGCGCTCGCGCTCACCCATCTCCCGCAGCAGCGCTGCGTGGTTGAGGCGCATGCGCTCGCGCTGCAGCGCCAAGGCGCCGACGATGAGCGTCAGCAGGAGGGTGTTGAGCATGCCGACGAGGAAATAGGCCGAGCGCCACGGGCTCCTGTCGGCCCAGCCGGCCCGCGGAATCGCGCCCAGCTGCCACTCGCCGCCGGGGATCGGCACGGTCGCCGTCACCGGCGACCCGGCAAAGACCCGGCTGTCGCCGGCGATCATCGCGCCCTTGCTGCCGCGGCCATCCTTGCCGCGCAGGGCGATCAGCAGGCGCTCTGTCGAGGCCACGCCGCCCGCGGCAAGCAGCGAGTCGACGTGGGCGACGATGGACACGACGCCCCAGTAACGGTCCGATTCCCCACCGAGGAATACCGGCGTGCGGTTGATGAACCCGCGCCCGCCCTGTATCAGGTCGACCGGCCCGGCCAGCACCGACGCGCGCGTCTGCCTGGCCTGCAACACAGTCCGGTACTGCTCGGGAGAATTACGATAGGCGAAGCCGATCGCCCTTTCGTTGCCCGCCGGCGGCCACAGGTATTTGACGACCTCGTCGGGAGCCAGCGCGATGTTGCGGATGTGGGGGTTCTTGCCGATCGCCAGGCGGGCCATCCGGTCGAAGAGGTCGGCCTCCATGCCGCGCTTGATGGCGACCAGATGCACCAGGCCGTCGGTCGAACTGAACGTGGCCTTGACGACGCCTTCGAGCTGCGCGCGGACCGCCGCCAATTCGCCGAGCGCCGCGCTGCGCTCCTCGCTCGCGCGCCGCTCGCTGTCGAGGGTCGCCAGCAGATAGCTGATGCCGAAGCCCACGGCAAACGTCAGCAGCGCGGCGGCGACGGAGGCCTTGCGCATTCTGCTCAGCTTCATTGCACGCGTCCGGAGATATCGTCGGCGACCATGTTACCGTGTAACGAAAGACATAGACTCTGCCGCTGCGGGCGGCGGCTGTTGCGCGACCCGGTGCGCCCTAGTAGCCGGTCCTGCGCCTGCCGAAGGGCGGAACGCGCCCGACGAGGCTCTCCAGCAGCACCAGTTCCTCGTCGCTGTGATTGGCGACCGTGGCCGGCACCATGGACTTCGGCATGCGCGGATCGGCATGGATGTAGATCGGATGATCGTGGTGCTCGGTCCGTATGATCTCGCGTTCCTGCGGCGCGGCGCTCGGCACGATGTCCGCCTCGCCGTAGCACAGACAGAAGTAGGTCCGCGTGCCTTCGTCCTCGATGTAGCAGGCGGTGCCGCGGATGCCGATGGTCGCCGTGGCGACGGTCAGCCGCCGGTCGCCGCGGCCGAAGACGGAAAGGATGCGGCCCGAAACCACGCGCATGAACTCGACGGCAGCGTCTGTCCCGAAGCGCACCGTCGTCGACTCGCGCTGCAGGAAGGCGCAGTCGCCGACGATGTATACGGCCTCGGCGCCCGCGCCGGTGACCACCGTGTCGCCCGGCGCGACCGGCTGCCCTGCGCCGGCACGGCGGCCGTTGACCAGCACCTCGCCGTGCAGCCGATAAAGCCCGGACGGACGGGGCGGCGCGCCTGCCATGGCGCCGCGCAGAAAGGCGGAAAGCGCGGCGGCGCCGCCGAGTCGCAGGATGAAGCGCCGGGTGCGGTGATGGAGTGCGATCACGTCGGCCTCCTCGGGTCTGGAAACGCCATTATCCTCGCAACAGCGCATGCACCAGGAGAGCGGCATGAAGACGACCCGGATGGAGGCTTTCAGCGACGGCGTATTGGCCATCGTGATCACGATCATGGTGCTCGAACTGAAGGCGCCGCACGGCGCGGAGCTCTCGGTGCTGGCGCCCCTGCTGCCGGGATTCGTCAGCTACGTGCTGAGCTTCGTCTATGTCGGCATCTACTGGAACAACCACCACCATCTGCTGCACACCGTGCATAGCGTGAGCGGCGGCATCCTGTGGGCCAACCTGCACCTGCTGTTCTGGCTCTCGTTGTTTCCCGTATCGACGGCTTGGATGGGCGAGAACCACTTTGCCCCCTTGCCGACCGCCGCATACGGCGTCGTGCTGCTCATGGCGGCGATCGCCTACATGCTGCTGCAGCGGGCCATCATCGCGCGCGAAGGCCCGGATTCTCTGCTCAAGCGGGCGGTCGGGCGCGATCTCAAGGGCAAGCTGTCGCCCGTGCTCTACCTGGCCGCCATCCTTGGCGCTTTCCTGTCGCCCTGGATCGCCGCCTCGCTCTACGTTCTCGTGGCCCTCATGTGGCTGGTCCCCGACCGTCGCATCGAGCACGTGCTCGACCGGTGAGCGGCATTCATACCCTGAAGCGCTGAACCGCCTCCGTCAGCGCCGTCGCCTGCTGGTCGAGGGCGGCCACCGCCGACGAGGCCTGCGACGCGAGGAAGCTGTTGCGCTCGCTCTTCTGCGCGATGCGCTCCACTTCCTGGGCCAGCAGGTTGGCGGCGCGGGTCTGCTCCAGCAGCGAGGACGAGATGCTTTCCACGGCGAGCCGCACCTTGCCCGTGCTGTTGTCGATCTCGCCCATCGATTCCCCGGAGCGCTCGGCCATGCGCATGCCTTCGCGCACCTGCTCGCTGCACTGGTCCATGTATTGCGCCGAGCGGCGGGTGCTGTCCTGGATGGCGGCGATCATGGTGGCGATCTCCTGCGTCGACGTGCCGGTCCGCTCGGCGAGCTTCCTCACCTCGTCGGCCACCACGGCAAAGCCACGGCCTTGCTCTCCGGCCCGTGCCGCCTCGATGGCGGCATTGAGCGCCAGGAGGTTGGTCTGGTCCGCGATGTCCTTGATGACCTTGACGATGTTGGAGATCTCGGCCGACTTTTCGTCCAGCCTGCGGATCACCGACGTGGACAGCTCGACCGACTGCGAGATCTTCTTCATCTCGCCGATCGCCTCGCGCACCGTCGTGGCGCCGGTGCCGGAATGCGTGCCGGCGTCGGTCGCCATCTCGAGCGCGTGGTTGGCGTGGTTCGCCACGCTCTGGATGCTCGCCGTGATCTGCTCGAGGGTGGCGGCCATCGACACCGTGGCCTGGTTCTGCTCCTGCGAGGTGGCGGCCACCTGCTGTGCGTTCTCGACGACCGAGGAGACCGACGCCCCGAGCTGCCGGGCATTGGCCGACACATGGCCGACCAGCCCCTGCAGCTGGGTCTTCATGTCGCGCATGTTGGCCATCAGGCTGGTGCTGTCGCCCTGGCGCAGGCTGATCTCGAAGGCCAGGTCGCCCGCGGCGACGCGCCGCGAGATGCCGGTCGCATGGGCCGGCTCGCCGCCGATCAGCCGCAGCACGCGTCCGACGATGGCGCCGATGGCGAAGAACAGGAAGACCTGCAGCGCGAGTTGGCCGGCCCACAACAGCCCGTTGATCCGGGCGATCGACGCCAGATCCTGGCGGATGTCGATGGTGACGCTCGCCGCGCCGAGGACGAAGCCCTCCGGCACCGCGTGGCACCTGAGGCAGTCGACGCCGCGGAAGTTCTTCTTCGCCACGAAGGGCAGCACGGCGCGCAGCGAGGCGTCGCCGTCCTCGCCGCGGATGACGTCGTAGCGCGGTTCGCCGCGCTCGAGCACGGCGCGGTCCACGTCGTCGCGCGCATATTCCTCCGCCAGCCCCTTTTCGAACTCCGTGTCGAGCTGCGCCGAGCGGATGACGCGCATCTCGCGGATGCCTTCCGAGGCCCCCATGCGGCGCAGGAATTCCGCGCGGCTCTTCTTGTCGCTGATGACGTCGTCGTCGCCGAGCTTGGTCACCATCAGCGTGTTGAGGCCGTTGATGGCCCCGTCCGCAATCGCGATCGCGCGTTCCTCGGTGGCCGTCATCACCTGCCGCTCCAGCCGCTGCGTGACCCAGTATTGGGCGCTCAGCAGGATGGCGACCAGCAAACCTTGGATCAGGATCTGCAGCCGCGCCCGCAGTCCGAGCCGGCTCCACCATGTCGTGAATGCGTCCATGCGTCTTCCTTTGCCCGCGGCGACTGCCGGCCGGTTGCGCGCTTCATCCGCCATGGGCGACCTGCTCCAGGCGGGCGATGTCCGCGTCGAAGTAGCCTGACGACGAGGCGGATTTGTATTCGGAGATGAGGCCGTCGTGCGTCATCCGCGTCAGGTTGCGGCAGATGGTTTCCATCGCGACGCCGAGGACCGCGGCCATGTCGTGATGCCTGAGGCAATGCAGGCGGCTGGTCCTGCCTTCCCTCATGTGGAGCAGCAGGCGCGCGATGCGCACCCGCGCGGTGGCGCTGTGATCGGCGAAGTCGGCCAGCCACGCCTCGACCCGCGCCAGTTCGCCGTGGCAGTAGCCGAGCAGCCGCATCTTGCTCTCGGGAGCCGCGTCGAGCATGCAGCGCAGGTTGGCGGTCGCGATGCGGCAGGCGGCCACCTTGCCCATGGCGATGGCGCTGTAGCGGAAGGAAGGCAGGAACAGCGCCTCCAGGCCGATGACGCCGGCCGCACCCGCGATGCGCACGATGCGGCCGGCCCGTTCGTCGGCGGCATCGGCCCCGGCCACCAGCTTGACGAGGCCGGCGCGCACGAAATAGACGGCGGAAGCCGGATCGCCGGCGCGGTAGGCCGGCTCGCCGTCGTGCAGCGTGAGCTTCTCGATCGCCGCCGGGTTCGCCACCGCCCGCGCCATCACGGCCGTGAAGTCGCGCAGCGGACACTTCTTGCGGCAGTGGGCCGGTGGCGTCGCCGAATGCGGCATATGCGACGCCCGGGCGGAACGCCGCGCGGCTACTGCGCCAGGATCCACTGCACGAGGTTCTTGATCTGCTCCATGTCCTTCGGCGGCGAGGTCTTGACGATCTTGTGCTCTTCCTCGTGGCCGTCCGGAAACTTGGCCTTCTCGCCGGAGGTGATGTGCTCGATCAGGCGCTTCTCGGCCTCGGCCTTGCCCTTGTACTTCTCCGCCACCTTCTTGTAGGCCGGCCCGTCCTTGTCCTTGTCGATGGCGTGACACTTGAGGCAATTGTTCTGCTTGGCCAGCTGCTTGGCCGCCTCGGCGTCGGCGCCCAGGGCGGCGCCCGAAGCAAGCAGGCAGAGCACGGCGACGGCCGCGGAGACGGCCGGAAGACGATGGCGGTTCATGTTGGGCTCCTGTGTGCGGTAAGGGCGCGGGGCAAGCTATTGCTTGTTGCCGACGAAGTCGTTGTCCACCAGCGGCTTGGCGTCCGCCTGGGCGACATGGCAGCTGTTGCACTGCCAGCGCATCATGCTGACGGCGGGCGTGCCGTCGCTTTCCTTGCGCGTCTTCGAGAAGTGGCTGTCGCCCACGCGCGGCATCTTGCGGCCCTTGAACTCGTCGGTGATGTGGCAGTCGAGGCAGGCGTTCTCCTCGACCGTGATCGGCTCGTACTTGGCAACGGTGTGCGGCACGAGCGGCGGCTGGCCGGTGAAGGTGCGCGGGATGAGCGCCTTGGCGTCGGCGTCCGGCAGGCGCTCGGTGTAACGCTTCTGGTCGGGCGCCTTGTCGGCGGCGGCGACGTCGGCGCCGCGCATCGAGCTCACCGGCAGATAGGACGAGCAGCCGATCAGCGAGGCCAGCAGACCGGCGAGGACGAGGGTGACGGTTCTTTTCATGATGCGCTCCTCACAGAGGGAACAAGGTTGGTCATTCGGGCGCCGCAGGCGCGACGCCGGTGTTGTCCGCGACGGCAGCCGAGCGGCCGCCGAAGGCGAACACCTCCTTCGTGCAGACGTCGATGCAGCGGCCGCAATTGGTGCACAGCGACGACAGGATGACCGGGCTCGCGGCGGCGTTCTTGAGCGGCGCGCGGATCACCTGCGGCTCCGGACAGACGGTGTAGCAGTCGTTGCAGTCGTCGCAGGCGGCGCGCCTGACGGCCGCCACGCGCAGCAGGCTGGCGCGGCCGAGCAGCGCGTAGAAGGCGCCGATCGGGCACAAGCGGCCGCACCAGCCGCGCGGCATGACGAACAGGTCGAGCAGGAACACCGCGAGCACCACCGACCACGCCAGCCCGAGGCCGAAGATCAGCCCGCGATGCAGCATGGAGACGGGATTGACGAGTTCCCAGGCGACGCTGCCGGTGACGAGCGCCATGAGCAGCGTCGCGCCGAGCACCCAGTAGCGCGCGCTGCGCGTGACGTGGACGCCGCCGCGCAGCCGCAGCCACGCGCGCAGCCAGGCGGCGAGATCGGTGATCGCGTTCAGCGGGCAAACCCAGGCGCAGTAGGCGCGGCCGCCGACCAGCGCGTAGAACACGACCACCAGCAGGGCGCCGAGCAGCGCGCGGGCCTCGGGCAGGTGCCCGGCCAGCCCGCTTTGAAGCAGCACGTAGGGATCGGTCAGCGGCAGCAGGTCCAGCGTGTAGCTGAAGTTGAGGTTGCCCTTGACGAGCCACAGCCCGAACCAGGGGCCGGCCAGGAACAGGAGCAGGATGCCGGCCTGGCACAGGCGGCGCAGCACCAGCCAGCGTCCGGTCGCCCAGCGTGCCCGGACACCCGCGCCGTTGGCGTGGCGGACGGTCACGGCCGCCCCCTCGCGGCGCCGGCGGGCCGCGGCACGGCGACCGCGTCGACGCCGGCGGCGGGCGGCGCCGCCGAGACGCCCTTGCCCTGCTCGTAGCTCAGGCCTTCAGGCAGGTTGTAGCGATGTTCGGCGTCGGGCGCCACCAGGCTGACGCCGGCCTTGCGTTTCTCTTCCCAGCCGAGGCGGTAGTGGCCGCCGATCTCGCCGCGCGCCAGCGCCAGCGGATAGATGCGGATGGCCGCCTTCTCCAGCACGCAGCCGGCCTCGCACTTGCCGCAGCCGGTGCAGGCGTCCGCATGCACGACCGGCTCGAAGATCGTGTGCTCCCCCGTGCGCGTGTTGTGGCGCGGCTCAAGCGTGATGGCCTTGTCGATCAGCGGGCAGACGCGGTAGCAGACGTCGCAACGCAAGCCGAGGAAGTTGAGGCAGCTGCCGCGATCCACCAGCACGGCCAGCCCCATGCGCGCCTTCGCCACGTCGGTGAGGCCGTGATCGAGCGCGCCCGTGGGACAGGCCTTGATGCACGGAAGGTTCTCGCACATCTCGCAGGCGCCGCTGCGGGCGACGAAATACGGCGTGCCGAGCGCCACGCCGTCGCCCAGCCGCGCGAGCGCGAGGATGCCCGGCGGGCAGTCGCGCACGCACAGCCCGCAGCGGATGCAGGCGCCGAGGAAGTCGGCCTCGTCCGGCGCGCCCGGCGGCCGGCAGGCCGTGGGCGGCAGGGCGCGGGCTGCGCGGGCGCTCAGGGCCAGCGCCAGCATCCCGATGCCGACGCCGCTCGCCATGCGAGCCGTGTCGGCCAGGAACTGGCGGCGAGCCGGTACGACGACGCGCATGGCCATGATTCGACTTCCTCCGGCTCCTCAGGCCTTGACGACCTTGCAGGCGCACTTCTTGAAGTCGGTCTCCTTCGAGAGCGGACAGGTGGCGTCGAGCGTCAGCTTGTTCACCAGGCGCATCTCGTCGAAGAAGGGCACGAACACCAGCCCCAGCGGCGGCTTGTTGCGGCCGGTGGTCTCGATGCGCGTCGAGATCTCGCCGCGCCGCGTCACCACCTTGACGGCGTCGCCGCGCGCCAGCCCGCGCTTCTTGGCGTCCTCCGGATGCATGTACACCAGGGCGTCCGGCATGGCGCGGTAGAGCTCGGGCACGCGGCGCGTCATCGAACCGGTATGCCAGTGCTCGAGCACGCGGCCGGTGCACAGCCACAGGTCGTAGTCCTTGTCGGGCACCTCGGCGGCCGGCTGGTAGGGCAGCGCGAAGATCTTGGCCTTGCCGTCGGGATAGCCGTAGAAGCGCACGCCCTCGCCCTTCTTCACGTAGGGGTCGTAGCCTTCGCGGAAGCGCCACAGCGTCTCCTTGCCGTTCACCACCGGCCAGCGCATGCCGCGCACCTTGTGGTAGACGTCGAAGTCGGCGAGATCGTGCGCATGGCCGCGGCCGAACTGCGCATACTCCTCGAACAGGCCCTTCTGCACGTAATAGCCGAAGGCTTCGGACTCGTCGTTGCTGTAGTTCGGGATGGCGTGCTCATTGACGCGCTTGAGCTCGCCGAGCGGGAAGTGGTTGACCTGGCCGTTGGCGAAGAGCACCTCGTAGAGGGTCTTGCCCTTGTACTCGGGATTCTTGTTCAGCAGGTCCGCCGGCCACACGTCGTCGGTCTTGAAGCGCTTCGAAAATTCCATGTACTGCCACAGGTCGGACTTCGCCTCGCCGGGCGCCTTCACCTGCTGGCGCCACATCTGGCCGCGCCGCTCGGCATTGCCGTACATGCCTTCCTTCTCCATCCACATGGCGGCGGGCAGGATCAGGTCGGCTGACATCGCCGAGACCGTCGGATACGCGTCGGAAACCACCGTGAAGCACTTCGCGTTGCGCCAGCCCGGATAGATCTCGCCGTTCACGTTCGGACCGGCCTGCATGTTGTTGGTGGTCGAGGTCCACAGGAAGCCGATCTTGCCGTCCTTGGCCATGCGCGACTGCAGCACGGCGTGATAGCCCGGCTTGTCGGGAATGGTGCCCGCCGGCAGCTTCCACAGCCGTTCGGCAAGCTCGCGGTGCTTCGGATTCATCACCACCATGTCAGCCGGCAGCCGGTGCGCGAAGGTGCCCACCTCGCGCGCCGTGCCGCAGGCGGAAGGCTGGCCGGTCAGCGAGAACGGCCCGTTGCCGGGCTCGGAAATCTTGCCCACCAGCAAGTGGATGTTGTAGACCATGTTGTTCACCCAGGTGCCGCGCGCATGCTGGTTGAAGCCCATGGTCCAGTAGGACACCACCTTGGTCTTCGGATCGGCGTAGGCCTTGGCGAGCGCCTCGAGCTTGTCCTTCGGCACGCCGGAAATTTCGTGGGTCTTGTCGAGCGTGTATTCAGAGACGAACTTGGCGAAGTCCTCGAAGCTGATCGGCGAGTGCGCGTTGGGGTCGCCCTTAGGCTTGCCGTCCGGCCCCGGATAACCGTTGTTGCCGGCCGCCTGCTCGAGCGGATGGTTGGGACGCAGGCCGTAGCCGATGTCGGTAACGCCCTTGAAGAAGCCGACGTTCTTCTTCACGAACTCCTGGTTCACCGCGCCGTTCTGGACGATGTAGTTGCAGATGTAGTTCATGATCGCCAGGTCGGACATCGGCCGGAAGATCAGTTCGTTGTCGGCGCCCTCGCAGGTGCGGTGGCTGAAGGTCGACAGCACGTGGATGCGGACGTGGCTGGCGGTGAGGCGCCGGTCGGTGATGCGCGACCACAGGATCGGATGCATCTCCGCCATGTTCGAGCCCCACAGCACGAAGGCGTCGGCATGCTCGGCGTCGTCGTAGCAGCCCATCGGCTCATCGATGCCGAAGGTGCGCATGAAGCCGACCACCGCCGAGGCCATGCAGTGGCGCGCGTTCGGGTCGAGGCTGTTGCTGCGCAGGCCCGCCTTCATCAGCTTGGCGGCGGCGTAGCCTTCCCACACCGTCCATTGTCCCGAGCCGAACATGGCGACGCCGTAGGGTCCCTGGGCGGGATCCTTCATGGTCTGCTTGACCTTCTCGGCCATGACGTCGAAGGCCTTGTCCCAGCTCACCGGCGCGAACTCGCCGTTCTTGTCGAACTTGCCGTCCTTCATGCGCAAGAGCGGCTGCGTCAGGCGGTCCTTGCCGTACATGATCTTTGCGAGGAAGTAGCCCTTCACGCAGTTCAAGCCCTTGTTCACCGGCGCGTCGGGGTCGCCCTGCGTGGCGACGACGCGGCCGTCGCGCACGCCGACCAGCACGCCGCAGCCCGTGCCGCAATAACGGCACACACCCTTGTCCCAGCGGATGCCGTCCTTGGCCGACTGCGCAAGGGCCGCAGCCCCCGGCACCGCCATCCCCGCTACGCCTGCGGCCGCCACCACGGCATTGGCCTTCACGAATTCACGGCGAGTCAATTTCATTTCGTCTCTCCTTGCCAATGGCTGCGCCCGTGGGTCAGCCTCAGATCAATGCGCTGTCCGGATCCGGCTCGCATTGCACATACACCAGGGACGCGGACAGCACCCCGTCCAGTTGCTGGATCTTGCCGAAGGCGGCACCGGTTTCCCGGTGGTCGGCACTCTCGATGGTGACGATCAGGCGGCCGAGCTGCGACACGGCATGCACCTCGACGCCCGCCATGGCGGCCAGGCTGCCGCGGACCGCGTCGACGGCCTCCCGGCGCGCATTCACCACGATGCTGGAAATATTCATGTGCGCCCCCTAGCCGCCGAAGAAACCGATCGCCACGGCCGCCAGCAGCACCAGACCGATGCCGATGAGGCTCAGGCCGAGAACCTTCGAGGCGCGCTTCAGCGGCCGCGACGGCCCATCCACCAGGTACTTCTCGAGCTCATTGGCGTCGACCAGGCGCTGGTAATAGGCCGGGTGGTCCTTGCGGAATTCCTCGAGCGACTGGCTGCCGGTGAACATGACGATGTCGGGCGGCGGCAGCTTGTCCGGGCGGAAGTGGTTGTTGAAGAAATGCACGGTGAACAGGAACACCGCCGCGAGGAAGCCTTCTTCGCCGTGCACCACCGTGCCGACGTTGAACACCCAGCCCGGCAGGTATTGCGCCGTGACGTGCGGGAAGGCCAGCATCAGGCCGCTCCAGCCGATGATGTTCACGCCCCAGAACACCGCCCAGTAGTCGAACTTCTCGAAGTAGGTCCAGCGGTCGAAGCGCGGCTTGTCGCCACGGCCGGCGAACCACTTGAACATGCCCCAGCAGTCGGCGAAGTCCTTCCAGTTCGGGATCAGCGAATCCGGGCCGAACCAACGGAACGTCTTGCTGCGCAGGAGCCGCTGCATCACGTAGATGAAGTGCGCGAGGAAGATCGAGACGAAGCTCACCGCGCAGACGCGATGCACGAGCCCCAGCACCTTCGGCCCGCCGAAGGCGGCCGCGACGGCCGGCGCCCACGAGCTCGAGGCGAACAGCGCCGTCGTCCCGGTCAGCACCAGCGTCATGGTGACCAGGGCGAAGACCAGGTGCGCCAGGCGCCAGCCCCACGGGAAGCGCTTGAAGTGCTTGTGCTCGTCGAGCTGCAGCCCCTTCAAGTCGATGTGCGGCGCCGGCTTGCCGGCCTTGCGGTCCTGCCATTCGCGGTAGTACCAGAGCAGCGAATGCGTCCAGAAGAACAGGAAGACGAAGATCAGCAGGCCGACCATGAACTTGGTGGCGACGTACATCTGCGGATACTTGTCGAAGTCGTGGCTGTTGGCGTGCGGGCCGAAGGAGGCAAAGCCGGCAGTCGCCTCGTGCATGCCGGGCTTCCTGTCGCTGTGGCACTTCTGGCAGGTCTTCATGCGGTTCTTCGGCGCCACCTTCGACTTCGGGTCGTCGACGGCGCGGATGCCGTGGCTGTCGTGGCAATCGACGCAGCGCGCGGTGTAGGTGTAGCCGAGACGGTTGACCTGGCCGTGATAGGTGTCGGTGTAGCTCTTAAGCTCGTCCTTGTGGCAGCCGCCGCAGGTATTGACGTTGCCGAGCTTGAAGGCGTCGGTAGAGGTGTTGCGGACCTCGTGCGCCGTGTGGCAGTCGGTGCACACCGCCGCCTTGACGTTGCCCTCGTCCGCCAGCGCCTTGCCGTGGATAGAGGCGGTGTAGCTCTCGTACTGGTCCTCGTGGCACTTCTCGCCGCAGGTCTTGGGAATCTCCTTGTGCCACGCGGTGCGCTTGGCGCTGCCCTGCGGCGGCACGTTGAATTCGTGCGAGCTGTGGCAATCCTCGCAATAGGCCTTGGGCCGCGACGGGTTGTCCTTGTCGGGCCGCGCGTGGAACGAATTCCGGTAGGCCTCGATGTTCTTCGCCACCTGGCCGAGGCGCGACTTTTCCTCCGTCAGCTTCTCGCGCTTGACGTTCTCCCACAGCGTCTCGTGGCAGGTGATGCAATTGGGCTTCGCGGCCGCCGCGGCAATCTTGTGGTTGGCGGTCGCGTCGGTGATCTCCCTGTGGCAATCGAGGCACTGCAGGTCGCCGTGGGTGCCTTTCGCGTACTTGAGGGCATCCACGGCGCCGAGCGGCCGCTGGCCGCCGCCGGCCGCCGGCACGTGGAGCTTTTCCTTGCGGCTGTCGTGGCACGACAGGCAGCTGGCGCTGTCGAGCTTGCCGGCTTCGGCCTGCGCGCGCGCCGGCCAGGCGAGCGCCGCGACGACGAGGACTGCGCCCAGGAGGGCCAGCGGGAGGCTTCTGGAATTCATGCGCGTTCCTTGCGTGCCGGCGGCGCTCTCGGGATCAGAGGCTCAGGATCCAGCGAACCAGGTTCTTGATCTGCGCCTGGTCCTTGGTATCGATGATCTTGTGGTCCTCCTCGGTGCCGTCCTCGAGCTTGACCTTCGGCCCCGTGGTGATGTTCTTGATCATCTTCGCCTCGCCCTCGGCGGCCTTGCCCTGGTACTTCTTGGCGAGCTTCTGGTACGACGGCGCCTTCTTGGTCTTGTCCAGCGCGTGGCACTTGAAGCAATCGTTGTCCTTCGCCAGGGCCTTGGCCGCCTCGGCGTCCACGTCGGCCGCGAGGGCCGGGCGGGCGGCGATGGCGGCGCCGAGCGCCGCCACGGCCAATGCACAGGAAATGCGGGCTTTCATGTTTGCGGGTTCCTCTCGTTCCAATGAATCTTCATTCGCCGCCGGCCGGCTTCTCTGCCAGGCTGGCCAGTTGCGCCTTGCGGGTCGGGTCGACGCGGATGGCCTCGCCGAACGCGGCGCGCGACAGATCCTTCTGGCCCATGTGCAGATAGGCGAGGCCGAGGCCGATCCAGGCCTTGGCGTTCTTGCTGTCGAGGCTGAGCGCGCGCTGGTAGGTCTGGATGGCGGCGCCGGGGTCGCTGTTGGTCAGGTGCAGCCCGCCCAGCTTCATGAGCGGGACAGCCGATTTGGGCTCGGCGGCGGCCGCCTGTTCGAAGCTCTTGCGCGCCTCGTTCAGCCGGCCCTCGGCCCATTGTTTCTCGCCCTGCACCACGAGCGAGCTGTCGGCGGCGCCGGCGCCGGCTGCGAAGGCGTTGAACGCAAGCACCGCGAGCATGATTGGGATTCTCCGAGTCATGTTTGTCTTTCCGAACGTTGGGCAATGAAAGGCCCCCGCGCGGGGGGCCTTTCGTTTGCTACTTCAGCGCGCCCTTGCCGTAGCGCTCCTCGAAGCCCTTGCGGACCTTCTCGATGGCATCCTTGTTGATGCCGTTGAAGTACCAGTCATGGCCGTCGATGGGCTTGAAGTACTTGGCCAGGATCTCGTCGGCAGCCTTCTCGTTGCCGTCCTTCTTCATGACGGCTTCGCGCATCTCGGGGATCCACTTGAAGTAGGTGTTCTGCGCCACTTCGTACATGCCGTGCCACCACGTGTAGTCGGGGCCCATCATGGACGCGCCGTGACGCGCGCGGCGGCCTTCGTGGTGCCAGATTTCCCACCATGTCCATTCGATCTTCTCGTCGAACGGCGCCGCGGTGATGTAGCCGCGTTCCTGCAGTTCCTTCATGGCGGCCGCGACGGGCTTGGCGAACTTCTCGTTGTAGAGGTTCACCACGTCATCGAACTGCTTGTAGTGGCCCTGGATCACGTTGGAGCCGTGGCAGGCGAAGCAGACGTTGGTCATCTTCTTGCGGCGGTCTTCCCAGGTCAGGATCTCGGTGACCTTGGAGCCCTTGACCGTGTCGCCCACCTTCGGCAGCGGCTTGCCTTCCGGCTGGTCGAACTCGTCGCCGTTGGCCAGGCGCACCATGTTGAGCTTCGACGAGATCGGCGGACGCAGCGTCCAGGAGATCCGCTCGCCGACGTCGTGCGTGACGCCCTGCGTGCGAGTCGCGCTCATGTGGCAGGTGGCGCAGGTCGGGGCCGCCGTGTAATCGACGCCGGCTACCCACTTCTTCGAGTTCAGCTTCATCTCGCCGACGTTGGCGCGATAGAGGATGCCGTGCTTCGACTCGTTGTAGATTTCGATCTGCGGATGGTCGGGGCCGAGGTGGCACTTGCCGCAGGTGTCGGGCGTGCGCGCCTGGGCGGCCGAGAAGCGGTGCTTGGCATGGCAGGCGGAGCAGGAGCCGAGGCTGCCGTCCGGGTTGATGCGGCCGATGCCGGTGTTGGGCCAGGTCTCGGGCGTCGCTTCGCCGGCGGCGTCGAACTTGACCTCCTGGCCGTGGCACTGGCGGCAGCCGGCGTTGACCGCGGCGGGTCCGCCGATCACTTCGCCCATGATGTTGTCGAGCGAAGCGAGGATCTGGCCGCCCTTGGCGTGGTGCGAACGCTGCTGCTGGGCCACTTCCTTGTCATGGCAGGTGGCGCAGCGCTTGGGCGAGACGATGGTCGAGATGTACATCGGCTTGCCGGTCTTGTCCTTCTCGTGGCGGATGACGCCCTTGTCGCCGTCCTTGCCCTTGTGGCAGTCGTAGCAGTCCACCTTCTCGGACGCGTGGGCGCTCTTGTGCCATTCGGTGGTGATCCCCGGGGTTTCCTTCTTGTGGCAGTCGATGCAGACCTGGCCGATGGCGATGTCTTCCTTCGACTTGACCCTCGCCGGGGCGGTCGCCGGTGCGGCGCTGGCCGCCATGAAGGCGAGCATGGACAGGACGAACACCCATCCTTTCGCCAAGAGTTTGAGAGATTTCATTGTGGCTCCCTGATGCTGTTTCGATTGAACTTCACTGCCAAGCGGAACCCGGTGGCCGCGGCGTCCATCCATGGGCATCGCGTCAAGACCTTTGGTCCTGTAGGGGATAGTAGGGAGGAAGGCGCGCCAGCGGAATTCGCCGGAAGCACAGTCGGCGAACGCAAAAGGACGATGGCATCCCCTACGGAATGCCTAGCGTCGGACTGGAAGGGTAGGTCGGACGAACTAGTTCAGAAGAACTAGGCCGGCCGCAGGCGGCTAGGAACTGCTACTGCCGAGATCGTGCTCCACGGCATACACGGCGGCCTGCACGCGGCTGCTGATGCCGAGCTTCTTGAGGATGCCCTGGATGTGGATCTTCACCGTGCTCTCGGCGAGATCGAGGGCGCGGGCGATGTCCTTGTTGCTCGCGCCGCGGGCGAGGAAGCCGAGGATCTCGCGCTCGCGCGGCGACAGCCTGTCGTGGTCGGCCGCCGGCTGGGGCTTGTTCACGGCGCGCACGTTCTGCATGAGCTTGGCGGTCATCTGCGGCGACATCACCGCTTCGCCCTCGGCCGCGCGGGAGACGGCGTCGAGCAGGAATTCGGCGTTGATGTTCTTCAGCAGATAGCCTTGCGCGCCGGCGCGCAGGCAATCGACGAGATCGTCGGCGTCTTCGGAAACCGTGAGCATGATGACGCGCGCGCCCGGGGCCTCTTCCACGATCAACTGGACTGCCTCGCGCCCCGAGGTGCCCGGCATGTGGAGATCGAGCAGCACGACGTCGGGCCTGAGCGACTTGGCGCGCTTGACGCCTTCGAGGCCGTCGCCGGCCTCGCCGACCACTTCGAATCCCGGCTGGCGCTGCAGCAGGGCCTTGATGCCGCTGCGAAACAGCGTGTGGTCATCCACCAGCAATACGCGTACCGCCGATTCCATTTTCATCGCCTTCCTGCTCGCCTTGCGGCAAGACCAGAGTAACACAGGTGCCGCGCCCGGGCGCCGCGTCGATCTCGAGGCGCGCGCCGATGCGATGCGCGCGCTCGCGCATGATGCCGATGCCGACGTGCGAGCCGCCGTCGTCCGCCAGCCGCTGCGGATCGAAGCCGCGGCCGTCGTCGCGCACCGAGATGCGCAGCTCGGCGCCGCCGCCGATGACGATCTCCACCCCCGTCGCAGAGGCGTGCTTGCGCACGTTGGAGAGCGCCTCCTGCAGGATGTGCAGCACCTGGATCGCGTGCGCCGCGGCCGGAACGGGCGCGTCTTCCGCCGCCACGAAGGAGGTGCGCAGCCCCGTCTGCCCTTCGAACTTCTCGAGCGTGCTGCGGATCGCCTCGTGCAACTCCACCTGGTCCACGCGGATACGGAAGTGCACCAGCAGCTCGCGCACGTCGTCGTAGCTTTCCTGGATGCCTTCGCGCATGAGCGCAAGCTCGTTCGTGGCGCGCTCGACCTCGCCCTTGCTCAACGATTCCTGCAGCATCTGCGACTGCAGGTTGAGGAAGGCCAGCGACTGGGCGATGCTGTCGTGCAGTTCCTGGGCCAGCAGGTCGCGCTCCTCGGACACGGCCATCTGCTTTTCGCGCTCCACCAGGTGGAGGTTCTCGATGACGACGCCCAGGTGCAGGCCGATCGCCTCCAGCAGCCGCAGCTCGTGCGGCGCGAGGATGCGGGCCTGCTCGAAGAAGAGCGTCATCACGCCGAGCACCTGGTCCTTGGATCGGATCGGAATGGCCGCCACGGTGGCGTAGCCGCACTTGCGGCAGTTGTTCAGCACGCGGATGTCGAGCCGCGTGCCGGCCGGCGATTCGGCCAGCGGGGCGCCGCCGGCGGCGGCGTGACCGCACAGGCAGGCGCTCATCGGCATGCGCGCCTCGGCCCTGAGGAAGGCGTCGGGCACATTGGTGCCGACGACGATGCGCAGGTCGTGCGTCGCGGCGTCCAGCAGCCGGACCACGCCGCCGCAGACACCCATCCGTTCGCCGAGCTTCGCCAGCATGCCCCGGCAGATCGCCTCGCGGTTCGCCGGTGCGGCCAGGTAGCTGGTGATCTCGTAGAGCAGCGAGAGCTCGCGGTTCTTCTCCTCGACGCGGCGCGTTTCCGCGGCCAGGGTGCGCTGGGCCTTCTTGAACTCGGTGATGTCGGTGATGCCGAGCACCAGCACCGGACGGCCCGAAAAGCGGATCGAGCGCACCGACAGCAGCGTGTCGACGGAAACCCGGCGCGAGTCGCACAGCACAGCTTCCTGCTTGTTCACGATGCCGCCGATGGCGAGGTTCTCGAAGAAGGCGCGATTGGGCCCGCGCTCGGGCGGCAGGAACTCCGACAGCGGCGCCGGCGCCAGCCGCTCCATGGGCGCGCCGAACAGGAGGACCGCTTCCTGGTTGGCGTGCACTATGCGCAGGTCCTCGCGGTCGATCAGCAGCAGCGGCGTCGGGCTGGCGGAGAACAGCAGCCTCAGGTCCTGCTCGCGTTCCGCCAGGACCTGGATGTCGCGCTGGATGCGGCGCGTGGCCGGGGCGAAGATCAGCGCCGCCTCGAGGCCCAGCACCAGCAGGGTGAAGGCCATCAGCGCCATTTCCAGGCGGCGCGTGAACTCGACCTTGGCATTTGCTTCGCGGTCGTAGAGGAACACGATCTCGTTCATGCCGTCGAGGAACCGGCCTTCGTGCTCCTCCAGACTCCGGATGCCGCGCCGGAAGGATTCGTCCTGCCGCGGCGCATCGAGCACCGCCCGGGCCGCCGCCATCACCGCCTCGTAATCGGGCTGGATGGCGTCGAAGAGGGCAATGATCTTGTCGCTGTTCTTGCCCGGCAACCCCATGGAAGGATCGCCCTGCTGGAGGCCGGCGTGGGAGCGCTGCCACAGCTCGAGCGAATCGCGCAGGTCCCTGCGCATGCCCGCCGCCGCCTCGGGCGACTCGGCCGTGGCGACGTAGTAGGCGAGCTTGGTGATCTTCTGGCTCAGCATGCGCTGCCGGCCGGCGATGTTGACCACGCGCGAGTCGTAGCTCTGGTCGGAGATCTGCAGCTGCATCAGGAACTGCGAGGCGATCGTCAGGAAGGCGATCAGCGAAAGCGCGACGACATAGCGCCGGCGCAACTGGTCGGCCGACAGGTGCGGCTCGTGGCTGTAAGGAAAGCGCAAACCGGAAGGCATCGTAGCCGTCCCCTCGTCGCTTGTTCGTGTTATTCGGCGGATCGAAGTCTAACGACGTCCCGACCGTCAAGTCGAGCTTGACGGACGTCCGGCAAGCCAGCTGTCACGAAATGACACACCTGTAACCCGAATTGCGCACATTCGATTGTCTGCGCCCCGACGAAGGCGTCCAATGGACAACAGGCGGCAAGCTGAATGGCCGCAAACGTTGTCTCCTCCTCTGGCCAAATCCGGTCAGTTCACGCCCGACGGGTTCACCTCCCTGTCGGGCGTTTTTTTCTTGGCCTTGCATCGCGCCGTCGTCCGCGCCGCTTGTACGTCTGCAATAGCCTTTATCATGCGCATCCCCCGCGAAAAGCCTCCCCGATGATCATCCTCAAGAACGTCACCCTGCGCCGCGGCACC
>JBLNBJ010000081.1:0-27803 GCA_050259835.1 Ignavibacteria bacterium | reverse complement strand
CGCGTAGGTAAAGGAGGAGGCGGACGAATTTCGCCTTTGTCCGCCGGGGGACACGGAGCGCAGCAGGGCACCCCGTCGGCCCGAGCGCTGCAGGCGGCTCGAGCCAAAACCGAAGCCGAAGCCCTAAAGCCTCTCCACCTGCTCCCGGATCTTCGCCGGCTCCTCGAGCCGCAGGATGCGCGCCACCTTGAGCGCCAACTGCTCGGCATCCGCCATGACCACGTGGTGCTTCACCTCGAGGATCTGCGACGGATGCATCGAGAACTGCCGCAGACCCATGCCGATCAGCAGCTTGGTCATGAGCGGGTCGCCCGCCATTTCGCCGCACACGGCCACCGGCGTCTCGGCACGATTGGCCGTCTGGATCGTCTGTGCCAGCAGCTTCAGGACGGCGGGATGCAGCGGATCGTAGAGGTGCGCCACCGCCTCGTCGGTGCGGTCGATCGCCAGCGTGTACTGGATCAGGTCGTTGGTGCCGATCGAGAGGAAGTGCAGGCGCTTGAGGAAGGGCGAGAGCGCCAGCGCGGCGGCGGGAATCTCGATCATGCCGCCGACTTCGACGCTCTCGTCGAACTTGACCTTCTCGGCGCGCAGCTGCTCCTTGGCGAGCCAGATCATCATCAGCGTCTGCTCGATCTCGTTCACATGAGCGAGCATCGGCACCAGGATGCGCACGTGGCCGTATTGCGAGGCGCGCAGGATGGCGCGCAGCTGCGAGAGGAAGATCTGCGGTTCGGCCAGGCAGTAGCGGATCGCGCGCAGGCCGAGCGCGGGGTTCGGCGCCTGGCGCTCGGTGCCGCGCAGCGCCTGGGCGTCCTTGTCGGCGCCGATGTCGAGCGTGCGGATGGTGACGGGCTTGCCGGCCATCGCCTTGGCCACCGCCCGGTAGGCCTCGAACTGCTCGTCTTCCGAGGGCAGCGTGTCGCGGTTCATGAACAGGTATTCGGTGCGGAACAGGCCGATGCCGGCGGCCTCGACCTCCTTCACCTGCACCATGTCCTGCGGCAGCTCGATGTTGGCCTGCAGCGAGACGTCGACGCCGTCGAGCGTTACGGCGCGCGCCGACTTGAGGCGCTTGAGCTTGGAGCGCTCGATCTCGAGCTCGGTCTTGCGCAGCCGGTATTCCTGCAGCACCCGCTCGTCGGGATCGACGATCAGCACGCCGCGCGCGCCGTCGACGATCAGGAGGTCGTCCTCCTGCACCAGCGGGCGCGCGTGATGCAGGCCGACGACCGCCGGGATGGCGAGGCTGCGCGCGACGATCGCGGTGTGCGAGGTGGCGCCGCCGAGATCGGTGACGAAGCCGCCGATCTTGAGATTCTTGAACTGGATGGTGTCGGCCGGCGAGAGGTCGTGCGCAACGACAATCAGGTGCTCGTCGGCGCCCTTGCGCGTGAGCCGGCGCTGCTTGCCCATCAGCGCCTTGATGACGCGCTCGACCACCTGCACGACGTCGTGCTTGCGTTCGCGCAGGTAGGCGTCGTCGATCTCGTCGAACTGGGCGATCAGCGCCTCCATCTGCTGCACCAGCGCCCACTCGGCGTTGCAGCGCCGCTCGCGGATCAGGTCCTTGGGCACCTCGGTGAGCTGCGGATCGTCGAGAATCATCGCGTGGATGTCGATGAAGGCCGACAACTCCGAGGGGGCGCCGGGGGCGGCGGAATCCTTGCGCAGGGCTAGCAGTTCGGACTTGACGGCTTCGACGGCCTGATCGAAGCGCTCGACCTCGCGCGGCACGTCGCGCTCGCGCAGCTGGTAGTGGGCGACCTCGAGCGTCGCATGCGAGACGAGGTGCGCCCGGCCGATGGCAATGCCGGAGGAGACCGCGAGGCCGTGCAGGGCGAAGGTCATGCGCGGCTCATGCGGGCGTCACTCCGCTTCGCCGAAGCGGTTGGCGATCAGCGCCACCAGGGCGCCGAGCGCCTCCTCGGAACGCTCGCCCTCGCAGTCGACGGTGACCTTGCTGCCCTTGCCGGCGGCCAGCATCATGACGCCCATGATGCTCTTGGCGTTGATGCGGCGGCCGTTGCGTTCCATCCAGACCTCGCACGGATAGGAACCGGCCAGCTGGGTGAGCTTCGCCGAGGCGCGTGCGTGCAGTCCCAGCTTGTTGACGATCTCCACTTCGGCTCTTGGCATGGCGGAATCCGGTTCCTATCGGGTCAGCATATTTAGCACGCCGTCGCGGCCGCCGGCAATGGCGCGCGTCACCAGCGTGTTCATGTCCTTGTCGCGATACGTCAGGGCGCGCAGCAGCATCGGCAGATTGACGCCGGCGACGCCCTCGATGCGGCCGGGCTCGAGCAGCTTGAGAGCGATATTGGCCGGTGTGGCGCCATAGACGTCCGTCAGCACCAGCACGCCCTCACCGCTGTCGACGAGGCCGAGCATCTGGCGGGCGAGCGGCAATACGTCGAGCGGATCGTCCTGGATGGCGACGCCCAGCTGGGCGATCTGCGGCGGCCGCTTGTTCAGCACGTGGCAGGCGCACTGGATCAGGGATTCGCCGTAACTGCTGTGGGTGACGAGAAAGAGGCCGATCATCTGGGAGATTTCCGCAAGCCCCGATTCTACCGGAACGCGAGCCAGGCCAGCGCCAGCAGGGCCGCAGCCGCGAACGTCCATGACAGGCGCGTGGCCCAGCGGGCCTGCTCGGCATCCTGCGCGCGCTCGGCGTTCGCCATGCGACCCAAGCGCCGCAGCGCGGCTAGAGCGACGCTGCGGCGCACGGCTTCCTCGATGCGCGGGTCGCTCACGGGCGGTCTTCCAGCTTGAGGCGGGCGCGCATGGCGTCCGTCATCTCCACCTTGCCGTCGCTGCCGATGCGCAGCGCCTGGGCGATGCCGAGCTTGTCGGCCATCGGCCGCCAGGCGTCGCCGGCGATGAAGATCGGTTTGCTGGCCCAGTCCGACCACATGCCGGCGTCGGGGCGCGGCGGGATCAGCACCGTGACCGCCTCGGTGCCTTCGGCCGGACGGCCGGTGCGCGGGTCGATCAGGTGGCAGTAGCGGCGCCCGTCGAGCTCGAAGAAGCGCTGGTAGTCGCCCGAGGTGCCGATCGCCTCGCCGTCGCGCAGCTCGAGCGTGGCGAGCGGCGTCGGCTGGCGCGGGTTCTGGATGCCGACGCGCCACGGCGTGCCGCCCTTGGAGCCCAGCGCCATGACGTTGCCGCCGATGTTCACCAGCGCGTTGCCGATGCCGTTGCGGCGCAGGATGCCGGCGGCCCGGTCGAGCGCGACGCCCTTCAGGTAGCCGCCGAAATCGAGCGCCACGGCCGGGTTGCGGCTGGAGATCGCGTTGCCGGCGACGCTGAGATCGGCGATCGAAGGCCTCTTGCGCACCAGGTCGGCGAGCGTCGCCGCGTCGGGCAGTTGTGCCTTGAACGAGTCGTCGTGGAAGCCCCAGAGCTTCACCACCGCGCCGATGCCGGGATCGAACAAGTGGTCGCCGCGCGCCGACAGCGCCTGCGCCTCGCGCACGAAGCCGGCGAACTCCTCGGTCACCTCGCGGCGCTTGCCGGCGGCGATGGCGTCGTTCAACGCCGTCATCTCCGACGGCTGCCATGCATGGTAGGTGCGATGCAGCCGGTCGAACTCGCGCAGCACTTCGCCGACGGCGGCGCGCGCCTTGTCCTCGGGCACGTCCCAGACGACGACTTCGACGCGCGTGCCGAAGACGTAGGACTCCTCGGTATGCGTGCGCGGCGCCGGCTGGCAGGCGCACAGCAGCAGGATCAGGCCGGCGATCAGGAAGACGCGCACGCCGCCTCCAGTTCGTCGACGAAGCGGCCGGCGACGTCGAAGCCCGTCTGCTGCTCGATCTCCACCAGGCACGTCGGGCTGGTGACGTTGATCTCGGTCAGACAGTCGCCGATGACGTCGAGCCCCACCAGCAGCAGGCCGCGCGACCACAGCAGCGGCCCCAGCGTCTGCGCGATCTCGCGGTCGCGCTCCGACAGCGGCTGGGCCTGGCCGGTGCCGCCGGCCGCGAGGTTGCCGCGGCTTTCGCCGGGCTTGGGGATGCGCGCCAGCGCGAACGGCACCGGTTCGCCGGCGATCAAGAGGATGCGCTTGTCGCCCTGTGCGATCGCGGGCAGGTAACGCTGGGCCATGATGGTGCGCCGGCCGAGCGCGGTGAGCGTCTCGACGATGACGTTGCGGTTGGGGTCGCCGCGCCGCACGCGGAAGATCGAGCTGCCGCCCATGCCGTCGAGCGGCTTGAGCACGCAGTCCTGCATTTCCTCGATGAAGTTCTGGATCTCGAACTCGTCGCGCGAAATCAGCGTGGTGGCGGTGAACTGCGGAAATTCGGCGATGGCGACCTTTTCCGAATGGTCGCGGATGGCGCGCGGGCGGTTGAAGACGCGCGCGCCCTCGGCCTCGGCGCGCTCGAGCAGCCAGGTGGCGGCGATGTACTCGAAGTCGAAGGGCGGATCCTGGCGCATCAGCACGGCGTCGAACTCCGCCAGCCGCGCGCCGCTCTCCTCGCCGGCGACGTACCAGGGCGTGCCGGTCGCCTGCGGCTCGACGCGCAGGGCGCGCGCGCGGACGGCGCCGTCGCGCCAGGCCAGCGTCTCGCGCTGGATCGCCCAGCAGAGATGGCCGCGTGCGGCCGCCGTGCGCATCATGGCGACGCTGCTGTCCTTGTACGCCTTGAGGTGGTCGAGCGGATCGACGATGAACGCGAAGTCCATCAGGCCGGAGTCTCGGTGGGCGCCGTGCGTTCCAGTTCGAGGGCCGCCGCCAGGAGGGCGAGGCGCGCGACGACGCCATAGGCGTAGAAGCGGTTGGGCGCGGCATCCGGCGCCTGGCAGGCGTCGGGCAGCAGGCAGCCGGTCTCGAAGGCGAGCGGCTTGAACGCCATGCCCGGCGCGTTGAGGTTCTCGTCGCGGCCGCGCGCAGTATTTACGCGGTAGAACCCGCCGACGACGTAGCGGTCGATCATGTAGACGACCGGTTCGGCGACGCCGTCGTCCACCGTCTCGAAGGTCGGCACGCCTTCCTGGATGATCACTTCGTGCACCTGCAGGCCTTCCTTGACCACCGACATCTTGTTGCGCTGCTTGCGGTTGAGGCCTTTCACCTCGCTGGCGTCGTACACCGTCATGATGCCCATGCCGTAGGTGCCGGCATCGGCCTTGACGATCACGAAGGGCTTCTCGTCGATGCCGTATTCCTGGTACTTGGCGCGGATGCGCGAGAGCAGCATGTCCACGTTGGCGGCCAGGCATTCCTCGCCGGTGCGCTCCTGGAAGTTGATCTTGCCGCAGACGCCGAACTCGGGGTTGATCAGCCAGGGATCGACGCCGAGATGCTCGGCGAAGGCGTTCGCCACCTCGTGGTAGGCCGCGAAATGGCGCGACTTGCGGCGCGCGTGCCAGCCCGCGTGCAGCGGCGGAATGACGAACTGCTCGTGCAGGTTCTCGAGGATGCCCGGCACGCCGGCCGAGAGGTCGTTGTTGAGCAGCACCGCGCAGGGATCGAAGCCGTCGAGGCCGAGGCGCCGGCCTTCGGGCCCGAGCCGCTTGACCGGTTCGAGCGTGAGCTGGCTGCCGTCGGGCAGGTCGAGCGTCGTCGCTGCGGTAATGTCCGGCAGCAGCGAGCCGATGCGCACGTTGAGGCCCGTGTAGTGCAGGATGTTCGCCAGCCGCGCGACGTTCTGCAGGTAGAACAGGTTGCGCGTGTGGTTTTCCGGAATCAGCAGCAGGTTCTTTGCTTCCGGGCAGACCTTCTCGACGGCCGTCATGGCGGCCTGCACGCACAGCGGCAGGAAGGCCGGGTTGAGGTTGTTGAAGCCGCCGGGGAACAGGTTGGTGTCCACCGGGGCCAGCTTGAAGCCGGCGTTGCGCAGGTCGACCGAGCAGTAGAACGGCGGCGTGTGCTCCTGCCACCAGCCGCGCAGCCATTGCTCGATCGAGGTGTCGTTGGCGAGGAAGCACTTTTCCAGCGCCAGCAGCGGGCCGGTCAGTGCGGTGGTGAGATGCGGGACCATAGCTACAACTCTATACCAGCCCGCTCGTCGCGTAAGCGGAGAAGTCCTCGGGCAGCAGCGCGTTCTCCAGGCTGCGCTGGGCGAACAGGAAGCGGCCGTCGCAGACGAAGCCCAGCTCCTGCCAATCGACGTCGTTGAGCATCCGCGCCAGGCGTTCCAACTCGGCCGCGGCGAAGCGGCGGTGCGGGAACAGCGCCATCACCGAGCCGTCGTAGTTGGGGCAGGCGTTCATGAAGAACGGCTGCGGGTTGCGCGTCTTGCTGTTCACATAGATGCGCGGCGCGTCGGAGACGTGGTGGCGGCGCCCCCACTTCCACCAGTTCGATTCGTCGAACCGGGTCACGCGGCGGGCCAGCAGGCGCTCCTTGAACTGCTCGAGGTACGGCAGCGGGGCGTCGAAGATCATGCGCCGGAGTTCGCCGGTCTGCGCGGTCTTCGAGCAGACGAAGTCGGCGTTGCCGAGCTCGGCGTTGGCGAAGATCTCGTCGGCGCCCGAGACGGCGCCGACCTTGACGGCGAACACGCTCTTCAGCGGCACGCTGTAGATGCCGCGAGTCAGCAGGATCTGGCCGCCGGCGGCCACCATGCGGCGGCCGTCGCTCATGCGGTGCCTGAGGTCGCCCTTCTCGAAGCGCCAGATGGCGCAGTTGGGCACGACGTCGGCGAAGACGCGCGCGTCGCCCAGGTCCTCGAAATCGGTGATGGTGCCCTGGTCGTAGAGCCAGGTGTTGAGGCGCGCCGCGCCGGTGGCCTTGAGGAACTCGCGCGGGGTGATGAAGATCAGCTCGCCGCCCGGCTTCAGGTGGCGCACGCACTTCTCGATGAAGTGGAGATACAGATTGGCGTGGCCGTCGAGCAGCTGCGTCGTGAAGTGCTTGCGCGTCCCCGGCAGGACGTCGCGCGCCCTGACGTAGGGCGGGTTGCCGATGATCGTGTCGAACTTCTCGCTCTCGGGATAAGTGAAGAAGTCCATGTTGAGCGCGCCGTCCGGGCAGTGGCGCGGGTCGACCTCGATGGCGACCACCTCGGGGTAGTGCGGCGGGATGCGCGCGACGAAGGCGCCGTCGCCGCAGGCCGGTTCGAGGACGCGGCCGCGGTTCTTCACCATGGCCAGCATGCGGTCGACGATCGATTCCGGCGTGAACACCTGGCCGTGGTTGGCGACGTCGCGCACGGGCAGGGTGTCGGGAATCGGGGATATTTGTTCTTGCATCGCGTCCTGCGTCCTGCCCGGGAGCCCGGGCCGAGGCTGCGGAATGGCGTGGATACTACCATGCAGGGGCGGGCACCCCGGCCGGGGCGTCCGTGCGGTCAGTGCTTCTCGCGCTGCGCCGCTTCCTGCTTGTTCTTCTCCACCCGCGCCATCGCCTCTTCGCGCTGCCTGCGGTTCTGCTCGGCCTGCGCGGCGGCGTCGGCGTCGCGCTTGGGCGCTTCCTCCGCCTTCTTCGCCTGCTGCTCGGCGAAGTTCGATTTGCGCAGGCTGCGGTCGAGTTCGCGCGCTTCCTGCTCGACGCGGTTCGCCTCGAGCAGGCGCGCGGTCTTCGCCTTCTTCGCGTCCTTCTGGCAGCTGCTGACGAGGAATTTGCTCCAGCAGGCCTCGTTCTCGGCGGTGAAGGTCCGCTCGGCTTCCTGGCGCATGTCGCCGGCCTTCTGGTGCAGGGCCTTGGCCCGTGCGTCGAGCGCCTGCTTTTCGTCGGACGACAGAATGGGCGCGTCCATCGGCGGCGCGACGATGTCCTCGGCGCGGGCGATGCCGGCCGCGGCGATCCAGCCGATCGAGAGCAACAACAGGATGCGCATGGAGCTTCCCTTAGAATTGCGGGCTACGTCGCATCCTAGCTGCTCATGATCCTATCCCGCAACCTCGCCTTCGCCCGCGGCGCACAGGCCCTCGTCGAAGACGCATCCTTCCAGCTCCATCCGGGCTGGAAAATCGGCCTGGTCGGCGCCAACGGCTGCGGCAAATCCTCCTTCCTCGCGCTGCTGCGCGGCGACCTGCACGCCGAGCGCGGCGACCTCGAAATGCCGCCGCGCTGGACGGTCGCGCATGTTGCGCAGGACACGCCGGCGCTGCCCGACGCCGCGCTCGAGTTCGTGCTCGACGGCGATGCCGAACTGCGGCGCATCGAGCGCGAACTCGCCGCCGCCGAAGCGGCGCACGAAGGTCTCGCCGTCGCCGAACTGCATGGGCGCCTGGACGAGATCGGCGGCTATGCGGCGCGCGCCCGCGCCGCCGAACTGCTGCACGGCCTGGGCTTCTCAGACGCCGACTTCGCACGGCCGGTGGCCGAGTTCTCGGGCGGCTGGCGCGTGCGCCTCAACCTCGGCCGCGCGCTGATGTGCCGCTCGGACCTGCTGCTGCTCGACGAGCCGACCAACCACCTCGACCTCGACGCCGTGCTCTGGCTCGAATCCTGGCTCCGGGGCTATCGCGGCACGCTCGTCATGATCTCGCACGACCGCGACTTCCTGGATGCCGTGGCCGGCCACACGCTGCACATCGAGAACCGGCGCATGACGCTCTACGCCGGCAACTACTCGACCTTCGAGCGCACGCGCGCCGAGCGGCTGGCCGCGCAGCAGTCGATGCACGAGGCCCAGCAACGCGAGATCGCCCACCTGGAAAAATACGTCGAACGCTTTCGCGCCAAGGCCACCAAGGCGCGCCAGGCGCAAAGCCGCCTAAAGGCGCTCGACCGCATGGAGAGAATCGCCGCCGCGCACGTCGATTCGCCGTTCACCTTCCGCTTCGCCGAACCGACGGGCTTCTCCGACCCGCTGCTGGCGATCGAGGGCGCCGCCGTCGGATACGGCGGAAAGCCGCTGCTCGAAGGCGTCACGCTGACGCTGCGCCCGGGCGCGCGCCTGGGCCTGCTTGGGCGCAACGGCGCCGGCAAGTCGACCCTGGTGAAGCTGCTGGTCGACGAGTTGGCGCCGCTCGCCGGCACGCGCGTCGAGGGACGTCATCTTGCCGTGGGTTACTTCGCGCAGCACCAGGTCGAACTGCTGCGCCCGGACGAGTCGCCGCTGCAGCATCTGGTGCGGCAGGAGCCGGGCACGCGCGAGCAGGAATTGCGCGACTACCTGGGCGGCTTCGACTTCCGCGGCGACATGGTCGAGGCCGCCTGCGGCCGCTTCTCGGGCGGCGAGAAGGCGCGACTGGTGCTGGCGCTGCTGATCCGCCGCCGCCCGAATCTGCTGCTGCTCGACGAGCCGACCAACCACCTCGACCTCGAGATGCGCGAGGCGCTGACGCTGGCGCTGCAGGAGACCGAGGCCGGCGTGGTGCTGGTGTCCCACGACCGCCATCTGCTGCGGACGACCTGCGACGAACTCTGGCTGGTCGCCGACGGCCGTGTTGCGCCGTTCGACGGCGACCTCGACGACTACGCCGACTGGCTTGCCGCGCAGCGGGCGGCCGCCCGGGCGCCGGACCCGGACAAGAGCGCCCGGCGCGAGGCGCGCGCGCAGGCCCAGGCCGACCGTCGGGCCCTGCTCGAGAAGCGCCGGCCGCTGCTCAAGGAAGCCGAGAAGCTTGAAAAGCAGCTGGCCGGCTGGCAGGCGGAGCTCGCCTCGGTCGAGGCGCGCCTGGCCGACCCGGCCACCTACGAAAAGCCTGACCATGCCGAGCTCGAGGGACTGAACAGGCGCCGAGCCGAACTTGCCGACGCAATCGGCGCGGCCGAGACACGGTGGCTCGAAATCCACGCCGCCGTCGAGGTCTTGGACCGCGCCTGAGTCCCTGTCCGACAAGGAAAATCCGGCTTCTGGGGCCATCACAAAATCGCATCGTTTCGCAATGCGATTTTGGGAAAATCGGGCCGTCCAAGAAAACGGAGTGGGCGACATGTTCGGCTGCGGCAGGAAGATCCGGGAACTCGAAGAAGAACTGGCGAAGGCCCGCGAGCGGGAAGCGGAACTCGCGACGCGCCTGGCTGCGGCCGAGGCAGAAGTCGCCGGCGCGCGGCAGATGGCCGGGGAAGCGGCCCAGCGCGTTGCCTTCTTCGAAGGCCTGACGCTGCATCTGCATGAATTCGGCGAATCGACCAAGGCGGTGCAGGCGAGCCTGGCGACGCTGGCCGGGGCCATGAAGGAAGAGACGAAGCAGGCCGTCAAGGCTGCCGAGGAGACTCTGCAGAGCCAACATGCCGTGCAGAAGCTCTCCACCCACATCGGCCACCTCACCGAGCGCACCCAGCGCAGCGCCGGCGCCATCGACGAGCTGCACGAGCGCACTGGCAAGATCAACGGCATCGTGCAGCTGATCAAGGAAGTCGCCGACCAGACCAATCTGCTGGCGCTCAACGCCGCCATCGAAGCGGCGCGCGCCGGCGAGGCGGGCCGCGGCTTCGCCGTGGTGGCCGACGAGGTGCGCAAGCTCGCCGAGCGCACCACGGCTTCGACCGCCGAGATTTCCGGCCTCGTCGCGCGGGTGCAGGAGGAGGCGACCAGCCTCAAGCAGCTGGCGGAAGTGAATCCGGCCGAGATGGCCGAAATGCGCGAGGACGGCGACACGGCCTCCCGCAGCGTCGACGCGCTGATGAATATGTCGCAGCACATGACGCAGACCATCGCATCGACGGCGCTGCGCGCCTTCGTCGAGACGGCCAAGAAGGACCATCTGGTGTTCAAGATGGAGATCTACCGCGTCTTCATGAATGTCTCCGAGAAGAACGCCGAGGACTTCGCCAGCCATACCGGCTGCCGCCTGGGCAAGTGGTACTACGAGGGCGACGGCAAGGAATGCTTCTCGCGGCTTTCGGGTTACGCCGACATCGAGCCGCCGCACAAGCGCGTGCACGAGCACGGCCAGAACGCGGTGCGGCTCTACCGCGCCGGCCAGTTCGAAGCCGGGCTGGCGGAAGTCGGCGAGATGGAGCGCGCCAGCATGGAAGTGCTCTCGCATCTCGAGACCATGGCCAGCGCGGGCGAACGGGATCCGAGCATCCTCTGCGTGGCCGACTAGCGCGCCGGGCGGGGCTGCCGTTCCGGTAGAATCGCGGGCCACCCGGCCAACCTACCAGGAGCGTCACGTGCAACTCGTCTGCCTCGACCTCGAGGGCGTCCTCGTCCCCGAGATCTGGATCGAATTTTCCGAACGTACCGGGATTCCCGAGCTGCGCCGCACGACGCGCGACGAGCCCGACTACGACAAACTCATGAAGGGCCGCCTGGCGCTGCTGGAGCAGCACAAGCTCGGCCTGCCCGACATCCAGAAGGTGATCGCCGAGATGGGCCCGCTGCCGGGTGCCAAGGATTTCCTCGACAAGCTGCGCGAGGACTACCAGGTCATCATCCTGTCTGACACCTTCTACGAGTTCGCCATGCCGCTGATGAAGCAGCTCGGCATGCCGGCGCTGTTCTGCCACAAGCTCGAGGCGAACGCGCAGGGCTTCCTGGTCAACTATCACCTGCGCATGCCGAACCAGAAGAAGGAAGCGGTCAAGCGCTTCAAGGAAATCAACTTCAAGGTGATCGCGGCCGGAGATTCCTACAACGACACGGCGATGCTCGCCGAGGCGCACGCCGGCATCCTGTTCCATGCGCCGGACAACGTCATCCGCGAATTCCCCCAGTTCGCCGTCACCAACAGCTACGCCGAACTGCGCGCCGCCATCGACGCCGCTGCGCAGCGCATCTGATGCATCGCGAACGCTTCTACACCCTGACGGCTTCCTGCCCGGACCGCACCGGCATCATCGCGCGCGTCACCGGCTTCTTCGCCGAGCACAAGGGCTGGATCCTCGAGTCGAGCTTCCATGCCGATCCCGGCGTCGACGGCGTCGAGCCGCGCTATTTCATGCGCATCGAGGTCAAGGCCGACTCGCTGCCCTTCATGCTGGCGGAACTGCGCGAGCGCTTCGCGCCCATCGCTGCCGAGCTGCAGATGGATTGGCAGATCACCGATTCGGCGGTGAAGAAGCGCGTCGTCGTGCTGGTCTCCAAGCAGGAACACTGCCTCTACGACCTGCTGGCGCGCTGGCAGTCGAAGGAGCTCGACATCGAGATCCCGTGCGTCATCTCGAACCACGACACCTTCAAGGGCTTCGTCGAGTGGCACGGCATCCCGTTCCACCACGTGCCGGTCACGCCGGACAACAAGGCGAAGGCCTTCGCGGAAGTGCAGCGCATCTTCGAGGAAGTGCGCGGCGACACCATGGTGCTGGCGCGCTACATGCAGATCCTCTCGCCGGAACTGTGCGCCGCCCATCCCCGCCGCATCCTCAACATCCACCATTCCTTCCTGCCCAGCTTCGTCGGCGCCAAGCCCTATCATCAGGCCTATGCGCGCGGCGTGAAGCTGATCGGCGCGACCTGCCACTACGTGACGGCCGACCTCGACCAGGGCCCGATCATCGAGCAGGACGTGATCCGCATCGACCATTCGGACTCGCCCGAGGACATGGTGCGCTACGGCAAGGACATCGAGAAGACGGTGTTGGCGCGCGGCTTGCGCTACCACCTCGAGGACCGCGTGCTGGTCCACGGCAACAAGACGGTCGTGTTCCGCTGAACCTCCCATGAACTGGGACAAGCTGCGCCGCCGCCTGCGGCGCGAAGCCTACGAGTACCTGGCGGACCTGCGCACCTTCGCAGAAGGCTTGAAGCGCGCCGAAGGCTGGTTCACGCTGGCGCTGGTGCTGGCGGTGATCTTCATGGTGGCGGTGTGGTTCGTCACCGGGCTCGGCTTCGATCGCCTCAGCCAGGCGGTGAGCGAGCTCGGCGCGCCGCGCGGGCGCGTCTGCAAGCCGCTCGACGATCTCAACGCGCTGGTGATCATCATCGACGCGATGCTGATGTTCCTGCTCGCCATCGTCTCCCTCGGCGAGATGATGCGGCTGCTCGACCGCGCGCGCCAGGGCCTGCCGCGCGAACCGCGCAAGGTGGCCGGGCCCGCCGCCGTCATGCTCGCCACGGCGGTGGCCGGCATCGCCTTCATGCGCTACGTCTGCTGACTGGAAGGCGGTGCCATGTCCGGCGCCGCGAGACCGGGGCTGCCCGCGCCGGCTTCCGCCATGCGGCGGATGGCGCGCCGGACTTCGGCGGCGAGCAGCAGTTCGGCATGCTCGGCCGGCGCGGTCACGGCGGCATCGAAATGCAGCAGGCCGTCGGCGTCCTCGCTGATCAGGCCGGCGCCGAGCATGTTTGCGATGGCGGCGGCGAACAGGCCTTTCTCGGAGAACTCCGGCGCATTGAACTCGTAGAGCAGCGCGAGCCGCTGGGCCAGAAGATGGCTGGCCTGCTCGAGGTCGCGCCGCGTCAGGCGGCCGCTGCCATGGCGCTGCAGCAGTGAAAGCGTGAGGAAGTGCCGTTCCAGCGTCGGCCGCATCGATTCGCCGAGCAGCTGCAGTTCGGCAGCCTCGGCGCTGGCCGGGGGCGGCGCCGCCAGCAGGTCGTCGGCGTCGACGGTGAGCAGTCCGCGCGTCGCCATGACGTCGAGGATGGCGTCGAGCAGCGGCGGCACGGCCTCGGCGGGCCAGCGCAGGAACAGCTCGGGACGCAACAGGCCATAGAGGCCCGCCACCGCGGCCTCGATGCGCTGGCGCGGCAGGCGCGGGTTGTGCGCCAGCAGGCAGGCGACCAGCGCCGGCAGCGCGAACAGGTGCAGCACGTTGTTGCGGAAGTAGGCGAGCGGGGCTGCCTGGGATTCCGGCACGCGCCAGAGGTCGCCGAGGGGATGCGGGATGCGCTCGATCATGCCCAGCCGCTGCGCATCGGCCACGATCTCCATGGCGCTGCGCGTGCATGATCGGGTCGTTTCGCCGTAGCGGGCGCCGGCGGCCAGCGCCTGGAAATGGCCGATCTGGCGGAACAGGGTGGCCTCGTCGAGCACGTGCTTGGGCGAAGCCAGCAGGGCGAGCGCCACGAGGTTGATGGAATTCACCACGGCCGCTTCGTTGATGCGCTCCGCGATCTCCTTCGCCACGCCGCGCGTCACGGCGCGCAGCAAGTCCTCGCGCATGCCTGCATTCCAGGCGGGATAGGCGGCGTCGAGATAGGCGCCGAGTTCGAGCGGGCGGCCGAAATTGAGATGCACCTTGCCGAAGTCGTCGCGCAGGCGGCGCGCGGTGCGCACCACGCCCCACAGCGACTCGCCCTGCTTGGGCTTGCCGGCCAGTTCGCGCACGAAGCTTTCGCCTTCGATCAGTTTCTCGTAGCCGACGTACACGGGAACGAAATAGAGCGGCCGGTCGTGGCTGCGCACGAAGCTCCTGACCGTCATGCCGAGCAGCCCTGTCTTTGGCGCCAGGGTGCGGCCGCTGCGGCTGCGTCCGCCCTCGATGAAGTATTCGATCGGAAAGCCGCGCGACAGCATGCGATGCAGGTATTCGTCGAACACCGCGGCGTAGAGCGCGTCGCCCTTGAACTGGCGCCGCAGGAAGAAGGCGCCGCCACGGCGCAGCAGCGGGCCCACCAGCGGCAGGTCGAGATTGGCGCCCGCGGCGATGTGCGGCGGCATCAGGCCGCGTTCGAAGATCACGTAGGAAAGCAGCAGGTAGTCGATGTGGCTGCGGTGGCAAGGGACGTAAACGATGCCGCTGCCCGCCGGCACGCCGTCCAGGTTCTCGAAGCCGTTGATCTCGATGCCTTCGTAGAGCCGGTTCCACAGCCAGTTGAGGAACAGGGCGAAGGCGCGCACCACGCCGTAGCTGTAGTCGGAGGCGATCTCCAGCGCGCAGCGGCGTGCGCGCAGCGCGGCCTCGCGCACGGGGATGCCGGTGCGCGCGGCCTCGGCCTCGATGGCGTCGCGCACGCCGGGGGCGCCGAGCAGCGCATGAATCTGCGTGTTGCGGTGGGAAAGGTCGGGGCCGATCGCCGCTTCGCGCTGGCGGCGGAAATGCACGCGCAGCAGGCGCAACAGCTTGCGGGCCGCCTGGGCCTCGCCCGAGCATTGCGCCACCACTTCCCGGGCGCGCAGCGGGGTGCCGAACCGCACCAGCGTGTGGCGGCCGTGCAGCAGGACGGCGAACAACTGGCGCAGGTGGCTGGCGGGCCGCCAGGTCTCGGCGAACAGCGCCTTGAGCAGGGAGTTCTGGGTGTGCGGCGCCCGCCCCCACAGGATGCTCACCGGAACGATCTGGACGTCGGCGTTGGGGTCGGCGAGCGCGGCGCCGGCGATGCCCGCGAGCAGCGGCGGCATGCGGTAGCGCTCCTTGGCGGTCGCATCGAAGGGCTGGGGCCGCGTCAGGAACAGGTAGCGGCGGTCGGCGTGCAGCGCACCGGCGGCCAGCGGCGCGTCCGGCGGCGGCAGGCCGGCGCGGCGCGTCTCCTGCGCAAGCACCAGGTAGTTGCTGAACAACCGGTTCTGCAACACGTAGCAAACCGGCAGGGCGGGATCGAGCCCGAGCTCGCGGGTATCGACCGGGAAGACCTGGGTGCGGACAAAGCTGTAGAGCGCGCGGCGCGATAGCCGGAGCAGCCAGTCGGCGGGGTTCCAGGAGAGAGGCATGGACCGCCGCATTCTAGAGCCTATTTCCGCGGGCGGGCTTCACGCGTCGTCGGCATTGCCACAAGGCCCCGAAAAAACGGGCGTTCCGAAGAACGCCCGCAAGACCACAGGAGGAGCGTCGCCCGGCAGGACGCCGGGCGAAGGTGATCAGTAGTGGTAAGCCGATTCGCCGTGGGAGGCGATGTCGAGACCTTCGCGCTCCTCGTCTTCCGTCACGCGCAGGCCCACGAGCAGGTCGGCGATCTTGAAGGCGATGAAGGCGGACACGCTGGTCCAGACCACGGAGATGCCGACGGCCTTCGCCTGCACGATGAACTGCTCGGCGATGCTCGAGAAGCCCACCTTGGCCGTGACCCAGTCGGTGACGAAGCCGGGGCCGCCGAGATCCGGGGCGTTGAAGATGCCGGTGGCCAGCGCGCCGAAGATGCCGCCCAGGGCATGGACGCCGAAGACGTCGAGCGCGTCGTCCGCACCCAGCATCTTCTTGAGGCCATTGACGCCCCACAGGCAGATCACGCCAGCCAGGAGGCCGATCGCGAACGCGCCCGGGATGCCGACGTTGCCGGCGGCCGGGGTGATCGCGACCAGGCCCGCAACGGCGCCGGACGCGGCGCCCAGCATCGAGGGCTTACCCTTCAGCAGCCATTCGCCGAAGGTCCAGGACAGCACGGCGCAGGCGGTGGCGAGGAAGGTGTTCATGAAGGCGAGCGCGGCCGAGCCGTTGGCTTCCAGCGCGGAACCCGCGTTGAAGCCGAACCAGCCGAACCACAGCAGCGAGGCGCCGATCATGGTCATCGTCAGGCTGTGCGGCGTGAAGGCTTCCTTGCCGTAGCCGAGGCGCTTGCCCAGCATGTAGGCGCCCACCAGGCCGGCGACGCCGGCGTTGATATGCACCACGGTGCCGCCCGCGAAGTCGAGCGCGCCCATCTGCCAGATGAAGCCGGCCTTGGCGTTCATGGCCTCGACCACGTCGGCGCCGGTGTAGGCGTCGGGGCCCATCCAGAACCAGACCATGTGCGCCAGCGGCAGGTAGCTGATGGTGAACCAGATCACCGAGAAGATCAGCACGGCGGAGAACTTGATGCGCTCGACGATGGCGCCGAGGATCAGGCAGACCGTGATGGCAGCGAAGGTCGCCTGGAAGGCGGCGAACACCAGTTCATACATCGGCGTGCCCTTGCTGAAGGTCGCGCCCATCGAGAAGCTGCCGTCGGCCGGGTTGAAGGTGCCGTTGAGGAACAGCCGGTCGAAGCCGCCGATGAAGGCGTTGCCCTCGGTGAAGGCCAGGCTGTAGCCGTAGATGCACCACAGCACGGTGATCAGCGAGAACACCACGAACACCTGCATCAGCACCGACAGCATGTTCTTGGTGCGGACCAGGCCGCCGTAGAACAGCGCCAGCGCAGGCACGGACATCAGCAGCACGAGGGCCGTGGAGGTGAGCATCCAGGCCGTGTCGCCCTTGTTGGGCTGCGCCACGGGCGCGGCTTCCGCGGGGGCGGCGGCCGGCGCGGCGGCAGCGGCCGGGGCTGCGGCAGGCGCAGTGACGGCAGGCGCCGCCTTGTCGTCGGCGCTGGCGGCGCCGGCCATGCACAGGCCCAGCGCCATCAGCGCGATTGCGAAGAATTTCTTCATGATGGTGTCCCTTCTCAGAGTGCTTCCTCACCGGTTTCGCCGGTGCGGATGCGGACGACCTGTTCGAGGTCGAAGACGAAGATCTTGCCGTCGCCGATCTTGCCGGTGCTGGCCGACTTCTCGATGGCCTCGATCACCTGATCGAGCAGTTCGTCGCGGATGGCGGCCTCGACCTTCACCTTGGGCAGGAAGTCGACGACGTATTCCGCGCCACGGTAGAGTTCGGTGTGGCCTTTCTGCCGGCCGAAGCCTTTGACTTCGGCGACCGTGATGCCCTGCACGCCGACGGCGGCAAGCGCTTCACGCACCTCGTCAAGCTTGAAGGGCTTGATGATTGCGGTTACCAGTTTCATGGTGTTCCTCTCTCAAGTGTTTCGATCCGCCGGCGCCGGCCGGGTCGCCGGCAGATCGGGTTAAGTCAGAATCAGAAGGTCTTCAGGTACGAGACGACGAGGGTGCCCTTGCTGACGTCGCGGAAGCCGGACGTCGGACCGGTGGTCGAGCTCCAGCCGCTGTTGCCCCAGCAGTAGAGGTTGGTGCCGCCGGCGTTGCTGTCGCAGGTGCCCTTTGTGTTGGTGTCCGAGTAGGCGACGGTCACCGTGCCGTAGCCGATGTCCTTGCTCACGCCGAGCTTCCAGTCGGTGTAGTCGGCGTTGTTGGGACCGGTCCAGCCGGTGTTCGCCGCGATGTTCTTCACCTTTTGGTGGCCGACGTGGCCGATCAGCGTCCAGCCGTTGCCCATGTCGTAGTTGGCGTTGACCTCGAGGTAGTTCGAGCCGCGCGTCTTCTCGTCGGTCGTGGCGGTCGTGTTGGAGCCGTACCAGCCGATGAAGTGGCTGGAGGTGGCATACGAGTACTTGGCCGACAGCCACTTGTAGCCCAGGCCCACGTAGATTTCCTGGGTGTTCGGGTTGGCGAGCACGGCCGGGCTCTGGATGGCGTTGCCGTGGCCGGGGTAGTTGTAGGTGATGTAGCCGACGTCGTAGCTCCAATCGCTGCCGGGTGCGAAGGTGCCCTTGTAGCCGCCATAGACGTCGACTTCGACGCTGCCCTTGCCCAGGAAGTCCTTCACCCAGGTGACGTTGGAGGCCCAGGCGCCGACGTAGAAGCCGTTGCTGAAGGCATAGTCGACACCGGCCTGGAGGGCCGGCTTGCCGTGCGTCTGGCTGACGCCGCGGAACAGGTAGTCGGAAACGACGCCGACGTTGAACGACAGGGGATCGGCCGGGGGCGCATCCTCCGCGAAGGCGAGCGGGGAGAGGACGGCGCCGGCGATGGCGAGACTGATGATCTTCTTCTGCATGACGAATCTCCGGTTAATGGACCTACGGGATGCCTAATGCACTTCGCGTGCCAGACGTTCAACGGACTGAAAAGACAAGCAATTTCTCGGTTTCGGATTTGACTTTCGCCCAAACCCGCACCAATTGGAAACGGAAGAATCCCTGATTGCACCAGGCTGGTGCGGCAGCGCCGGACCGCTCGCCGGCGCGTGCTAAGCTCGTAGCATCTTAGTTTCAGCTTCTCAAAATCCAATAATGTCCGACCCCAAATTCCTCGACGACATCGTCGCCAAATTCTCCGCCCTGCTTGCCGCGTCCCCGGCCAAGGATCTCGAGAAGAACCTGCGCATGCTGCTGTCCGCCACGTTCTCGCGGCTCGACCTGGTGACGCGGGAAGAGTTCGACGTCCAGCGCGAGCTGCTGGCCCGCACGCGCGAGCGCCTGGCGCTGCTCGAGACGCGCATCGCCGAACTCGAGTCGAAGCTCGGCGCCAAACCCTAGCCGGCGGTCCGGCGCGGCGGAACTTTCGGCGCTTCCGGCAAGTCGTCATAGCGCGGCATCCGGCATGCCATTGCCGGCATGCGATGCCGCCATGCGATCCGCCAGGAGGAATCCGAGATGAGGAACACCAGCGCCGCACTTGCGCTTTCGCTGGCATTGGCCCCGGCCTTCGCCGCCGACAGCTTCCGCTTCGACCCCAACCACACGCGTCCGATGTTCGAGGTCGGCCATATGGGCTTCTCGACCCAGCACGGTCGCTTCGGCAAGGCCGAGGGCACGGCAGTCATCGATACGGCGGCGCGGCGCGGCAGCATCGACTTCACCGTGGACGCGCGCTCGATCGACATGGGCACCGAGGAATGGAACAAGCACATGCGCTCCGAGGAATTCTTCGACGTCGAGCGCTTTCCCGTCATGAGCTTCAAGTCCGACCGGCTGCTGTTCGTTGGCGACCGCGTGGTTGGCGCCGAGGGCCGCTTTACGCTGCACGGCGTGACGCGGCCGCTGCGCATCGAAGTCGAGCATTTCCGCTGCGGCCAGAACCCGATGACCAAGGCGCAGACCTGCGGGGCGGACATTGCCGCGCAGATCAAGCGCTCCGACTTCGGCATGACGAAGTTCATACCGCTGGTCGCCGACGAGGTGAAGATCTTCGTGCCGGTCGAGGCGATCCAGGGCTGAGCGACCGTATAATGCCATTGTCCTTATTCATCCAGATGCCATGTCGCTTGCCGTCCTCAGGTCGCGTGCGCTCGCCGGCATGGAGGCGCCCGAAGTCACGGTGGAGGTGCACCTCGCCGCCGGCCTGCCGGCGTTCACGCTCGTCGGGCTGGCGGACGCCGAAGTCCGCGAAGCGCGCGACCGCGTGCGCGCGGCAATAAGCACCAGCGGCTATGAATTCCCGGCACGGCGCATTACGGTCAACCTGGCGCCGGCCGACTTGCCGAAGGAATCGGGGCGCTTCGACCTCGCCATCGCGCTGGGCATCCTGATCGCTTCCGGCCAGCTCAAGGCGTCGGACATCGACGCCTACGAATTCGCCGGCGAGTTGGCGCTCGGTGGCGAACTGAGACCGGTGCGCGGAGCGCTGGCGATGTGCCTGTGCGCGGCGAACTCGCGGCGCCGCTTCGTGTTGCCCGCCGCCAGTGCGCCCGAAGCGGCGCTGGTGCGCGGCGCCGTCATCCTGCCCGCACACAGCCTGCTCGAAGTCTGCGCCCATCTGTGCGGCGAGCGCAGCCTTGCGCCCTACAAGGGCGTACCGCTTGCCGGCACGGCCCGCTACGCCGATCTGGCCGAGGTCAAGGGCCAGGTGCAGGCCAAGCGCGCGCTCGAGGTGGCCGCAGCCGGCGGCCACAGCCTGCTGATGAGCGGCCCGCCGGGCACCGGCAAGTCGATGCTTGCGGCGCGCTTGCCCGGCATCCTGCCGGCCATGACGGACGAGGAGGCGCTCGGCAGCGCGGCGGTGCAGTCGCTGGCCGGCGTCTTCGACACCTCGACCTGGGCGAGGCGCGTGGTGCGCAGTCCGCATCATTCGGCGTCGGCGGCGGCGCTGGTCGGCGGCGGGTCGACGCCGCGTCCCGGCGAGATTTCGCTCGCGCATCACGGTGTGCTGTTCCTCGACGAGCTGCCCGAGTTCGGCCGCCGGGTGCTGGAATCGCTGCGCGAGCCGCTCGAAACCGGCAGCATCACGGTGTCACGCGCGGCGCGGCGCGCTCAATTTCCGGCGCGCTTCCAACTCGTCGCCGCGATGAACCCTTGCCCTTGCGGGTGGCTCGGGCACCCGAGCGGCAAGTGTCGCTGCACGCCGGACCAGATCGCCCGCTATCGCGCCAAGCTGTCTGGGCCGCTATTGGACCGCATCGACCTGATGATCGAAGTGCCTGCCGTCGCAGAAGGCGAACTGGCGGCGCGTGCCGAGGGCGAGCCGTCCAGCGCCGTGCAACTGCGCGTCGCGGGAGCGCGTGATCGCCAGATGGAGCGGCAGGGTCGGCCCAACGCGCAGCTCGATCCCGAAGACATCGACCGCCATTGCCTGCCCGACTGCGGTGGCGCGCAACTGCTCAAGCGGGCGATGGCGCAGTTCTCGCTGTCGGCGCGCGCCTATCATCGCGTGTTGAAGGTGGCGCGCACGGTGGCGGACCTGGCCGAGGCACCGAACGTCGGCGCCGCGCACGTGGCCGAGGCGATCCACTACCGGCGCGGGCTGGCCGACTAGGCCGTTCGAGTCGGGCGGACGCGAGGCGTGCCCGGGTAAAATCGCGCATTCCGCTCACGCGACGACCCTCGACCCCGATGCGCACCGCACCCCAAGGACTCGTGCCCCTGCTCGCGGCACTGGCCGCCATCGGACCGTTCTCGATCGATACCTACCTGCCGGCTTTCCCGGCCATGGGTCGCAGCCTTGGCGCAAGCCCCGTCGAAGTCCAGCAGACGCTGACCGCCTACCTCGTGCCCTTCGCCTTCATGATGCTGTGGCATGGCGCGCTGGCCGATGCGCTCGGACGCCGCCGCGTCCTGCTGTGGTCTTATGGGCTCTACGGTGCGGCCTCGCTGGTCTGCGCCGCGGCGGGCAGCATCGAACTGCTCTGGTTCGGCCGCGCGCTGCAAGGGCTCTCGGCCGGCGCCGGCCTCGTCGTCGGCCGCGCCATCGTGCGCGACCTGCTCGACGGCCCGGCGGCGCAGCGCATGATGGCGCACATCGGCATGATGTTCGCCGTTGCGCCCGCGGTGGCGCCCGTGCTGGGCGGCTGGATCCACGCCTTCTTCGACTGGCACGCGGTGTTCGTCTTCCTCGCGCTCTACGGCTTCGTGCTGGTCGCGGCGATGTGGCGCTACCTGCCCGAGACGCTGCCGCTCGAGGCGCGCCAGTCGCTGCAACCGCTGCCGCTGCTGCGCGCCTACGTCGAGGTGTTCACGCACCGCGGCTTCCTCGCGCTGGCCGGCGCGCTGGCGCTCAACTTCAACGGCTTCTTCATCTACGTGCTGTCGGCGCCGGCCTTCCTGATCGGCCATCTGGGCGTTTCGCCGCAAGGCTTCCTGTGGCTGTTCGGCCCGGCGATGGTCGGCATGATCGTGGGCAACTTCCTCGCGGCGAAATTGGCGGGACAGATCAGTTCGCGGCGCACCGTGGGCCTCGGCTTCGCCGTGATGATCGTCGCCTCGGCGGCCAACGTCGCGCTCAATGTCGTCGCGGCGCCGCAGCTGCCGTGGTCGGTGCTGCCGGTGGCGATCTACGTGATCGGGATGGCGCTCGCCATGCCGACGCTGTCGATCCGCGTGCTCGATCTCTTCCCGCAGCGCCGCGGCTTGATCTCGAGTTGCCAGGGTGTCACCCAGACCGGCGTCAATGCCGTCACCGCCTCGGTGCTGGCGCCGCTCGCCTGGGGTTCGACGCTCGACATGTCGCTGGCGATGGCCTTCTTCCTGCTGCTCGGCATCGCGGCGTTTGCCGCGCGCGGCTCACGTCGCCTGCCGGCAGAAGCTGTCGCGCGCGAACAGGATCAGCAGCATCGATAGGCAGCAGGTGCCGAACAGCAGCATGAAGCCGGCCTGCCACGCGGCGGCGTCGTAGACCCGCGCGCCGTTGGCGAGCGCACCGCTCCAGTGCCGGTCGAGCAGCCAGCCGACGCCCGGCTGCAGCAGCATGCCGCCCATCAGCGGGCCCATGTTGCAGAAGCCGGAGGCCGTGCCCGTGAGGCGCAGCGGCACCGATTCCTTGGCCCAGGCGAAGCCGACGACGAGGTTGCCCGAGGCGAAGCCGAGCGGGATCAGCACGGCGACGACCGCCCACAGCGGCAGCGGCAGGAACACCACCGCCGCCCAGCCGGCGAGCGCTACGACCCCGCTCACCACATAAATTGGCTTGCGCCGGCCCATGCGCTCGGACCAGGCGCCGAGCAGCGGTCCGCCCAGCGCCCACGCGACCAGCAGCGTCGAGGTAATCGCCGCGGCCGACTTCGGCTCCAGTCCATGCACTTGCCGCAGCCAGGGCACGCCCCAGAGTCCGGCGAAGGTCAGCACGGCGCCCGAAAAGCCGATCGGCACGAGGGTCAGCAGCCAGATGTCGCGGTAGGAGACGACCTGCGCCAGGCTACGCAGCACGCTCGCGTGCGCGCCGTGATCGCCGCCCTCGAAGTGCCCGGCGTAGCCGCGCTCCGACGGATCGTCGCGCACCCACAGCCAGATGGCGATGCACAGCGCCGCCGTGGCGACGGCGGTGAAGGCCATGACGGTGCGCCAGCCGACCGCCTCGACCAGCATGCGCAGCGGCACCCCGGCCACCACGCCGCCACAGATGCCGGTGAACAGCAGCATGCCAGTGGCGAGCGCGTATTGGCGCGGCGCGAACCAGTGGCTGGCGAGCTTGAGGATGGAGACGAAGCCGACGGCGACCGAGCCGCCGATCAGCAGCCGACCCGCCGAGGCCCACGCCAGGTCCGGCGCCATTGCGAACAGGGCGGTGCCGAGCGCGGCCACGCCCGAGCCGGCGACCAGCAGGCGCCGCGGACCCCAGCGGTCGGCAATGACGCCGGTGGGAATCTGCATCGCCACGTAGGAATAGAAGTAGAACGCCGACAGGTTCCCCAGCGCCGCGCCGCCGATGGCGAACTCCGCCATCAGCTGGTCGGTGATCACGGCCGGCGCGACGCGCTGGTAGAACGCGACGAGGTAGAGCAGGGCGCCCAGGCCCCACACCGACCACGCCAGCGCCGCCGGCGGCGGCGTGCGCGCGTGCGGATCTGACGGGGGAAGAACTTCGCTCATGAGGGACCGGAACGCGCGAGGGACATCGGAGGAGCATACCGTCTGCTGTATACAAAAATATACGGCCGATGTATATATGTGAGTTATACACTCGACGTATAAATGAGGGCGTCATTATGGCAACCACGATCGACTGGCATTTCGCCCGCTCCGAATTGGCGACCAGCTACCTTGAAAAGACTTTCGGCGCCGGCATCAGCCGCTTGGCGTTCTTCGGCAGACGCCGGATCGGGAAGACGGAGTTCATGCGGCTGGACTTGATGCCGGCCGCGCAGGCGCGCGGCATTCCAGCCCTCTACTGTTCGATGTGGGAGAACAAGGACAGGCCCTATCTCGGCCTGATTCGAGCCCTCCGCGAACAGGTGGAGCCCGTCCGGGAAGTCAAGCACAAGCTCGCGATCCAGACCAGCCTTTGGGAGCAGGCGGAGATAGGGGTTGAGCTCGAGCGCGCCAGCAAGCCCGTGGCAGCGTCCACCGGGGAGTTGCAGGAATTGACGGCGCTCTTTCAGGAATTGCTGAAGCAGAGCAAGCGGGAAGGGCTTCCTTGCCTGTTAGTCATCGACGAAATTCAGCACTTGGCGACGTCCGCCAAGTTCGCCACGTTCGCCGCAACCCTGCGCACGATGCTCGACATGGCGGGCGAGCAGGTCCGCGTCGTATTTACCGGGTCTTCCTATGCTGATCTGCAACGGCTATTCCGAGACAACAAGGCGCCCTTTTACGATTTCGCCAGCGTCGTGGTGTTCGAGCCGATGTCGCACGACTTCGTCCACCATCTGGAGGACATCTATCGCCGGATCGTGCGTCAAGTGCTGCCGGCGGGTCGGCTCGGAGAGATATTCGAGGAGGTGGGCCGCAACGCCCATATCACACGCGCCCTGGTGGAGCGCCTCATCTTGCGTCTCAGCCGCGACATCGACGCCGAATGGGAAGCATACAAGTCAGAACTTCACGGACCGGAAGGCTGGTGCGAAAAACAATGGGAAGGCCTGCATGAGTCCGACCGCATCGTCTATCGCCTCGTGATGGAGGGGCAGGAACTGTTCTCGGAGGCCTCGCTTGCACTGTACGCCAAGGCGGGGTTTTCCCGCGGGAGCGCGCAGCAGGCTCTCGCGCGGCTGCAGAACCGCGGCCTCATCAGCCGCGTCGCCCACGGCCGCTACGTCACAGATATCCCGCTGCTCGACAGCTGGATCAAGGGCGACGACCTCGTCTGACTCAGCCGCTCAGCACTGCTCCCACGCCAGCCCGTCGAAGCGCCAGCCGTTCATGCTGCCGCGATGATGGTTGTCGTCGAGCTCGCCCTCGAAGCCGTGCAGCACGTTGTAGACGCGCGTGAAGCCGGCGGCCTCGAGCGCGTTGCCCGCGTCGACCGAGCGGTTGCCGCTGCGGCAGATCAGCACCACCGGGCGGTCGTGCGTGTGGCCGGCGAGCTTCTTCACCTCGCCGACGAAATGCGGATTGATGTCCCAGTCGGGGCCGTCGTTCCACGACACATGGAGCGCGCCGGCCGGATGGCCGACGAACAGGAATTCCATTTCGCTGCGGCAATCGATGAACAGCGCCTTGGGGTTCTCGTGCAGGAACTGCGCGGCTTCTTTTGGCGTCAGGTGTTCCATGGCTGTCTCCACTCGTTGTTGTGCGGCCATTATACGAATCCGCGCCCGGCGGACCATTCGGCGGGTCCCGCGCCGAGGGCACACCAGGGCCGCATGCTAAAATCCGCGCCAATTCAACGTCTTCGCGCTTCCCCATGCAACCCGACCGCAGCAACGAATTGCGCGCCTTGGCTGCGCAACGCCTCCTCATTCTCGACGGCGCCATGGGCACCATGGTGCAGCGGCACGGGCTGGTCGAAGCCGATTACCGCGGCGAGCGCTTCAAGGATCACGCGAAGGACCTCAAGGGCAACAACGACCTGCTGCTGCTGACGCGTCCCGACGTGATTCGCGGCATCCACGAGCAATATCTCGCAGCCGGCGCCGACATTCTCGAGACCGACACCTTCAATGCGACGCGCATCTCGCAGGCCGAGTACGGCCTCGAGGCCATTGCCTACGAACTCAACGTCGCGGGCGCAAAGCTGGCGCGCGAAGCGGCCGACAAGTTCTCGACGCCCGACAAGCCGCGCTTCGTCGCCGGCGTGATCGGCCCGACGGGACGCACCTGCTCGCTGTCGCCGGACGTCAACGACCCGGGCTTCCGCAACGTCAGCTTCGACGAGCTCGTCGAGAGCTACTACGAAGCGGCCAAGGGCCTGGCCGACGGCGGCGCCGACATGCTGCTGGTCGAGACGGTGTTCGACACGCTCAACGCCAAGGCCGCGCTGTTCGCCATCGAGAAGTTCTTCGCCGACGCCGGCCGCCGCTGGCCGATCATGATCTCCGGCACCATCACCGACGCCTCCGGCCGCACGCTCTCCGGCCAGACGGCGGAGGCGTTCTGGAACTCGCTGTCGCATGCGCAGCCGCTGTCGTTCGGCCTCAACTGCGCGCTGGGCGCCAAGGACCTGCGCCAGCACGTCGAGGAACTGGCGCACATTTGCGACTGCTTCGTCTCCGCACACCCGAACGCCGGCCTGCCCAACGCCTTCGGCGGCTACGACGAGACGCCCGAGATGCTGGCCGCGGAGATCCGCGACTGGGCCGAGAAGGGATTGGTCAACATCGTCGGCGGCTGCTGCGGCACCTCGCCCGATCACATCGCGGCGATCGCCAAGGCGGTTGCGGGCATCACGCCGCGCACGATTCCGATGGTCGAGAAGAAGCTGCGGCTCTCCGGCCTCGAAGCTTTCAACGTCGGCGCAGACAGCCTGTTCGTGAACGTCGGCGAGCGCGCCAACGTCACGGGGTCGCGCGCCTTCGCCAAGATGATCATCGAGGGCCGCTACGACGACGCGCTGCGCGTCGCCCGCCAGCAGGTGGAGAACGGCGCCCAGGTGGTCGACGTGAACATGGACGAGGCGATGCTCGACTCCAAGGCGGCGATGGAGCGCTTCCTCAAGCTCGTCGCCTCCGAGCCCGACATCGCCAAGGTGCCGATCATGCTCGACTCCTCGAAGTGGGAGGTGATCGAGGCGGGCCTGAAATGCGTCCAGGGCAAGGGCATCGTCAATTCGATTTCCATGAAGGAAGGCGAGGCCAGGTTCCTCGAACAGGCGCGCCTGGCGCGCCGCTACGGCGCCGCCGTGATCGTCATGGCTTTCGACGAGCAGGGCCAGGCCGACACGCTGGCGCGCAAAACGTCGATCTGCGAGCGCGCCTACAAGCTGCTGACGGGCGAGGGTTTCCCGCCCGAGGACATCGTCTTCGACCCGAACGTGTTCGCCATCGCCACCGGCATCCCCGAGCACGACAACTACGCCGTCGATTTCATCGAGGCGGTGCGCTGGATCAAGCAGCACCTGCCGCACGCCGGCATTTCCGGCGGCATCTCGAACGTCTCGTTCTCGTTCCGCGGCAACGACCCGGTGCGCGAGGCGATCCACACGGTCTTCCTCTATCACGCGATCAAGGCGGGCCTCACCATGGGCATCGTCAACGCCGGCCAGCTCGGCGTCTATGACGACCTCGACCCGGTGCTGCGCGAGAAGGTCGAGGACGTGGTGCTCAACCGCAAGCCCGGCGCGGGCGATGCGCTGGTCGAATTCGCCCAGACGGTGAAGGGCCAGGCGAAGGAACAGACGCAGGATTTGGCGTGGCGCTCGTGGCCGGTCGAGAAGCGGCTCGAGCACGCGATGGTCAAGGGCATCACCGAGTTCGTGGTCGAGGACACCGAAGAATGCCGCGCCGCGCTCGCCGCCGAAGGCCGCCCGCCGCTCGCCGTCATCGAGGGCCCGCTGATGGCCGGCATGAACGTCGTCGGCGACCTGTTCGGCGCCGGCAAGATGTTCCTGCCGCAGGTGGTGAAGAGCGCGCGGGTGATGAAGCGCGCGGTGGCCTACCTGATGCCGTTCATGGAGGCCGAGAAGGCCGCCTCGGGCGGGAGCCGATCGGCGGGCAAGGTGCTGATGGCCACCGTCAAGGGTGACGTGCACGACATCGGCAAGAACATCGTGGGCGTGGTGCTCGGCTGCAACAACTACGAGGTGATCGACCTCGGGGTGATGGTGCCGACGGAGAAGATCCTGAAGGAGGCGGTGGATCGGGGGGTGGACGTGATCGGGCTGTCGGGGCTCAT
>JBLNBJ010000080.1:0-2925 GCA_050259835.1 Ignavibacteria bacterium | reverse complement strand
CCGAAGGGCGCTTCGCCGCCGACGGGAACGCGATAGCGCGCCTCGAACACGGCATTGGCGCCGACGGCGGCAATGGCCAGGGTCAGGCTGCCGTCGGCCGCCTTCACGGCCGACGACAGCATCATCTTGAGCGCGTGACGCAGGCGCCGCGCATCCGTCCTGATCGAGGGCGGCACATCGGGCGCCAGCACCACGTCGAAGGCCAGCCGCCGCTCGCGCGCCGCCAGGCGGAAGGCGCGCAGCAGATACAGGCGCAGGTCGCGGAACTGCAGGTCGGTGACCTGGGGCGCGGCACGGTCGGCCTCGATGCGCGCGAGGTCGAGCACGTCGTCGACCACCGAGAGCAGGTCGTTGCCGGCGGCATAGATGGTCTGGGCGAAATCGACCTGCTGGGCGGTGAGGTTGCCGCCCTCGTTGTCGGCCAGCAGCTTGGACAGCACCATCAGCGTGTTGAGCGGCACGCGCAGTTCGTCGGCCATGCTGAGCAATACTTCGGCCGGCCGCCGCGCCGAAGCCTCCGGCGACCGGGCCGCCATCGCGGCCTGCGCGCGTTCGACTTCCGCGGGAGTTGCGCCTTTCGGCCGGAGCGTTGCGATGACCTCGTCGGCGTCGTTCATCTGGTTCAGGGTTTCCATGCTGCTGTATTCGATTCCCGGGGCAGGTGATGCCTGCCGGCAGACCTGCCTGCCGCAGTACGCCGGCCATTTAATGAGTTTCAAATCGCCCGCGAAATCCTGACCAGGGAGTATTCGCGCTAACGGTATACCCGTACCTCACGATGCAATCGGTCTACGCAGACCCACCGGCGCGCCAGCGGCAGCGCGCGCCGATCGGCGCAAGCTGGTGCCAACGGCATGGGGGCATCCGCGACGTCGTCGCATAACCTTGACGCTGGGTCTACCGCGCCCGCCCATCCCGGCGCCAGGGCGTCGCCTGCTCCGTTTGGTCTATGCGACCATCGGCGAAAGCGCGATTTCGCCGGGTACCTTGCCCTCCAGTCGTTCCTGCAAGGAGGGAAACCATGGTCCGGTTCACACGTCCGTTCGCGGCTCTGCTGCCGCTGTTCTTCGCGCTCGCCGCATTGTTCGGCGCGCGCGCCGCCCTGGCCGAAACGGCCGACGCCCTCGGCCCCGGCGACAGCATCCGGGTCACGGTATTCGGCAACCCGGACCTCACCACCGAAACCCGCGTCGGCGCGCGCGGCAGCATCCGCATGCCGCTCGTCGGCGACGTCGACCTGTCCGGCGCGACGCCGGCCGAGGCCGCCGCGCGCATCGCCGGGCGCCTGAAGCGCGGCCAGTTCCTCAAGGACCCGCAGGTGACGGTCAACCTCGTCCAGATGCGCAGCCGCCAGGTTTCGGTGCTCGGCCAGGTCGTGCATCCGGGCCGCTACGTGCTCGAAGACCATGCGCGGGTCACCGACGCCCTGGCGCTGGCCGGCGGCATCGCGGCGGGGGGCGGCGACGTCGTCACGGTGACCAGCCCGCGCGCCAGCGGCGTCAAGCAGGTGGTCAACATGGCGGCCCTGTCGCGCAACGCCGACGCCAGCGCCAACGTCGAGCTGCACAACGGCGACACGGTGTTCGTGCCGCGCGCGCCGGTGTTCTTCATCTACGGCGAAGTGCAGCATGCGGGCTCCTATCGCATCGACGGCGACATCAACGTCATGCAGGCCATCTCGCTCGGCGGTGGCATCACGCCGCGCGGCACGGAGCGCGGGCTTTCCATCCGCCGGCGCATGCCCAACGGCGGCGTCGAGCAGATCACGGTCACGCCGGCCGACCGCGTGCAGCCGGACGACGTCATCTTCGTCAAGGAAAGCCTCTTCTAACCGCGCCCCGCGAAGGAGTACGCCATGAACTTCACCCTTCTCGTGTCCGCCCTGCGCGCGCGCTTCCGGGTCTTCTTCCTGATCCTCGCCACCACGGTGATGGCCGCGGCCATCGCCAGCATCCTGCTGCCCAAGACCTACGTCGCCAAGGTTTCGCTGCTGGTGGACGGCAAGGACGAGCAGTCGCTGCAGACCGGGCAGCGCACGCCGGAGCGCGAGCGCGCCGGCTACATGCAGACCCAGGTGGACATCCTCAGCAGCCCGAAGGTGGCCGAGCGCGTGGTGCGCGAACTGAACCTGGCGGACAGTCCCGAGGCCCAGGCCAAGCTCGGCGCCACGGACTTCAATCCGAAGGGCACAGGTTCCGTCGAGGAATGGATCGCCGCCAGCCTGCAGAAGCGCCTCAAGGTGGACACCTCGTCGAGCAGCATCGTGCAGCTCACCTTCGCCGCCGGCGATCCCGAGCTCGCCGCGCGGGTGGCCAACGGCTTCGCCAAGGCCTACGTGAACACCGTGCTCGACCTGCGCGTGGAGCCCACGCGCCAGGCCTCGGCCTGGTTCGACGAGCAGTTGAAGGGCTTGCGCGCCAACCTCGAGCAGGCCGAGCAGCGCCTGGCCGCCTTCCGCCAGGAGCATGGCCTTTCCGCGCTGGAAGGCGCCAACCTGGAACTCGCCGCATCGCTGACGCGCGAACCGGGATCCGGCGGACCGCCGAGCATGGCGGAGATCATGAACAGCCCGGGCCTGCAGACGCTGCGTGCCGACCTGCAGCGCGCCGAGGCGCGGCTGCGCGAGATGTCGGCGGAATTCGGCCCGGCCCATCCCGCCTACCAGCACCAGCAGGCGCAGGTCGACAGCCTGCGTGCCGCGATCTCCGCCGAAACGCGCCAGGCCGTCACCGGCGTCGACGACGCCGTGCGGCGGGGCCGCAGCCAGGGCGACACGGAGAAGCAGCGCGCCCGCGTGCTCGAGCTGGCCAAGGCGCGCACCCAGATGGCCGTGCTCACGCACGACGCCGCGCTGGCGCAGCGCACCTACGACCAGGCCATGCAGCGCTACCTGTCGGCCAACATCGAAAGCCGCGCCCTGCAGAC
>JBLNBJ010000079.1:0-2614 GCA_050259835.1 Ignavibacteria bacterium | reverse complement strand
GCGGCGAGAAGCAGCGCATCGCCATCGCCCGCGCGATATTGAAGAACCCGCCGATCCTGGTGCTCGACGAGGCGACCTCGGCGCTCGACACGCGCGCCGAGCGCGCCATCCAGGAGGAGCTCGACCGCCTCGCCCATGCGCGCACGACGCTGGTGATCGCGCACCGGCTGTCGACGGTGGTCAATGCCGACGAGATCCTGGTGCTCGAGAGGGGGCGCATCGTCGAGCGCGGGCGCCACGGCGCCCTGCTCGACGCCGACGGCGTCTATGCGCAGCTGTGGCGCCTGCAGCTCCAGCAGCAGGCGCTCGCGCGGGCCGAACAGCACGAGAAGGAGCCGCGATGAACCGCATCCCGCAAGGCAGTCACTACGCGAACGACGAAGCGGCGCGGCGCGCGCTGGCCCTGGCCGCGCCGATGATCGAGGCGGCGCGGCGCGATCCGCAGATCGTCGGCAGCGGCTTCCTGTTCGTGGTCGTCATGGACCCCGGCCTGACGCCGCCGGATGCTGCGTTCGAGGAGGCGATCCTCCTTGAGCGGGGCTTCGGCGATGAGGCTGCCTGGGACGCCGATTACCGGCGCTTCGCGCGCGACAAGGCGCGCTCGTCGTGGTTGAACGGCGCCGACGGGCGCGCGCTGCAGGCGCTGGTGCCGCACCGCTTGAAGCGCGGCGACAGCCTGCTGGCGGGCGGCGTGTGCATCGACGGCATCACGGTCGCCGCCAGCGGCGCCTTCGCGTGGTTCGACGAACTCGCCGCCGGCACCGTCGCCCTGGCGCTGCGCGCGCTCGCCCGAGCCGCGCGCGAAAGCGAAGCGCGGGAGTGCCGGTTGGAGTGAGCCGTGCGAGCGGCGCGGCAGGCGCCCCGCGCGCCGCGTACGCACGCCAGACCCGCGTACGCACGCCAGCCCCACATCGCCGGCTGACTCGCCGCTGCGGCGGCACACCTTGGCTTCGGAAATCAGCGTCCGCCGCCGGTGCCGGTCGGTCCGGCAGTGCCGCCGGGCGTTCCGGCCGTCCCGCCGGTGTTGGTACCGCCCGCGGTGCCGCCCGTTGTACCGCCCGTGCCCGTCGTACCGCCCGCTGTGCCGCCGCGCGTTCCGCCGCCCGTCGGGCCGCCGGTGGTAACGCCCCCGGTCGTGGTGTCGTTCGCCGTGCCGCCGGTCGCGCCGCCGCCGATGGTGCCGGCGCCGCCCATGCCGCTGGTGCCCGTTGCGCTGGTGCCGGTTCCGCCGGTGCCCGTTGGGCCGCCGGTGCCCGCGCCGTTCGTCGTGCTCGATCCGGCGCCGTCGATGGTGCCGGTGGTACCGCCGGTGACGTTGTCCGGCGTGGTCGGCGCGGTGACGGTGCCGGTTCCCGGCAGTACCCCGGACGTCCCGGCCGTTCCCGGCGCCGTGGACGGCGCGCCGGTGCCCGGCGGCACGCCGGGATCGCCGCCCTCGTCGAGCGCGCGATGGCGTCCCGCCGTCTGCGCAAGAAGCATGCGTCCGTCGTCAGCCGCAGCGACCGGCGCGGTTGCGCCGGCGGCAAGCGCCGCCAGCAGCAGGCCGCGTACCGCCGCGCGCCGCAGCGCCGGCCGCGCCGTGCGTGCCGGCGTCGTCCGCAACGCTGCGCGCGTCATCGCGTCATCGGCGCACTGCCGGGCCCCGTGACCGGAACACAGCCGGTGCTCGTCATCGTGCTGCCCGCCGGACATCCGCCGGTGGTCGACGAGCTTCCGCTGGTATCCGAAGGCCCGGTGGTCGTTCCGGGCGAAACCGTGCCCGGAGTGGAGCCCGCGGCCGCGCCTTGGGGCGTGGTGGTCGTGCTGCCGCTTGCCGTGGCGCCGCCAGGCGGGTTCGTTTCGTTGGTGTCGGTCGGCGGCACGGGGTTGCGCCGATAGGTCTGCGCGAGTTGCAAGCTCGCGCCGTCGTCGGCAGCCAGGGCCGACTGCATGGCGCTCAAGCCCGCCACGGCCAGCACGGACGCCAGCAGGGCGCTGCAACAGGTCTTCGTTTTCCGCATGTCGTTACTCCTCATCAAGACGAATGAAAACCGCACGCTCCCCGAGCGGGAACCGCGTGCGGGCAAAGTCGGAATCAGCGCCCCATCGTGCCCGACGGGGACCCGGACGTTCCGCTGGTGGACTCGCATCCCCGGGTGGTCATCGTCATGCCGGAAGGACAGGTGCCGGTGCTGCCGCTGCTGCCCGTTCCGCTCATCGAGCCGCTGGTCGAACCCGGCGGGCCTTCGATCGTGCCGGAGCTGCTGCCGGTGCTGCCGCCCGAGCCGCTGCCCATGCCGGTGCCGGATCCCGAATAGCCGCCGGAGCCGCCGCCGGAACCCATGCCGCTGCCGCCGCCACCCCCGCCGCCGCTGCTGGTGTCGCTGCCCCCGCCGCCGGCACCGCCACCGCCGCCGGACGCTTGCGCGACGATCGTCGCGTCATGGCCGTCCGCGGCCATCGCGCCCACTTGTATTGCCGAAAGGGCCACGCCGGCCAAGAGCGACGCCAGCACGGCACTACAGCGCATGTCCCGTTTTTGCATTCCAGTCTCCTTCGTTGGTGTGAAAGGTCCGGCTCGTTTCGCAATCGCCGTGCCACGGCATCACCGCGGCGCGCGCTCTCCTACTGCAGG
>JBLNBJ010000078.1:0-13327 GCA_050259835.1 Ignavibacteria bacterium | reverse complement strand
CGCCGCCATGGTGCAGCTCAACCAGATCACGCAGCAGAACGCCTCGGCCTCCGAGGAACTGGCAGCCACCGCCGAGGAGATGAGCGGCCAGGCGACCAATCTGCAGCAGCTCATGGCCTTCTTCAGCATCGGGGAAGGCGCCGACCGGACCGCAACGAGCAGTGCCCGGCAGCCGGGGGGAACGCCGCGGGCCGTGAAGCCGCCCGCCGCGGCGGCTGCCGGGCCGTTGCTGCGCAAGGGCGGCGGCGTCACGGCCGAAGCCGGGTTCACCCAGTTCTAGGAGATCGACATGCAAGCGACGACGGAAACCGCGCCCGCCTCGAATGGGCGCGCGGCTGCGACCGCCGAGGCCGCCATCCACGGCGAACAATGCCAGTACCTCACTTTCCTGCTCGGCGAGGAGATGTTCGCGATCGGCATCCTGTCCATCCGGGAGATCATCGAATACGGCTATCTGACCGAAGTGCCGATGACGCCGCCCTTCATCCGCGGCGTCATCAACCTGCGCGGTGCGGTGGTGCCGGTGGTCGACCTCGCGGTGCGCTTCGAGCGCGAACCGCGCGAGACCACCAAGCGCACCTGCATCGTCATCGTCGAAGTCGAGGCGGCGAACGGCAGCCAGGACATGGGCATCGTGGTCGATGCGGTGAGCGAAGTGCTCGAGATTCCGCACGGCGACATCGAGCCGCCGCCCGAGTTCGGCGCCCGCGTGCGGGCCGACTTCATCCAGGGCATGGGCAAGATCGGCGGCAAGTTCGTCGTCCTGCTCGACGTCAACCGCGTGCTTTCCATGGACGAGGTGGCGGTGGCAGCGAAGATGGGGCGGGAAGCGGCGGCCTGACCATGGCCGTGCCCGTCTGATCGGCGGGCGCGGCGGCGCGAATCCTGCGGCCGGCTTGCGGTCGAACGCCGGAAGGAGAGCGCCGATGAAAGCATGGATTCTTGCGGCGGCGGTCCTCGCCGCCTGCGCCACGCCGGCCGACCGGGCCGCCCAGGCCCAGCGCGAAGCCGAGGAGATGATCGCCACCTATGGGCCGGCCTGCCAACGGCTCGGCTACAAGGCCGATTCGGATGCCTGGCGGGACTGTATATTGCGGCTCAGCACGCGCGACGCCTACGAGCGCTATCGCGTGGCGCCGTCGATCACCAACTGCATCGGACAGCACGGCTTCTACCAATGCTCGACCTTCTGAAGGACGCATGATCGAGATCGCCCTGCATCGCGAGGCGCCGGCCAAGCCGGGCGAGGGCGAGGCCTGCAACGGCTGCGGCGTCTGCTGTGCGCTGGCACGCTGCCCGATGGCCTGGCTGCTCCTGCCGCTCGGGCGCGGCGCCTGCCCGGCGCTGGAATGGCGCGACGCCGAACGACGCTATCGCTGTGGCCTGGTGGAGCGCCCGGCGCAGTACGTGCGCTGGCTGCCGAACCGCTGGAACGAGCGCGCGGCGCGCTGGCTGGCCTACCGGATCGCGGCCGGCAGCGGGTGCGACTGCGGCGCGACCGAGGTCGGCGACGCCGGGACCTCGTAGCCGAAACTTCGGATCACGGCCTGGGCCGCCGGGCTCTTCAGATAGTTCATCAGCGCGGCCGGCCCGGGCTTGCCCTTGCCCGGCGCCAGGATCACGGCGTCCTGGCGGATCGGTTGATGAAGCCGCGCAGGCACCACCCAGGCCGACCCTTCGATACGGCCCTCCTTCAACACCTGCGACAGGGCGACGAAGCCCAGCGGCGCGTTGCCCGTGGCGACGAACTGATATGCCTGCCCGATGTTCTCGGCGACGACGAAACGAGGCACCAGCGTGTCGTAGACGCCGAGCATCTTCATCGTTTCGACGGCTGCGGCGCCGTAAGGGGCAAGCTTCGGATTGGCGAGCGCGATGTGATCGAAGCCCTGCTTGAGCACTTCGCCCGCGGCATCGACGATGGCCGGCTTGGGTGACCAGAGCACGAGCTTGCCGACGGCGTAGGTGAAGGCGCTGCCGGAAACCGCGGCGCCTTCCGCGACGAGCCGGGCAGGGGTTTCGTCGTCCGCGGACAGCAGCACCTCGAAGGGCGCACCGTTCCTGATCTGCGCGTAGAACTTCCCCGTGCCGCCGTAGGAGACGACGAGGCGGTGCCCCGTTTCCTTCTCGAAGGCCGGGGCGATCTTCTGCATCGGCGCCGTGAAGTTGGCGGCGACGGCGATCGGGATTTCGTCGGCATGGGCGCGCGCCGAGAAGAAGGCAAGGGCGGCCAGCAGCAGGAAGAGGAAGGGGTGATCGATCATGGCGGACTCCTGAATTGTCGTCTTTCCGACATTGGTTTGCACGGCAGATGGCAAGGCCTTGAATTGACGGGGGCTCTTCGCTTCGGCACTCAACTTGCTGGTAGTCGAGCACGATGCGTTCCACCAACACCGCCTCTGTCGTCATCAATGACACCACGCTGCGCGACGGCGAGCAGTCGGCCGGCGTTGCCTTCTCGCTCGAGGAGAAGCTCGACATCGCCCGCCGGCTCGACGCGCTCGGCGTGCCGGAAATGGAAGTGGGCATTCCGGCGATGGGCGAGGCCGAGCGCGAGGGCATCCGCGCCGTCGCAGCGCTGGGCCTCGCGGCGCGCCTGATGGTCTGGAGCCGCATGAGCTTCGCCGACATCGACGCCTGCGCGGGGCTCGGGGCGCACTGGATCGACATCTCCGTTCCCGCGTCCGACCAGCATCTGCGCGCCAAGCTGCGCCGCGACCGCGACTGGCTGCTGGCGGAGATCCCCCGCCACGTGCGCCGCGCACGCGAGCTCGGGCTCGAGGTCGGCATCGGCGGCGAGGACGCCTCGCGCGCCGATCCGGACTTCGTCAAGCGCATCGTCGATGCGGCGCAGGCGGCCGGCGCGCGCCGCTTCCGCTTCGCCGACACGCTGGGCGTGCTCGACCCGTTCTCCACCTTCGAGCGCATTCGCGCCCTGCGGCGCACCTGCGACCTCGACATCGAGATGCATGCCCACGACGATCTCGGCATGGCGACGGCCAACACGCTGGCCGCGGCGAAGGCCGGCGCCACGCATCTCAACACCACGGTCAACGGGCTCGGCGAACGCGCCGGCAATGCGCCGCTCGAGGAGGTGGTGCTCGGGCTGCAGCAATGCTGCGGCATCGCCACGGGCATCGACCTGCGCGACTTTCCGGCGCTGTCGGCGCGCGTGGCGGCCGCCGCCGGCCGCCCGGTCGGCTGGCAGAAGGCGGTGGCCGGCGAGGGCGTGTTCACGCACGAGGCCGGCATCCACGTCGACGGGCTCATCAAGGACCCGGACAACTACCAGGGCTTCGATCCCCACATGGTGGGGCGCGAGCACCGGATCGTGCTCGGCAAGCATTCGGGGCGGCGCGCGGTTCAGCTGGTCATGGAACGCCTCGGGCTCGCGCTCGACGATGCCGCGGCGGAATCGCTGCTGGCGGGCGTGCGCGGCTTCGTTGCGCGCAGCAAGCGGCCGCCGACCGACGGCGAACTCCTCCAACTCTGCCAGGGGATGTCATGAACGACTACGACTTCGAAAGCGAGACGGCCGACTGCGAGAGCGCCGAGGACTTCTTCGAGCATTTCGGCGTTAGCCACGACCGCGCGGTGCTGCAGGTCTATCGCCTCCACGTCCTGCAGCGCTTCCACGACTATGTCGCGGGGCGCACCGGCCGGCCGGGTGCCTTCGACGACTACCGCGCGCTGCTGGAGCGCGCCTATGCGGACTTCGTCAATTCCGACGCGCAGACCGAGAAGGTGTTCCGCGTCTTCCGCAAGGCCGCCGGCATCGCGACGGTGCCGCTCGCCGCGATCGGACGCCGGGCCGCGCCATGAAGACCCAGTGGGATCTCGGCGATGCCGTGCGCGTGACGCGCAATGTGCGCAACGACGGCACCTACCCGGGCGAGGATACCGGCGCCTTGCTGATCCGGCGCGGCAGCGTCGGCCATGTCGTCGACGTCGGCACCTTCCTCCAGGACCAGATCATCTATTCGGTGCATTTCCTCGACGACGGACGCATCGTCGGTTGCCGCGAGGAGGAACTGCTGGGCGCCGAGGAGCCCTGGGTGCCGAGCGAATATGAATTCCGCCAGAAGGTGCGCGCGGCGCGTACGCTGGCCGCGAACGGCGAAGTGCTGGTCGAGGCGGGCGCCATGGGCGAAGTGCTCAAGGTGCTGCGCGATGCGCCGGGCGGGGTCGCCTATCACGTCCATTTCGAAAGCCTGCCCGGACGGCCGCTGGTCGTGCCGGAGCGGGCGCTGGCGGCGCTCGATGTCCATGCCGGCTGACGCTTCCTACCTTTCGCTCAAGCTCGCGCACGAGCTGTTCCGCAAGTCGCCGGAGGCCCTCGATCCCGGCGAGCGCAGCCGCGTCGATGCCGTTGCCGCGCGCCAGCAGGAAATCGAGCGGCGCATCCTGGCCACGCCGAACGCGGCCCTCGTCGTGCTGCCAGCGGCCTCGATCGACGCCAGCCTGAAGGACATCCGCGACCGCTATGCCGATGAAGCGGACTTCGAAGCCGATCTGGCGCGGTCGGGCCTCACGGCCGATGCGCTGCGTGCAGCCGTCGAGCGCGACCTCGTCGTCGAAGGCGTGCTCGAGCAGATTGCGGCGGGCGCGGCGCCGGTCAGCGAGGTCGACATCGAGATCTTCTACCTGCAGCACCGCGCGCGCTTCGAGCGGCCGGAACTGCGCACGCTGCGTCACATCCTCGTCACGGTCAATGACGATCTGCCCGGCAGCAGCCGCGAAGCGGCGCGGGCCAAGATCGATGCGGTCCGCCAGCGCCTGGCGAAGGACGCCGGCCGCTTCGCCGAGCAGGCGCTCAAGCATTCGGAATGCCCGACGGCGATGAACGGCGGGCTGATCGGCCGGGTGCCGCGCGGCAAGCTCTATGCGGAGGTCGAAGCACCGGCGTTCGCGCTGGCGGCCGGCGAACTGTCCGAGGTGGTCGAGTCGCCGCTCGGCTTCCATGTCGTGCTGTGCGAGGCCATCGAGTCCGCGGGACCGTTGCGGCTGACGGAGGTCCGCGAACGCATCCGCGTCCGCATGACGGAAATGCGCCGCGCCGACCTGCAGAAGAGATGGATCGCAGCGCTGTTCCGGCGCGCCTGACACCGAACGATATCCCGCCGGCAAGCGCGGGATGGTATAAGGCTCGTCCCGGGGCCGCGGGCCCCACGAAACGGGACACTGCCGGAATGAATTACCGAGGGAACTGCCGATGAGCGGCTCGCTGTTCGCGCTGCTCGACGACGTGGTCGCGCTGACCAAGGCGGCCGCCAGCAAGACGGCCGGCGTCGTCGGCGACGACATGGCGGCCGGCGCCCAATCCATGGTCGGCATCTCGCCCGACCGCGAACTGCCCGTGGTCTGGGCAGTGGCCAAGGGATCGATGCGCAACAAGGCGCTGCTGATCGCCGGCGCGCTGCTGCTGTCCTCGTTCGCGCCTTTCCTGATCCCGCTGCTGCTCTCGGCCGGCGGCCTGTTCCTCGCCTATGAAGGCGCCGAAAAGTGCCTGGCGCTGCTGGGCTTCGCGCACGGCGAGGAAGAGGCGCAGGAGGCGAGCGAGGAGGAGAAGGTGAAGGGCGCGATCCGCACCGACCTCATCCTCTCCGCCGAAATCATCGTCCTGTCGCTCGCCTTCGTGACCGGCCGGCCGCTGGCGCTCCAGATCGCCGTGCTGATCGCCGTCGGCGTGGCGCTGACGGTGTGCGTCTATGGCACCGTCGCCTTCCTCATCAAGCTCGACGACATGGGCGCCTGGCTCGCCCGGCGCTCGGCGCGTGCCTTGCAGGCCGTCGGACGCGCGGTGCTGACGAGCGTGCCTTATCTGCTGCAGTTGCTCACGGTCGGCGGCGCGATCGCCATGATCCTGGTGGGCGGCGGCGTGCTGCTGCACAACCTGCCCGTCATTGCCGTGAGCGCTGGTCTGGGCGACGGGCTCGAACACGCCGTGCATGGGCTCCTGGCGCTCATGGAAGCTATTCCCCTCGGCGGCATGCTGGCCGATCTGGCGGCCGGATTTCTGGGCGGCGCGGTGGTGATCGCGGTTGCGGTCGGCGTGCGGAAAGCCAGGGCCGCTTTCCGCTAGACCGCGGCTTATTCGTCGTCGTCGGCCGCGCCGACGCCGTCGCGGCGGGCCACCGTGGTCGGGTCGCACGTGATCGGACGATAGATTTCGACGCGGTCGCCCGCATGCAGCGCGGCATCGGGCTTGACCAGCCGGCCGAAGATGCCGGTCTTCTGCGTACTCAAGTCGATGTGGGGGAACAGCTTGAGGATGCCGGACTTGTCGATCGCGTCCATGACGGTCGCGTCGTCCGGCACTTCGATGTTGAGCCAGACCTGCTGGCCGGGTTCGGAATACGCGACGCCTACTTGCATTTGGTTTCTCCGGTGTGGGGCCTGCTGCGGCTGCGCGCCGCCGCAGTCGGGCCGACGGGGTACCCTGCTGCGCTCCGTGTCCCCCGGCCGACAAGAGCGATAAATCGTCGGCCTCCTCCTTTACCTACGCGCAGCAGGGCACCCCATCGGCTCGACGTCTCACCGTACGAGAGTGGAAGCGCCAAACCTCTTGCAGCGTCGAGCCGAGGGTGGCGGGTGGTCGTCGACGCGTAGGTAAAGGTGGAGGCGGACGACTTTAAGATTTTGTCCGCGGGGGGGCGGAGGCAGGGTTTCGCGGAGCACTGCTCCGCGCTGCCGAAGCCGGCTCGCTGTGCAAAGCGAGCCGTGGGCCGCGAAAGCGGCGAAGCGGCGACGACCACCCGTCGCCCTCGGCGGGTCGAAGGCACCGGTTTCGCCTTGGCCGACCCTACCGATCGCGCATCAACGCTTCGATGTCGGCAATCTTCTTGGGCGCATCTGCAGTCAGGATTTCGCAGCCCGCGGTCGTGACCAGCGCATCGTCCTCGATCCGCACCCCGATGTTCCAGAAGGCTCTCGGCACGTCGTCCGCCGGACGCACATAGCAGCCCGGTTCGACGGTGAGCACCATGCCGGGGGCGAGCGGTCGCCAGGCCTCGGCTTCCTTGTATTCGCCGGCGTCGTGCACGTCGAGGCCCATCCAGTGTCCGGTGCGGTGCATGTAGAAGCGCTTGTAGGCTTCGGACTCGATCACGCCGTCAACGCTGCCCTCAAGCAGCTTCATGTCCACCATGCCCTGCGCGAGCAGGCGCACGGCGGCATCGTGCGGCGCGACGAAGGTGGCGCCGGGTTTGATGGCGGCGATGGCGGCGGCCTGGGCGTCGAGCACCAGGTCGTAGATGTCGGCCTGGGGACCGCTGAAGCGGCCGTTGGCGGGGAATGTGCGGGTGATGTCGGAGGCGTAGCCGTCGAGCTCGCCGCCGGCGTCGATCAGCACGAGTTCGCCGTCTTCGATGCGTTTGCTGTTCTCGACGTAATGCAGCACGCAGGCGTTGGCGCCGGCCGCGACGATGGGCGGGTAGGCCGGATACTGGCAGCCGAGGCGGCGAAATTCGTGCAGCAGTTCCGCCTCGATTTCGTATTCGAAGCGGCCGGGGGTGGTGATGCGCATCGCGCGGGCATGGGCACCGGCGGCGATGGTTGCAGCGCGGCGCAGCAGGCCGATCTCGTGCTCGTCCTTGACGAGGCGCATCTCGTCGAGCACGGCGCGCACGTCGCTGATCTGCGCCGGCGCGCGCTTGCCGGCACGGCTTTGCGCGCGCACGGCGTTCAGCGTGGCGGCGATGCGCGCGTCCCAGCCGGCGTCGTGGCCGAGCGAATACCAAAGTGACGGACGGTTCGCGATCAGTTCCGGCAGCTTCTCGTCGAGATCCTTGATCGGGTGCGCCTCGTCGAAGCCGAAGGCTTCCTTTGCGCCTTCGGGGCCGAAGCGGTAGCCGTCCCAGATTTCCTTGTCGGCGTCGCGTTCGCGGCAGAACAGGATGCTGCGCGGTTCCGCGCCGGCGACCAGCACGAGCACGGCTTCCGGTTCGGGGAAGCCGGTCAGGTAATGGAAGTAGCTGTCGGCGCGGTAGGGATAAGAGGTGTCGCGGTTGCGCAGCTTCTCGGAGGCCGTCGGGATGACGGCCACGCCTTCGCCCATGCGGTCGAGCAGTCGGCGGCGGCGGGCGATGAAGGGCGCGGCGTTCATGTCGGCATTATAGAGAGCGCAGTTCGGCGTCCAGTTCCTCGAGCCGTTGCGGCGTTCCGACGTCGGCCCAGCGGCCCCCATGCAATTCGCCGCTGACGGCGTCGCGCGCCATCGCGGCGCGCAGCAGCGGTGCGAGCTTGGCCGGCCGGCCGCGTTCGATGCCGGCGAACAGCGAGGGGCGGTAGATGCCGATGCCGGCGAAGGTGAACTGGGGCTGATCGATGACGCGTCCATCCTGCAGGCCGAAGTCGCCGCCTGGGTGGTGCGGCGGATTGGGCACCAGCACAAGATGCGCCTCGTCGCGCGCCGACAATGCCGACGTGACGCGCGCGAAATCCCAGTCGCAATGGATGTCGCCATTGACCACCAGAAAGGGCTGGTCGCCGAGCAGCGGTAGCGCGTTGGCGATGCCGCCGGCGGTTTCCAGCGCGCCCGGCGGTTCCACCGAGTAGCGGATGTTCACGCCCCAGGCCGAACCGTCGTCGAGCAGCGCTTCGATCTGGTCGCCCAGGTGCGCGTGGTTGATCACGACGTCGGTGAAGCCCGCGCGCTCCAGGCGCTCGAGGTGCCACACGATCAGCGGCTTGCCGGCCACCGGCAGCAAAGGCTTGGGCGTGCGGTCCGTCAGCGGGCGCATGCGCTCGCCGCGGCCGGCCGCCAAAATCATGGCCTTCAAAATGTGTATCCCACCTGCGCCTGGCGGTTCTCGAGTTCGTCGAGCAGCTTGAGCAGCGGCGCGAGTTCGCGGTAGCGCTCGCACGCGGCGCGCAGGTATTTCGCGACCAGCGGCATGTCCTTCAGGTAGCCGTCCTTGCCGTCACGGTGATAGAGGCGCGCGAAGATGCCGAGCACCTTGATGTGCCTCTGCACCCCCATCCATTCGTAGTCGCGGTAGAAGTCGCCGAAGTCGGCGCGCACCGGCAGGCCGGCCTTGCGCGCCTTTTCCCAGTAGCGTGCGGTCCAGTCGAGCACGAGGTCTTCCGGCCACTCGACGTAGGCGTCCTTGAACAGCGAGACGAGGTCGTAGCTGAGCGGGCCGTACACGGCGTCCTGGAAGTCGATGATGCCCGGGTTGCGGTCGGGGACGACCATGAGGTTGCGCGAGTGGTAATCGCGATGCACGTATACCTGCGGCTCGGCGAGGTTGACGGCTAGGATGCGCTCGAAGGTTTCCGCGAGCGCCTTGCGCTGCGCGTCGTTCAAGTCGATCTTCAGGTGCTTGGCGATGTACCAGTCGGGGAAGAGGTCGAGTTCGCGCTGCAGCAGCGCGCGGTCGTAGGGCGGGAGCTCGTTCGGCCGGCTGGCGGCCTGGATGCGCACGAGCGCGTCGATGGCATCGCGGTAGAGTTCGACCGTGTTGTCGGCGTCGAATGCGGCAAGATAGGTGGTGGAGCCGAGGTCCGAGATCAGCAGGAAGCCCTGCTCGAGGTCCGTGGCGAGCACCTCCGGCACATGGACGCCGGCCGCGTGGAACAGCTGCTGGACATGCAGCCAGGGACGGCAGTCCTCGTGCGAGGGCGGGGCGTCCATGATGACTTCCGTCGTGCCGTCTTCGAAGCGCGCGCGGAAGTAGCGGCGGAAGCTGGCATCGGCGGAAGCGGGGACCAGTTCGAAGCGCCGTCCGGGATGCAATCCGGCCAGCCAAGCCTCGATTTTCGCCTTCCTTTCCACGTGGTTAAACCCTTGAGAATGCTAGAATCCGCCGATTCTAACATCGGGGAAACGCGCGCCCGGGAGGCGTGCGGCGGACAACCACGACGATGTCGTTGCGCCTATTCGTTTGCTGGACCGGGCTGTGCGCCGCCGGCGTTGCGGCGGCTGAAAGCCTGCCGCCGCTGCGCGCGGATCCGGCATTGCTCGGCGGCGCAGCGGTGACGGCGGAGTCGGCCAGTGCCCCGGTGGCCGCACCGCCGGCGCCGCCCGTGGCCAACGAAGTTCCCCAGCGCATCGAGAGCGCGCCTCAGTCGACCCCGCGGGCGGCGAGCCCGACGACTGCGCCGCAGCCGGCCGCGGCCGCAGCCCCGCTGGCTGCGACGCCAGTTCAGGCCGCTGCGTCTGGCCAGACCGCGGCAGCAGCAAGCCAACCGGCAGCAGCGCCGAGCCCCGCAGTGGTCCCTGGCCAAGCGGTCGCGGCACCGAGCCCCGCAGCAGCACCGAGCCAAGCGGCAGCGGTGACGAGCCAGGCCGAGCCGGCTGTTGCGCCGAAGCCGATTCAAGCGGCCGTCGCACCGGCACGCAGCGACCCGGCCCCGGCAGACAGGCCGCGCCTACAGCAGGTGGCCGAACAACGGACCACGATGCCATTGCTGCGCGTCGATCCGGCTTTGCTCGGCGAGGCGCCTGCGCCGGCGTTGGCGAGGACGCCTTCCGCGCCTGGGCTCGCCTCGGAAACTCAGCGCACCGCAACTGCCCCGCAGTCGACGTCGAATCGGACCGCCGCCGCGTCGGCGACGCAGCCGCGCGGCGACCTGGCATCGGCGGAGACGACGCAGCCGCCCGAGGTCGAGGAACGTCCGGCGCTCGAGCCGCTCTACTCGGCCTACGTCGCCGCCGGCCGTCTGCCGGAGCCGCAGCTCAAGCCTTCGTCTGCCATGACGCCGCTGCCGCGCGATTCGAGCGACCGGCGCCCGACCTTCCTGAGCGCCGACCGCGTGCAGGGCCGCACGGATTACGAAATGGTCGCCGAGGGAAGCGCCGAACTGCGCAAGGTGGGCACGGTGCTGGACGCCGACAAGATCACGTACTGGAGTCTCGACGACGAGGTCGAGGCCGTCGGCAATGTCCGTCTCCAGCACGAGAAGGACACTTTCGTCGGTCCGAAGCTGCGCATGAAGGTCCAAGAGAACACCGGCTTCTTCGAAAGTCCCACCTACACGATGCCGCGCACCGCGAAGGTATTGCCGGGGACGATGATCGGCCAGTTCCTGGTGCAGCCGGTCGAAGTCCCGATGACGGGACGCGGCGAGGCCGAGCGCATCGAGTTCGAGGGCGAAAACGTCTACCACCTGAAGAAGGCCAGCTACAGCACCTGCGCGGCGGGCAACGACGACTGGATCGCGAAGACCGCCGACCTGACGCTCGATTACAACCGCGAGGTCGCCGAGGGCAGCGAGGGGACGCTCTACTTCAAGGGCATGCCCATCCTGTATTCGCCGTGGCTCGACTTCTCGCTCGACAACCAGCGCAAGAGCGGTTTCCTGGCGCCGACGATCGGGTCTACCAACACCAGCGGTGCCGAGTTGAGCGTGCCGTGGTACTGGAACATCGCCCCGGACAAGGATGCGACCATCACGCCGCGCGTGATGCAGAAGCGCGGCATCCAATGGAACATGGACTTCCGCGACTTGCGCGATTCCGGCAACCCGCTGGCGCCGTTCGAGAACCTTACGCGGCTCGAGTACCTGCCCAACGATCACCTGCGCGGCACCAACCGATACGCCTATTCGTTCCTGCGGAACGAGAATTTCGGCAATGGCTTCGTCGGCAACCTGAACGTGAACGGCGTTTCGGACGGCACCTACTTCACCGACCTGTCCAAGCCCGGCGCCATTGCGGCGAGCAACTACCTGCTGCGGCAGGGCTCCCTGACCTACGCGCAGTCATGGTGGAGCGCCTCTGTCCTGGCACAGCGCTATCAGGTGCTGCAGGATCCGGCGCTGGCGCCGATCAGCCCGCCCTACAGCCGTCTGCCGCAGATCAACCTTCTCGCCAACCGCTACGATCTTCCCCTCGGCGCGGTCTTCAATCTGACCGGCGAGGCGGTGGACTTCAGCCACCCGACGAACGTCGTCGGCTGGCGCAGCACGGCCTACCCGCAACTGTCGCTGCCGTTCCAGAACTCGTTCCTGCAGGTGACGCCCAAGATCGGCGTCAGCAGTTCGAAGTACTCGCTGGATACCCGCGGCGATACGACCATTCCGGCCAGCCAGACGCGCACGGTGCCCATCTTCAGTCTCGACAGTTCCGTGGCCTTCGAACGCGATGCGAGCCTGTTCGGCCGCAACGTTACGCAGACCCTCGAGCCGCGGCTCTACTACCTGTATGTGCCCTATCGCGACCAGAGCAAGCTTCCCATCTTCGACACGGGCCTCGCCGATTTCAATTTCGCGCAGATATTCTCCGAGAACCGCTATGCGGGTGGCGACCGCATCGGCGACGCCAACCAGCTTACCGCGGCCGTCACCTCCCGCCTGATCGATCCGGGTACCGGCGTCGAGCTGGTGCGCGGCGTCATCGGCCAGCGCTACTACTTCTCGCAGCAGAAGGTCACCTTGCCCGGCGAAGTGCCGCGCACGGCCCGCACGGCGGACTTGCTGGCGGCGGTCTCCGGCCTTGTGATGCCGAAGACCTACCTGGACACCGGCTGGCAATACAACCCGCGCGACAAGATGACCGAGCGCCTGAATCTCGGCATGCGCTTCCAGCCCGAAACCGGCAAGGTGATCAACGCCGGCTACCGCTACACGCGCGACCTGCTCGGCCAGATCGACGTCTCGGCACAGTGGCCGCTGGGCGGCGGCTGGCACGCCGTCGGCCGCTACAACTACTCGACCAAGGACAAGCAGTTGATCGAGACGGTCGGCGGGCTCGAATACGATGCCGGTTGCTGGATCGCCCGAGTCGTCGTGCAGAGCGTCGCGACCCAGACGCAGAAGGCCACCACCTCGCTGTTCCTGCAGCTCGAACTGAACGGTTTCTCGCGCATCGGCTCCAACCCGCTCGACATCCTCAAGCGCAGCGTTCCGGGCTACAGCCCGGTCAATGTGCCGTCCAACGTCTACAACTGATCCGCCTGCTCCTTCATGAGAATCTTCCGCCTGCTTGCAGCCTGCATTGCCCTTTGCGCGCTTTCGTCCGCTGCGCTCGCCCAGAGCCGCGCCCGGCCGGTCGAGGTCGACCGCATCGTCGCCGTCGTCAATGACGACGCGATCACCCTGCACGAACTCGAAGCGCGCCTGGCCACCGCCGAGCGGCAGCTGCGCGCCCAGGGCACGCAATTGCCGCCGCGCGAGACGCTGATGCGCCAGCTGCTCGAGCGACTGATCGTCGACCGCGTGCAGATCCAGTACGCGCGGGAGACCGGGCTGCAGGTTCCCGATGGAGAGCTCGACGCGGCGCTGCGCCGCATTGCCGAGAACAACCGCCTGACGCTGCCGGCCTTCAAGGCCGCGCTCGAGCGCGACGGCGTCGCCTGGAACAAGTTTCGCGAGGAGATCCGCGGCG
>JBLNBJ010000077.1:0-3845 GCA_050259835.1 Ignavibacteria bacterium | reverse complement strand
GGCGGCGCGACAGCGGGCAAGCGTGCGCCGATTCCGGCGCCGCCCGCCGCCGTCCCGCTGGCCGCGGCTCCGACTGTACCGGCCGCACCGGAGACTGCTCATGCGTCCGCGGCCAAGGCGGTCGCCGTGCCGCCGGCCGAGTCGAGCATCGAGAAGCGTCCGCGCACGCCGCTTTCCAACGAAGCGGCCGAGAACGAATACAACAAGGCGATCGTCGCGCTGCGTCGCGGCGCCACGGCGGAGGCGATAACTTCCCTGCAACTGGCGCTGCGGCTGGACGTCCTTCACGTCTCGGCGCGACAGGCGCTGCTGAGCCTGCTGTTGCGCCAGCAGCAATGGGGCGAGGCGCAGGCCGTCGCCGAGGAAGGCCTGGCCGTCGATCCGACGCAGACCGGCTGGGCCATCGCGCTGGCGCGCCTGCAGATGGAGCACGGCAAGCTTGGCGAGGCGAGCGAGACGCTTGCCCGCCATGCGCGCTACGCCGACCGCAACGCCGATTACCAGGCCTTCCAGGCCCTGCTGCTGCAGAAGCAGAAGCGCCACCGCGAAGCGAGCGACCGTTACATCGCGGCCGTCAGCCTGCGCCCCGGCGAGGCGCGCTGGTGGTACGGGCTGGGCATCTCGCTCGAGGCCGACCAGCGCATGCAGGAGGCCCGCGAGGCCTTCACGAAGGCCCGCGACGCGGGCAACCTGCCGCCCGAGCTGGCCGGCTCCCTCAAATACCACCTGCGCTGATCCGCGCTACTCCTTCAAGGCCCGCGCCGCCACCCAGTTGGTGACGCGCGCGGCGCCGTGGCGCTTGAGCGTCCTGGCGAACTCGTCGAGCGTGGCGCCGGTGGTCATGACGTCATCGACGACGATCACGGATTTTCCGGAAAGATCGGCGCTGCATTCGAACGCGTTGCGCACGTTGCGCCGGCGCTCCTTCCACGGCAGGCTGCTCTGCGGGAAAGTCTCCGCGCTGCGCCGGCAGCACTCGGCATCCACGGGCAGGCGAAGCCGTCGCGCGAGCGGCCGGGCAAGCTCCACCGCCTGGTTGAAGCCGCGTTCCCGCAGTCGGCTCGCAGACAAGGGCACCGGGACGATCAGATCGCCTTCCGGTGTGGCGCCCTCCAACATGGCGCCGGCGAAGAAGCCGGCGACTGCCAGGCGGTGCTCGAACTTGAGCGCCTGGACCAGACGGTCAATCGGGAAGCCGTAGCGCCAGACGGCGACGGTGGCGTCGAAGGCCGGAGCGGCCTTGAGGCAGCCGCCGCAAACGTCGCCGCCCGGGGTAGGAACGGCGCAGACGGGGCAGCGCGGCGAAGCCAGCACCGGCAATTCGGCCGCGCACGCGGGGCAGAGCAGCGCATCGCCGGCGGCGCCGCCGCAGAGCAGGCAATCCTGCGGCAGCAAGGCGGCGATGACCCTTCCAAGCGCAGGCGAAATTGACAACCCAGCCTCCTTGCCGGATGATGCGCGCCTCATTCTACCGACGTCCCCCTTCCCCATGCCGCAAGCTTCCGCCGCACTTCCCGCCGGGCAGGCGACCTCTGCCGCCCGCACGTGGACCACTGAAGACATCGAGGCGCTGTTCGCCCTTCCCTTCAACGACCTGATGTACCGGGCGCAGGAAGTGCACCGCGCGAACTTCGACGCCAATGCGATCCAGCGTTCGGCGCTGCTGTCGGTGAAGACGGGTGGCTGTTCCGAGGACTGCAAGTACTGCTCACAATCGGCTCGCCACGAAGCGAAGCTGGAGCGCGAATCCATGCTCGAGCTCGAGCAGGTGCTCACTGCCGCGAAGGCGGCCAAGGACGGCGGCGCGACGCGCTTCTGCATGGGCGCCGCCTGGCGCGGCCCCAAGGATCGCGACCTCGAGCGCGTGCTCGAAATGATCCGTTCGGTGAAGGCGCTCGGCCTTGAGACCTGCGTCACGCTCGGCCTGCTCAAGGAAGGCCAGGCCGAGAAGCTCAAGGCCGCCGGCCTCGACTACTACAACCACAACCTGGACACCGCCGAGGAGTTCTACGGCGAGATCGTCAGCACCCACACCTACGCGCAGCGCATGGAAACGCTGGAAAAGGCGCGCGGCGCGGGCATGAAGATCTGCTGCGGCGGCATCATCGGCATGGGCGAGTCGCGCCGCATCCGCGCGGGCCTGCTGGCGCAGCTGGCCAACATGGCGCCGCCGCCCGAATCGGTGCCGATCAACCACCTGATCGCGATTCCCGGCACGCCGCTGGAAGAAACCAAGCCGCTCGATCCCTTCGAGTTCGTGCGCACCATCGCCTGCGCGCGCATCAGCATGCCCAAGAGCTACGTGCGGCTGTCGGCCGGGCGCCAGGGCATGAGCGACGAACTGCAGGCGCTGTGCTTCCTGGCCGGCGCCAACTCCATCTTCTACGGCGACAGGTTGCTGACCACCGACAACGCCGAAGCCGGCCGCGACGAGGCCCTGTTCGCGCGCCTGGGATTGCGCGCCATCTGACGCCATGCGCGACCGCTTCGCCCGCGCCGCCGCCTCCTACGACGAGGCGGCCGTCCTGGCGAAGGAAACCGGCCGGCGCCTGGCCGAACGCCTCGATTACGTGAAGATCGCGCCGCGTCGCGTGGCCGACATCGGCTGCGCCACCGGCGACGGCATCCGCGAACTGCAGCGCCGTTATCCCGACGCCTTGCCGATCGCGATGGATTACGCGCGTCCGATGCTTGAGCGGGTGAGGGCGGCCTCGCCCTGGCTTTCCCGCCTCACCGGGCGTGCCCCGCGCCTCGTCAACGCCGACGTGCGTGCGCTGCCCCTGGCGCACGACTCGCTCGGCCTCGCCTGGTCGAACCTGATGCTGCACTGGCTGGACGACCCGCTGCCGGCGCTGCGCGAACTGCATCGCGCCCTCGAAGTCGGCGGCCTGCTGACCTTCGCCATGCTGGGACCGGATACGCTGAAGGAATTGCGCGCCGCGGGCGCCACGACGCTGCGCGGCTTCCACGACATGCACGACATCGGCGACATGCTGGTGGCGGCCGGCTTCGCCGATCCGGTGATGGAAATGGAGATGGTCGAGTTCGCCTACGGCAGCGCGCGCGGCCTGCTGCGCGACCAGCGCCGACTCGGCGTGCGCGACGATCTGCTGGGCGCAATGGACTTCCGCACCGCGCGGCACGTTCTCCGCAATTGGGAAGCGCAGCGACGCGACGGCCGCCTGCCTGCCACCTTCGAGATCGTTTATGGCCACGCCTGGAAGGCCGCGCCGAAGCTCGCCGCGGACGGCCGCGCCATCGTGAGCTTCCATGCCCGGGCGCAGGGCCCGAACTGATCGGAAGCGGAGCAATTTCGGGTAGTCTACGCCGACCCCCGAAAGGCCTTTTCCGTTTGCCATGCTGCTCAAGGACACCCAAGAATTCAAGCTGATCAACTCGGCCCACCCGCAGGTCGCGAAGCGTCTTTTCACGTTCTGGGGCAAGCCGGAGGCCATCTGGTATCTGAACGACCTCATGGTCGAGGCGAAGGAAGACCCGTCGGCCGGCATCACAGAAGAGATGGTCGCCGCGCTGGCGCGGCTGAAGTCATTCCACGACGAGGAGTTTCCGCGCGCGGAGGGGCAGCCGGAATGGCATGTGCTGACGCACGACCCGGACTTCATGGTGCTCAACGAGAAGTTCAAGCGGCTGGCGCGCCGGCTCAAGGACCTCTGGGGCGGGCCCGAGTGCCCGGCCTTCCTCAACGAGCTGATCCACGACACGCGCGACGGCACGCGGCAGGGCTTCCCGATGGACGCCGCCATGGCGATCTTCAAGCTCTCGCGCAAGCACGACGAAGCCTTTCCGGAGCACGCGGCCAAGGACATGGATCTCTGGGGCGGCAT
>JBLNBJ010000076.1:0-3385 GCA_050259835.1 Ignavibacteria bacterium | reverse complement strand
AGCAGCGGATGCTCGCGGCGCAACGTCGAGCCGACCACGAGCACGCGATCGAGCTTGTTGAGTTCGGCGACCTTCATGCCCAGCCAAGGCGCGCCACGACGACGTCCGTCGAGCGAGAAGTCCGTCTGGCGCAGGCGGAAATCGATGTTGTCGGAGCCGAGCCCGCGCATCAGCTTCGCCGCCAGCGTCATTTCCTCGAGCGTCGCGTGCGGGCTGATCAGCGCGCCGATCGAGGCGGCGCCCTGATTCTTCGCAACGTCGCGCAGCGCGTGGGAGACGTAGTCGAGCGCAACGTTCCACTCGACTTCCTGCCACTTGCCGCCCTGCTTGACCATGGGCTTCGTCAGCCGGTCATCGCTGTTGAGGGCTTCGTAGGAATAGCGGTCCTTGTCGGACAGCCAGCACTCGTTCACGTCCTCGTTCTCCAGCGGCAGCACGCGCATGACGCGGTCGAGCTTGGTCTGGACGATGAGGTTGGAGCCGAGGCCGTCGTGCGGGCTCACCGACTTGCGCCGCGACAACTCCCAGCTGCGCGCGGTGAAGCGGAAGGGCTTCGACGTCAGCGCACCGACTGGGCAGAGATCGATGATGTTGCCGGAGATTTCGGAATCGACGGTCTTCTCGACGAAGGGCATCACTTCCGCGCGATCGCCGCGGAAAGCCTGGCCCATTTCCATGTAGCCGGCGATTTCCTGCGTGAAGCGGATGCAGCGCGTGCAGTTGATGCAGCGGGTCATGTCCGTCGACACGAGCGGGCCGAGATTCTTGTTCAGCACCACGCGCTTCTCTTCCTGGAAGCGAGCGTTGCTGGCGCCGTAGCCCATCGAGAGGTCCTGCAGCTGACACTCGCCGCCCTGGTCGCAGATCGGGCAGTCGAGCGGATGGTTGATCAGCAGGAACTCCATCACGCCCTTCTGCGCCTTGACGGCCATCTCGGAGTGCGTGAAAACCTTCATGCCGGCGGTCACCGGCGTGGCGCAAGCGGGCAGCGGCTTGGGCGCCTTCTCGACCTGCACCAGGCACATGCGGCAGTTGGCCGCGATGGACAACTTCTTGTGGTAGCAGAAGTGGGGAATGTAGGTGCCGGCCTTGTGCGCGGCCTCGATGACCGTGCTGCCCTCTTCGACCTGAAGGGCCTTGCCGTCGATTTCAATGTCGATCATGCCGCGGCTCCCGCCATCATGCGCGTGTGGAACGTGCTGCCGGCCTTCTGCACTTCGCGCGGGACCAGGCACTTCTTGTGTTCGATGTGGTACTCGAATTCGCTGCGGAAATGCTTGAGCATCCCCTGGATCGGCATCACCGCGGCGTCGCCCAGTGCGCAGATGGTGCGGCCGGCGATGTTGCCGCCGAGCTCGAGCAACAGGTCGAGATCCTCGGGACGGCCTTCGCCGTGCTCGATGCGATGGATGATCTTGTAGAGCCAACCGGTGCCTTCGCGGCACGGCGTGCACTGACCGCAGGATTCTTCGTAATAGAAGTAGGACAGGCGTTCCAGCGCCTGCACCATGCAGACCGTCTCGTCCATCACGATCACGGCGCCGGACCCCAGCATCGAGCCGGCCTTCGCGATCGAATCGTAGTCGAGCGTGCAGTCCATGATCATGTCGGCAGGGATCACCGGCGACGACGAGCCGCCCGGGATCACGCCCTTGAGCTTGCGTCCGCCGCGCATGCCGCCCGCCATTTCGAGCAGCTTCGCGAACGGCGTGCCGAGCGGCACTTCGTAGTTGCCCGGCTTGTTGACGTGGCCCGAGACCGAGAACAGCTTGGTACCGCCGTTGTTCGGCTTGCCCATGTCGAGATAGGCCTGGCCGCCGACGCGGAACACCAGCGGCACAGCCGCGAAGGTTTCCGTGTTGTTAATCGTGGTCGGCTTGCCGTAGAGGCCAACGCTCGCCGGGAACGGCGGCTTGTAGCGCGGCTGGCCCTTCTTGCCTTCGATAGATTCGAGCAGCGCGGATTCCTCGCCGCAGATGTAGGCGCCCCAGCCGTGATGCGCGAACAGGTCGAAGTCGAAGCCCGAGCCGAGGATGTTCTTGCCCAGGTAGCCGGCGGCGCGCGCTTCGGCCAGCGCCGCTTCGAAACGCTCGTAGAGCTCGAAGATCTCGCCGTGGATGTAGTTGTAGCCGGCGATCGCGCCGACCGCGTAGCCGGCGATGATCATGCCTTCGATCACTGAATGCGGATCGTAGGCCAGGATGTCGCGGTCCTTGAAGGTGCCCGGCTCGCCTTCGTCGGTGTTGCAGACGAGGTACTTGACCGGCGCCGCCTTGGGCATGAAGCTCCACTTGAGGCCGGTCGGGAAGCCCGCGCCGCCGCGGCCGCGCAGCACCGACAGTTTCACTTCGGCGATGACCTGCTCCTGCGTGAGCTTGTTGTCGCCGGTGAGAATGCGCTTCAGGGCCTGATAGCCGCCGCGCGCCTCGTATTCCTTGATGCCCCAGCCGGCGTCGCCTTTCCAGCCGGCCGTGAGTTGCGGGTTGATCGACTCGATGATGGACATGGCTATTTGCACTCCGCCAGCAGTTTGTCGATCTCTTCCGGCAGCATGAAGCTCTTGAGGCGGACGTTGTTCACCAGCATGACCGGCGCATCGCCGCAGGCGCCCATGCACTCGCCTTCCTTCAGCGTGAACTTGCCGTCGGCGGTGGTTTCGTTGAAATCGATGCCCAGCTTCTGCTTGAGGTAGTCCGCCGCATGCACGCCGCCGGACAACTGGCACGGCAGGTTGGTGCAGACGGTGACCTTGTACTTGCCCACCGGATGCAGGTCGTACATGTTGTAGAAGGTGGCGACCTCGTAGACGGCCATCGGCGGCATCTCGAGCGCCTTCGCCACGTCCTCGATGGTCTCCCTGGCCAGCCAGCCCTTCTCTTCCTGGGCGATGCGCAATGCCGCCATACAGGCCGATTGCTTCTGGTCGGCGGGGTACTTGGCGATCTCGCGATCGATCTTCTGCAGCGATTCCTGACTCAGCATGATGTCTCCGCCGGGCCGCCCCAAGGGGACATGCGCCCCCCCGTGGGGGGCAGCGAGCCGGTTTTGCGAGCGTGGGGGGCCATATCTATCTGTCCGTGTCGCCCAGCACCAGGTCGATGGTGCCGATGATGGCCGTGACGTCGGCAAGCATGTGGCCCTTGGCCATCTCGTGCGTCGCGGCGAGGTGCGGGAAGCCCGGGGACCGCAGCTTGAGGCGATAAGGCTTGTTGGCGCCGTCGGAAACGGCCCAGACGCCGAACTCGCCCTTCGGATGCTCGATCGCGGCGTAGACCTCGCCGGCCGGCACGTGCATGCCCTCGGAGAAGAGCTTGAAGTGGTGGATCAGCTCTTCCATATTCGCTTTCATGTCGGCGCGCGGCGGCGGCGCGACCTTGTGGTCGCC
>JBLNBJ010000075.1:0-9438 GCA_050259835.1 Ignavibacteria bacterium | reverse complement strand
TCTATGTCGCCACCTTCGTCGGCGGCTGCGTTTCCGTGGTGGCCGGCACCGCGGGGCAGGTGGTCCTCACCCAGTTGGTGCGGCGCGAGCAGCTCGTCGAGGCGCACGGCAAGAACCGCATCGCCGGCTCGATCGCCGAGATCGCCGGCCCCGGCGCCGCCGGCGCGCTGGTGCGCGTGGCCGGCGCGCCCCTCGCCATCGCCGCCAACGCCCTGCTGGTACTGGGCAGCGTGGCCATGCTGCGCCGTCTGCGGATAGAAGAGCCGCTTCCAGAACCGGGGAAGGCCCGCTTCTGGCCGCAGTTGAAGGAAGGCGTGCGCTTCGTCGCCGGCGAACGGCTGCTGCTCTCGATGGCGCTGGCGGTGGGCAGCTGGCAGGTATTCCAGACCTGCGCGATGGCGACCCAGGTGCTGTTCGCGACGCGCGTGCTCGGTCTCGACGAATTCCAGGTGGGGCTGTGCGTCGCCTGCGCGGGCTTCGGCACGGTGGCGGCCGGCTCGCTCGGACATCGGCTGGCGCGGCGCATGGGCTCCGGCGCGGCGCTGATCGTCGGCATGGCCTTGAGCGGCGTCGGCTGGCTGCAGCTCGCGTTCGCGCCGGCCGGGTCCGCGAGCGTCGCGGCCTTCGTCATCATGGAATTCTGCTTCGGCGCTTCCGTGGTGCTGATCTTCAGCAGCATGCTGGCGCTGCGCCAATCGATTACGCCGCGGACGATGCTGGCGCGCATGACGAGCACGATGCGCTGGCTGACGCTGTTTCCAGCCTGGCCGGGCATGCTGCTCGGGGGCACGCTGGCGGAACGCTACGGCTTGCGCGTGCCTTTCGCCGTGGGCGGCGTCGGTGCATTGACGCTGGCGCTGGTGCTCTGGCGCGCCTCGGCGATCCGCGTCGCGCGCGTGCCGTCGGCCTGACTCAGCCGCGCGGCTTGCCGGTGTCCCGGTAGAAGCCGCGCAGGCTGGCGTAGCGTTCGGCGCGGATGCCGCGCACGCGGGCGATCGCGGTTTCGACGGGGATGCCGAGCTGGACGAGCGTCTCGGCGGCGATCATCAAGCTGCCCTCGACGACTTCCGGAACCACCTCGGTGGCGCCCGCCTCCTTCAGCCGTGCGACTGTGGATTCATCGTAGGCGCGCACGACCACCGGGATGTCCGGACGGTGCGCGCGCACATGGCGCACCACGCGTTCGGCCGAATGCGCGTCGGGATAGGCAACCACCACGGCGCGGGCACGCATCAGCCCGGCTGCCTGCAGCACCTCGACGCGGTCGGCGCTGCCGAACTTGACGTGGCCGCCCGACGGCGCGGCGCGGCCGACCTGCCCGACGTCGACGTCGAGCGCCAGATAGGGAACGCTCTCGGCGGCGAGGAACTCGGCGATGCGCTGCCCGGTGCGGCCGAAGCCGCAGACGATGACGTGGCGGTCGAGCGGGAAGGCGTCGACGGCGATGTCGTGGATCGCCTTGGCCTTGTGCGCCCAGTCGCCGCGCGCCATCTCGCCGCTCATGCGCGCCGCGCGCTCGATCAGGAAGGGCGCCAGGAACATCGAGAACAGCATGGCGGACAGCGTGACCTGGAAGATGTCCGCCGTGATGAGCCCCAGGTCGGCGCCGAGCTCGATCAGCACCAGGCCGAATTCGCCGCCCTGGGCCAGTTGCGCGGCGGTGCGCAGGGCGGTATGCAGCGGGCTCTTGCCGGCAAGTACGAGCAGCAGCACGACGGCGCCCTTGCCGGCCACCAGCAGCAGCACCGCCAGCACCAGGCGGTCGGCGTTGGCGGCAACGAAACCCAGGTCCAGCATCATGCCGACCGAAACGAAGAACAGGCCCAGCAGGATGTCGCGGAATGGCCGGATGTCGGCCTCGACCTGATGCCGGTACATCGTCTCCGAGATCAGCATGCCGCCGACGAAGGCGCCCAGCGCCAGCGAAAGCCCGGTCGCCTGGGTGGCGTAGGCCAGCCCAACCACCGCCCATAGCGTGGTCAGCACGAACAACTCCTCGGAGCGGAAGCGCGCCATGGCGTCGAACAGGCGCTTGGTCAGCCACTTGCCGGCGACGATCAGTACTGTCAGCACCGCGGCGGCCTGGACAGCGCCGAGCGCAAGCGCCGCTGCCAGATTGCCGCCCGGTTGCGCCAGCGCCGGAAGCAGGATCAGGCAGGGCACCACGGCGAGGTCCTGGAACAGCAGCACGCCCATGGTCTGGCGGCCCGAGCGCGAATGCAGCTCGAAACGCTCAGAGAGCAGGCGCGCGACGATCGCCGTCGAGGACATCGCCACCGCGAGGCCGACGGCAACGCCGGTGCGCCAGCCCTGTCCGTAGCCCATCATGGTGACGGCCGCCGTGGCGGTCGCGGTGATCGTCAATTGCAGTCCGCCGAAGCCGAACACCAGGCGGCGCATGGCCTTGAGCCGCGCCAGGCTGAATTCCAGCCCGATCGAGAACATCAGGAAGACGACGCCGAATTCGGCGAGGTTGTCGACGATCGCGTTCTCGCCGAGCACGCCGGCGCCGTGCGGGCCGAGCACGATGCCGATGACCAGGTAGGCCGGCATCACCGGCAGCCGCAGCCGGCGCGACAGCGCGACCGCGGCGACGGCCCCGGACAGCAGCAGGAGGACGATGAAGAGCGGCTGGTGCAAGGCCCGGCTCGCCTCGATTATTCCGCCGGGCGGATTGGCGTTGCGGTGGTGGAGAACAGCACCGAGCGCGCGCCCTCGAATGAAGCGTGCACGGCTTCGATGACGGGCGGGTTGACCGGCGCGTCGGCTTCCCAGGCGATGGCGAAGTTGGCGCCCGAGCCGCCGCTGTCGTCGTGCTGCTCGATGAAGAACTCGAGCGTGCCGAAGGCCGGCACCGGCGTCGGAGTCGAGACGATCTCGCGCAGCAGCTTGCCTTCGGTGTTGAAGTAGCGCGCCGACTTGACGCGGATCGGGCGCTTCGGGTCGGTGTTGCGGATGCTCACCATCGCCGACAGCAGCGCCTTGGACGGTGCGCCCTTGCGATCCAGGCTGCCGTAGTAGACGTGCGAATAGACGGGCAGATAGACGAGTTGCCCACGAGTGAGCGCCGGCGGTTCCTGCGCCGTCGCGGCGAAGGACAGCAGGGCGAACAGGCAGACGGCGATGGACTTGAGCGCTTTTGCTTGCATGGTGGGCCTCCTGACGCGAAGGATACCAGCCGGGCCCTATTCCTCTGCCATCGAGAGCGCGACCGCTTCGGCCACCTTGATGCCGTCGACGCCGGCGGAGAGGATGCCGCCCGCGTAGCCGGCGCCTTCGCCCGCGGGGTAGAGGCCGCGCGTGTTGATGCTCTGGAAATCGTCGCCGCGCTTGATGCGGATGGGCGACGAAGTGCGCGTCTCGACGCCGGTCATCACGGCATCGGCCATGGCGAAGCCGTGGATCTGGCGGTCGAAGGCGGGCAGCGCCTCGCGCAGCGCGGCGATGACGAAAGGCGGCAGGCAGAGCGAGAGATCGGTCCAGTGCACGCCGGGCTTGTACGACGGGTCGACCGGACCCGGCGCCGCCGAAGGCCGGCCGGCGAGAAAGTCGCCGACGCGCTGCGCGGGCGCGCTGTAGTCGCCGCCGCCGGCCTCGAAGGCCTTGCTCTCCCAGTGCCGCTGAAAATCGATGCCGGCGAGCGGGTGGCCCGGGTAGTCGACCTCGGGCGTGATGTCGACGACGATGCCGCTGTTGGCGTTGCGCTCATTGCGCGAGTACTGGCTCATGCCGTTGGTGACGACGCGGCCGGGCTCCGAGGTGGCGGCCACGACGGTCCCGCCCGGGCACATGCAGAAGCTGTAGGCGGCGCGGCCGTTGGCGCAGTGATGGACGAGCTTGTAGTCGGCGGCGCCGAGCAGCGGATGGCCGGCGAACTTGCCGAAGCGGGCGCGATCGACGAGCGACTGCGGATGCTCGATGCGCACGCCGATGGAGAAGGGCTTGGCTTCGATGTAGACGCCGCGCTCGTACAGCATCTGGAAGGTGTCGCGTGCGCTGTGGCCGACGGCGAGCACGACGTGGTCGGTCGCGATGCGCTGGCCGCCGGCGAGCCGCACGCCGCGCACCTGGCCATGGCCGTCCGGCTGGCGCTCGATCTCAATGTCCTCGACGCGGGCGCCGAAGCGGATCTCGCCGCCGAGTCCTTCGATGGTCGCGCGCATGTGCTCGACCATGCCGACCAGGCGGAAGGTGCCGATGTGCGGCTTGCTGACGTAGAGGATCTCGGGCGGCGCGCCGGCCTTGACGAATTCTTCGAGGACCTTGCGGCCGCGGTACTGCGGGTCCTTGATCTGGCTGTGCAGCTTGCCGTCGGAGAAAGTGCCGGCGCCGCCTTCGCCGAACTGCACGTTCGACTCCGGATCGAGCTTGCGCTGGCGCCACAGGCCCCAGGTGTCCTTGGTGCGCTCGCGCACGGCCTTGCCGCGCTCGAGGATGATCGGCTTGAAACCCATCTGCGCGAGCAGCAGGCCGGCGAATAGGCCGCAGGGGCCGGTGCCGACGACGACCGGGCGCGAAGCGAGCGCGGCCGGCGCCCGGGCGACGAAGCGGTAGCGCATGTCGGGCGTGGGGCCGACGTGGCGGTCCTCGCGGAGTCGCTGGAGCACGGCGGCTTCATTGCGCACTTCGACGTCCACCGCATAGACGAGCACGATCTGCGACTTCTTGCGCGCGTCGTAGCCGCGGCGGAAGACGGAAAGCGCAAGCAAGTCCTTGTCGGGAATCCCGAGTCGCTTGCAGGCGGCGGCGCGCAGGGCGTCCTCGGGATGGTCGAGCGGCAGCTTGAGTTCGGTGATGCGCAGCATGCGTGGCCCGGCTCAGCAGCCGCCGAAGCGGCGCAGGCCGTCGAGGTCGAGGATGGTGACGCCGCCGTAGGCGGTGGACAGGAAGCCCGCGTCCTCGAGGATCTTCAGCGAACGGTTGACGCGCTGGCGCGAGACGCCCGACAAGAGGCCGATCTCCTCCTGCGAGATCGCCAGCCGCGGGCCGAGGCCCGGATAGAGGATCGGGTTGAACAGGCCGGCGAGGCAGCGCGCCACGCGCGCGTCGGTGTCGAGCAGGCGCTCGGATTCGAGCAGGCCGATGAACTGGCCGAGCCGCTCGTTCAACTGCACCAGCAGGTAGCGGTTGAACGGGATGCTGTGGTCGAGCAGCCAGAGGAAAGTTTCGCGGCGCATGCAGGCGACGCGCGTGTCGCGCAGCGCGACGACGTCGTAGCGGCGCGGCTCGTTCTTGAGCACGGAGCCTTCGCCGAACCAGCCGCCGGGCGGCAGGCCCGTGTAGCTCGCGGTCTTGCCGCTGTCGAGGTCCGACGACATCTTCGCCAGCCCTTCGACGATGCCGAACCAGCAGTCGACCGGCTCACCCTTGCGGCAGATGAAGCCGCCGGGCGGCACGACGCGCTCGACCACGCCGCGTTCGACTCGTTCGGTTTCCTCGGGGGTGAGGCCGGCAGCCCAGCGCGAGGAGCGCAGCATGCCGGCCAGGGTCGGTGGATTTTTGTCGGGATTGTCAGGCACATGACAATTATAGGCTTGGGGGCGCCTTAGACTGATGTAAGCCAAAGGAAAGAAACGCGGGCCTACAATGGCCCGCGAAACGACACAGACCGCCGGACAAGGCGGCAGGCAGGACAAGAGGAGATTCATCGATGGTGGCAACGCCCGACGGCGGCGCGCTCGATACGTTCCCGCGCCTGTTGATGCACCACGCGCGCGTTCGCGGCGATCGCCCCGCCATGCGCGAAAAGGACCTCGGCATCTGGCAGACCCGGACCTGGTCCGAGGTCGCGGAGGAGACGCAGGCGCTCGCCTGCGGCCTGGCCGAGCTCGGCTTCAAGCGGGGCGACCGGCTGGCCATCGTCGGCGACAACCGGCCGCGGCTCTATGGCGCGATGCTTGCCGCGCAGATGCTCGGCGGCATCCCGGTGCCCATGTACCAGGACGCGGTCGCCGCCGAGATGGTGTTCGTGCTGCAGGACGCCGGTATCCGCGTCGCCATCGTGGAGGACCAGGAGCAGGTCGACAAGCTGCTCGAGATCAAGGCCCAGTGCCCCGAGCTGCAGCATGTGATCTACGACGATCCGCGCGGCATGCGGCACTACACGCAGTCGTTCCTGCACAGCTGCGACGAGGTCGTCGCGATGGGCCGCATCCACAACCGCAACCATCCGGACTTCATCGCGCAGGAGATGGCGAAGGGCGGCACCGAAGACGTTTCGGTGATGCTCTATACCTCGGGCACGACGGGCAAGCCCAAGGGCGTCTGCCAGACGCATCGGGCCTTCATCGCCGCCGCGCGCGGCGCCACGGAGTTCGACAAGCTGCGCCCCGACGACGAGATCCTCTCCTACCTGCCGATGGCCTGGGTGGGCGACCATCTGTTCTCGATCGCGCAGTCCGTTTATGCGGGCTTCACGGTGAACTGTCCGGAGTCGGGCGACACGGTGATGACCGACCTGCGCGAGATCGGCCCGACCTATTACTTCGCGCCGCCGCGCGTGTTCGAGAACATGCTGACGCAGGTGATGATCCGCATGGAAGACGCGGGGGCGATCAAGCGCAGGATGTTCCACTACTTCATGGACGTCGCGAAGCGCTGCGGCGCCGAGATCCTCGACGGCAAGCCGGTGTCCGCGAAGGACCGCCTGCTGTACGGCCTGGGCAACCTGCTGGTGTACGGCCCGCTGCGCAACGTGCTCGGCCTGACCCGCATCCGCGTCGCCTACACGGCGGGCGCGGCGATCGGCCCCGACCTGTTCCGCTTCTACCGCTCCATCGGCATCAACCTGAAGCAGCTCTACGGCCAGACCGAAACCTGCGCCTACGTCTGCCTGCAGCCCGACGGCGAGATCAAGTTCGATTCGGTCGGCAAGCCGGCGCCGGGCGTCGAGATCAAGATCGCCGACAACGGCGAAATCCTCGTCAAGGGCCCGATGCTGCTCAAGGAGTACTACAAGCGGCCGGACGCGACGGCCGAGTCGATCAACGCCGACGGCTACTTCATGACCGGCGACGCCGGCTTCATCGACGCCGACGGCCACCTGCGCATCATCGACCGCGCCAAGGACGTCGGCAAGCTCTCGAGCGGCGCGATGTTCGCGCCCAACTACATCGAGAACAAGCTCAAGTTCTTCCCGCACGTCAAGGAAGCGGTGTGCTTCGGCCACGACCGCGACACCGTCTGCGCCTTCATCAACATCGACATGGGCGCGGTCGGCAACTGGGCCGAGCGGCGCAACATCGCGTACTCGGGCTACACCGACCTCGCCGCCAAGGCGCAGGTGCTCGAACTGGTGCGCGAATGCGTCGAGCAGGTGAACGCCGAGCTCGCGGCCGACGACATGACGGCCGACACGCAGATCCACCGCTTCCTGGTGCTGCACAAGGAGCTCGATCCCGACGACGACGAGCTGACGCGCACGCGCAAGGTGCGCCGCGGCTTCATCGCCGAGAAGTACCAGGTGCTGGTCGACGCGCTCTACGCCGGCAAGGCCAGCCAGTTCATCGAGACCGAAGTGAAGTTCGAGGACGGCCGGCGCGGCAAGGTGGCTGCCGACCTCGCCATCCGCGAAGCGAAGACCTTCTCCGCTGCGGCGGCCAAAAAGGCGGCATAGAACATGGCACGCGAAATCGGCGAAGTCATCCTCGACCTGCGCAACATCTCGCTGCGCTTCGGCGGCGTCAAGGCGCTGACCGACATTTCATTCGACGTCCGCGATCACGAGATCCGCGCCATCATCGGCCCGAACGGCGCGGGCAAGAGCTCGATGCTCAACGTCATCAACGGGGTCTACCGCCCGCAGGAAGGCGAGATCGTCTTCCACGGCGAGCACCGCCGCGACATGGACACGCACGCCGCGGCGCAGGCCGGCATCGCGCGCACCTTCCAGAACATCGCCCTGTTCAAGGGCATGAGCGTGCTCGACAACCTTATGACCGGGCGCAACCTGATGATGAAGTGCGGTTTCCTCGAGCACGCGCTGTGGTTCGGACGCGCCCGTGAAGAAGAACTCGCGCACCGCGCCAAGGTGGAGGAGGTGATCGACTTCCTCGAGATCGAGCACATCCGCAAGACGCCGGTCGGACGCCTGCCCTACGGCCTGCAGAAGCGCGTCGAACTGGGCCGTGCGCTGGCGGCTGAGCCCAAGATGCTGCTGCTCGACGAGCCGATGGCCGGCATGAACGTCGAGGAAAAACAGGACATGTGCCGCTTCATCCTCGACGTGAACGACCAGTTCGGCACCACCATCGTGCTGATCGAGCACGACATGGGCGTGGTGATGGACATCTCGGACCGCGTCGTGGTGCTCGACTACGGCAAGAAGATCGGCGACGGCGTGCCGGACGAGGTGAAGAACAACCCCGAAGTCATCGCCGCTTATCTCGGCACGCAGCACTAAGGAGGCGCACGATGTCATTCTTCTTCGAGGTTCTCATCGGCGGCCTGCTCTCCGGCGTGATGTACTCGCTCGTGGCGCTCGGCTTCGTGCTGATCTTCAAGGCCTCCGGCGTGCTGAATTTCGCGCAGGGCGCGATGGTGTATTTCGCGGCGCTGGCGGTGGTCGGCTTCATGGGCTACGGCGCGCCGCTGTGGCTGGCTCTGATCCTGTCGTTCGCCACCATGACGCTGTTCGGCATCGCGACCGAGAAGTTCGTGCTGCGCAAGATGGTCAACCAGGCGCCGATCGCGCTGTTCATGGCGACCATCGGGTTGTCGTTCTTCGTCGAGGGTCTGGCGCCGATGCTGTTCGGCAACGAGGTCCGCGCGCTCGACATCGGGCTGGTTGACGAGCCGATCCCGTACATCCTCGATACCTTCAACATCGTCGTCAGCCGCTTCGACCTCGCCGCGGCCGGCATCGCCGCCGTGCTCGTCGTCGGGCTGGCCCTCTTTTTCCAATACACGCGCGTCGGCCGCGCGCTGCGTGCAGTGGCGGACGACCACCAGGCGGCGCTCTCCATCGGCATCCCGCTTCAGCACATCTGGGCGCTGGTGTGGACCGTTGCCGGCTTCGTCGCGCTGATCGCCGGCATGCTCTGGGGCGCGCGCAACGGCGTGCAGTTCGCGCTGACCTTCACGGCGCTCAAGGCGCTGCCGGTGCTGATCCTCGGTGGCTTCACTTCGGTGCCGGGTGCGATCGTCGGTGGTTTGATCATCGGGGCTTCGGAGAAACTCGCCGAGATCTACATTCCACCGGTGCTGCAGGAGCTGTTCTCGGGCAACTTCGGCGGCATCGAAGGGTGGTTCCCTTACGTGATGGCGCTGTTGTTCCTGTTGGTTAGGCCGGAGGGATTGTTCGGGGAGAAGCACATTGACCGCGTTTGAATTGCGAGACGCTTCGAGCGCTCGGGCCGACGGGGTGCCCTGCTGCGCTCCGTGTCCCCCGGCGGACAAGAGCTTAAATTCGTCCGCCTCCTCCTTTACCTACGCGCAGCA
>JBLNBJ010000074.1:0-3052 GCA_050259835.1 Ignavibacteria bacterium | reverse complement strand
TGTGTTGATGACTTGCGGCATGGCCCATCTCCTTTGGATTCGGCTTTCGCGTCGACAGTCCGCATGCAGCGCGACTGTCCTTGCCGTCCATTTAGCAACGGGTGTGCCAGCTCTCGAATCTCCAGGAATTGAGCGGGTTTACGCCCGCTATTCTCCGTAGCGCGGCAAACGGCAAGCGATTGCCGCACGAGACTTGCCGCCGCGCAGGCAATTATTGCCAGCGCTTGCCGGTGTCGATCAGGAGGAAGCGTTCTCGCCCTGGCAGAGCGAGAGTTGCAGAGCCCAGTCGGGCAGGGCAATGCCGCAGGCGCTGCGCAGCAGGCTGCAATCAAGTCGCGAATTGGCGGGCCGTGCGGCCGGCGTCGGATATTCCGCCGTCGTGATCGGCGTGACACGCGTAGTGAGGCCGGCAGCGCGCAGGATCGCCACCGCGAAGCCGTGCCAGGAGGTTTCGCCGTCGGCTGTCATATGGAACAGGCCTTCGGCCGGTTCGCCGCGCGCCAGCAGCGCGGCCGTGCCCTCGGCGATCATGCGGCTCCACGTGGGCGCGCCGATCTGGTCCATTACGACGCGAAGTTCGGGCCGGTCATTGGCCAGCCGCAGCATGGTGCGGAAGAAGTTGTTGCCGCGTTGCCCGTAGACCCAGGTCGTCCGCAGGATCAGGTGGCGGCCGCCGACGGCCTGGATCGCTTGTTCGCCGGCGAGCTTCGTACGGCCATAGGTGTTCACCGGGTTGGTGGCGTCGGCTTCCGTATAGACGCCCTGCTTGGTGCCGTCGAACACGTAGTCGGTGGAGTAGTGGACGAGCAGCGCGCCGCTGCGCTTCGCTTCTTCGGCGAAGACGCCGGGGGCGGTGCCGTTGATCGCCATGGCGAGTTCGGGTTCCGACTCGGCCTTGTCGACGGCGGTGTAGGCGGCCGCATTGACGATGACGTCCGGGCGCGTGTCGCGCACGACGGCGCGGACGCGGTCGGCATTCGACAGATCGAGCGCCGCGCGGTCCACGGCGACGACTTCGCCGAGCGGCGCCAGCGTGCGTTCGAGTTCCCAGCCCACCTGCCCGTTGCGGGCGGTCAGCAGGATGCGCTTCACGCGTAGGTCTCCGCTTCGGCGAGCGGTTTGCCGGCGGCGTCCTTGGCGGCCAGGATGGGCGCGCCGGCGAGCGGCCAGGGGATCGCGAGCGCGGGATCGTTCCAGACGAGCGTGCGCTCGTGCGCCGGCGACCAGTAGTCGGTCACCTTGTAGAGAAACTCGGCGGTGTCGGAGACGACGCAGAAGCCATGTGCGAAGCCGGGCGGAATCCAGGCCATGCGCTTGTTTTCGGCGGACAGGGTGAACGCGGTCCACTTGCCGAAGGTCGGCGAACTGCGCCGCAGGTCTACAGCGACGTCGAAGATTTCGCCGGCGATGGCGCGCACCAGCTTGCCCTGCGCGTTCTCGATCTGATAGTGCAGGCCGCGCAGCACGTTCTTGACGGAGCGCGAATGGTTGTCCTGGACGAAATCGGCGTCGATGCCGAGGTCCGCGAAGGTGCGCCGGTTCCAGCTTTCGAAGAAGAAGCCGCGCTCGTCGCCGAAGACTTTCGGCTCGATCAGCAGCACGCCGGGGAGATCCGTCTCGACGATCTTCATCTAGTACACCCGTTCGCGCAGCAGGCCGAGCAGATAGGCGCCGTAGCCGCTCTTGGCGAGCGGCTGGGCGAGCTTCTCCAGCGCCGCGTCGTCGATCCAGCCCTTGCGCCACGAAATCTCCTCGGGGCAGGCCACCTTGAGGCCCTGGCGTTTCTCGAGCGTGCCGATGAATTGGCTGGCTTCAAGCAGCGAGTCGTGGGTGCCCGTGTCGAGCCAGGCCATGCCGCGGCCCATGATCTCGACGTTGAGGCGCTCGCGCTCCAGGTAGACGCGATTGACGTCCGTGATCTCGAGTTCGCCGCGCGCCGAGGGCTTGAGCGTGGCTGCGATGTCGATCACGTCGTTGTCGTAGAAGTAGAGGCCGGTCACGGCGTAACGCGATTTCGGCGCCTTTGGCTTTTCCTCGATGCTGATGGCGCGGCGCTCGGCGTCGAACTCCACCACGCCGTAGCGCTCGGGGTCGAGCACCGGGTAGGCGAACACCGTGGCGCCTTGCGGACGCGCATCGGCGCATTGCAACTGGTCCGACAATTCGTGCCCGTAGAAGATGTTGTCGCCGAGCACCAGCGCGCTCGGCGCGCTGCCGACGTGCTGGCGTCCGATGATGAAGGCCTGCGCCAGGCCGTCCGGGCTGGGCTGCACGGCGTAGCTGAGGTTGAGACCCCACTGCGCGCCGTCGCCGAGCAGCTGTTCGAAACGCGGCGTGTCCTGCGGCGTCGAGATCAGCAGGATGTCGCGCACGCCGGCCAGCATCAGCGTGGCGAGCGGGTAGTAGATCATCGGCTTGTCGTAGACCGGCAGCAACTGCTTCGAAACGGCCAGCGTGGCCGGATGCAGGCGCGTGCCGGCGCCGCCGGCGAGGATGATGCCCTTGCGTGCTGTCGTGTTCATTTGCGGTCCCCGTAATTGCGCTCGAGCCAGCCGCGGTATTCGCCGCTTTCGACGTGGGCAACCCAGGCGTCGTTGGCGAGGTACCAGGCCACCGTCTTGGCGAGCCCCGTGGCGAAATTCTCCTGCGGCCGCCAGCCGAGCTCGCGCTCGATCTTGGCGGCGTCGATCGAATAGCGCAGGTCGTGCCCGGGCCGGTCGGCGACGAAGGTCTTCTGCTCGCGATAGCTGCCGCCGGCGGCGCGCGGCTTCAGTTCGTCGAGGATGGCGCAGATGGCGTCGACGACCTCGATGTTGGTCTTCTCGGCGCCGCCGCCGATGCAATACGTTTCGCCGATCACGCCGCGCTCGAACACGAGCTGCAGGGCGCGCGCGTGATCGTCGACGTAGAGCCAGTCGCGCACATTCTCGCCCTTGCCGTAGATCGGCAGCGGCTTCCCCTTCACCGCATTGAGGATCATCAGCGGGATCAGCTTCTCGGGAAACTGGCGCGGGCCGTAGTTGTTCGAGCAGTTGGTGATCAGCACCGGCAG
>JBLNBJ010000073.1:0-77125 GCA_050259835.1 Ignavibacteria bacterium | reverse complement strand
GTCGTCCGGCGTCAGTTCGACGGCGGAGACGACCTGCTCGTAGCTGCGCTCGGCTGTCACCATGAGGAAGACGACGCGGTCGGGCAGCATGCGCGTGCGGCGCAGTTCCTCGAGCAGCTGCTGCCCCGTGCGGCCTTCGCCGAGGATGTAGTCGCAGATGATGATGTCGGGCAGGTTGTTGCGGATGCGGAAGATCGCGTCGCCATGGCTGACGGCCACGTCGATGAAGAAGCCGCCCATCGCCTGGATGCACATCTTGAGGGTCTTGCGCGCCGGCTCCTGGTCTTCGATGACGAGGAAGCGCAATTCCTTGTAGACGACGTCCGGTTCCTTGAACGCGGGCGTCGCCGCCGTCTTGGTGCTCGCCTGCAGGCCCTGCAGGGCGGCCATCTCCTCGGCGCTGAGCAGATCGTCGTCGGTCATTGCATCAGGGGAGCATGAGCCGGAAACGTGCGCCGCCTTCGGGGCGGTTCGACAGTTCCAGCCGGCCTTGGCGGCCGGCGCGGCGATGCAGGCCGGCGAGCCGATCGGCGAGGAACAGTCCGACGCTGCCGCGGGGCGCTGCCCCGGCGAGGATCTCCGGCGGATAGCCGGGGCCGTCGTCGTCGACTCGGACTTCCAGCCAATCGTCGCACACGGCGAACGCCAGCGTCACCGAAGCGCGCGCCTGGCGGGCGGCATTGAGCAGGGCGTTCACCAGGCAATCGGCGATGAGTTCGCGGTCCATGATCCAGAGTTCGTCCGGCACGGGCGCGACTTCGAGCGAGGCTGTCCCGGTCCACTCGGGCTGCACGCGCAGCCGCACGTACTCGGCCAGGTCGCGCACTGGCGTGGGCAGCAACGCGACGGGATTCTCGTGGCGTATCAGGCGGTAGGCCGACAGGATCTGCGCGAGGCGGTCGGCTGAACGCTCGATGGCGCCGGCGGCTTCGGACAGCAGCGCGGCGGAATCCCCCGACTCGGACGGCAGCGCCTGCCGCACCGCGGCGATGCGGCTCAGTGCGTCGAACAGCGTGTTCTTGGTGTCATGGACGCCCGAGGCGAGGGCGTCGACGAAGCCCTCGTCGGCTTGAACGGGCGGCGTCATGCTTGCGCTCCGGCGGCGTCGAGCGCGTCGATCAGCGGCTTCACCTCGGCAAGGTGTCTGCCCTGCGCCACCACATCGATGCGGCAATAGACGTTGCGCGCGAGGTTGCGCAGCCGCCACTCCACCTCGCGCGACACGAGGAAGATCTCCGCGATGACACGATCATCATGGGCGATCTCTTCCAGCAGCAGCGCTTCGACGGCGCCGGTGGCGGAGAGAGCCTTGCCCAGCGTGCCGAGCCCCGCCAGCACGTAGCCGGCGGTTTCCGCGGCGGGCCTGCTGGGCGCGGTCTCGGCCAGCGCGGAGGCGATCTCGGTGGCGCGGTTGAGGCGCTCGACGATCTCGCCGAGATGCTCGAGACAATGATCGTCGGCGTCGTCGATGCCCTCGATGGCCACCTTGTCGAGGACTTCTGTTAACAGCTTGCACACGGCGCGGTCGAATTCGCCGGGGACGATGCGCAAGGCGAGCGCCAGCCGTGCAGCGGTCTGCGGCCTCTTCGCGGCGACGATGGCCGCCGCCGTGTCGGCGATTGCGAGCACCTTGCCCATGTGGCTCACTTCGGTGCCGAGCGACTGCGCGGGATAGCCGGTGCCGTCGAGGCGTTCATGGTGTTCCGCAATGGCGACGCTGATGGTGGCGGGCAGCGTGGTGAGTTCCTGGATCAGGATCTGCCCGACGCGCGGATGCGCCGCGACGTGCTTCCACTGCGAAGGGGCGAGCGGCGCGTTGCAGCGGATGTAGTCGGGATTGACGTAGAGCTCGCCGATGTCGTGCATCAGCGCGGCGAGCATCAATTGGTGGGCGTCGTGTTCGTTCACGCCGAGCCGGCCGGCGAGGCCGGCGCTGATGGCGACGCAGTAGACGCTGTGCTCGAAGGTCGCCATTCCGGTGTCCTTGGCGGCCGTCAGCAGCAGCTTGAGCGGCCCGGGAATCGGGGTTTCGCGGAAAGTCGCCAGCAGGCGGTGCGCCGCGGCGACGCTGCAGACGCGCTTGAGCAATTCGTTTTCTTCGATCAGCTTCTCGGCGGCGGTTACCACCTGCTCGCACAGGACGCCGCCATCGACGGTCAGCGCGGATTCCAGCGGGCGCACCAGCTTGTGGCGCAGCAGCTTTTCCTGCAGGTTGCGCGAAACGCGCTGCCCTTTTGCCCAGAGCTTGATGCCGCGGTCATCGACGATGTCCTCGGCGGCAACGATGTCGCGCCGCTCCGACAAATCCATGATGTGCTCGAGGCAAAAGCCGTTCACGGCCCTTGCTGTGCTGTCCACGAACGCTATTTCCCCATGCGTGCTGTTGAGGCATCGGCTTATCGTTATTGTCGCCGCATGATACACCAGCCCGGCACGCGGAATGGCGCTGCACGCCGCGCGTCAGGGTGATTCGCAGGCGACGAGATCGAGCCGCTTCTCGAGCATGGCATGGAGTTCGGCAAGATTGACGGGCTTGGTGAGGAAGTCGTCCATGCCCGCCGCCAGGCAGCGTTCGCGATCCTCGTCGAAGGCGCCGGCCGTCAGGGCGACGATGGGCGCGGGCGGGCACCCGTTGGCCGATTCCCAATCGCGGATGGCGCGCGTGGCCGTGTAGCCGTCCATGACCGGCATCTGGCAATCCATCAGGATGAGGTCGAAGGGGCCGTCGCGCATGACGGCTTCGAGGCCGAGCTTGCCGTTCTCGACATATTCGATGGCGAGGCCGGGCCGCGCCAGCATGGCGCCGACCACCTTGCGGTTGACGGCGTTGTCCTCGACCACCAGCACGCGGCGCACGCCGCCGGGAGCTTCGGCGTCCGGGGCGTCCATGGGGATGGCCGGCGTGGTCTGGGCGGCTGCCGCGCGCGATTTCGAGGGCAGGATCTCGGCGCGCACGCGGAACCAGAAACGAGACCCCTTGCCCGGCACGCTGTCGACGCCCACCTCGCCGCCCATCAGTTCGGCGAGCAGGCGCACGATCGAAAGCCCCAGGCCGGTGCCGCCGAATTCGCGCGTGTCCGAGTTATCCACCTGGACGAAGGGCTGGAACAGCGCGCCCTGACGGTCGAGAGGAATGCCGATGCCACTGTCGGCCACGGCCAGTTCGAGCACGGCTTGATCGCCGGACCGCGATATCTCGTGCGCCTCGACGCGCACGAAGCCCGTCGCAGTGAATTTGACGGCGTTGCTGACGAGGTTCGAAAGCATCTGGCGCAGGCGCGTCGCATCGGCCAGATAAATCGCTGCCGGGTCACTCGTGCAATGCGTGGCGATGGAGAGGTGCTTGCGGCGGGCCGACTCGGCGAAGAGCGCGGCAGTATCGGTCACCACGCGATGCAGGTCGCATTCGGCCAGGTTGAGTTCGAGCTTTCCCGCGTCGGCCTTGGAGAAATCCAGGATGTCGTTGAGCAGCATCAGCAGCACCTGGCCCGAATTCAGGATGGTGTGGGTGTAGTCGCTGCGCTGGGTGTTGCCGAGTTCCGGTTTCAGCAGGGCCTGCGCCATGCCGAGGATGCCGTTCAGCGGCGTGCGGATCTCGTGCGACATCATCGCCAGGAACTGGCTCTTCGCATTCGAGGAGGCTTCGGCGTCGCGCCGCGCCTGCTCTACGTCCTGCGCCATGTGGTGCATGTTGAGGGCGAGGCGGATGGAACTGTCGAGCGTGGCGTGGAAATAGCGGGCGCTGCGCAGCAGGACGAACAGATAGAGGGCCGACACCACGGCCAGCATCCAGTCGCGCGCGCCGTGCGCGTCGAGCGCCGCCGTCAGGATGACGGACGACATCAGCATCACGGCAAAGTCGCGGAAGGCCTTCGGTACGGGCGACAGGATTGGAACGGCGCCCGAGACCGTGCCCGCCAGCACCAGCGCCGTGAAGATCCGGATGGTTTCCGGATCGGCGAGCATCAGCCCGGTGCCGCCGGCGGCCCAGAGCACGCCGGCCGTGCGGGCGAGCGTCGTCGCGCGCTGGCGCCAGAAAGGTACATCCTCCGGTGCGATGGTGGCCGCAAGGAAACGCCGCGACAGCCGGTAGCGCAGCAGCGACACCGTATAGACGCCGAGGACCCAGACAAGCGCCCACAGCGGCGGATGCAGCCCGCCGAGCAGGAACACCAGCATGGTCCCGTTCAGCGCCACCACGGCCTGCGACTGGCCGGTGTTCTGGAACAGCAGGCGGCACTTCTCGAGGTCGATCTCGGCCTCGGATACGCGCTGCAGGTGGGACAGCGACGTGATGATGGAAGGCGGCTTGGTCAGCATGGCGAAGGGCCATTTGACAAGATGCCGCCGCGAAATGCAACCGCCCGCCGGGCGGCTGCCCGGCTACTCGAGTCCCTGGCTGGCCAGGTATTCCTCATAGTTGCCGCGGTAGTCGACGATGCTGCCGTCGGTCTTGATTTCGATGACCCGGGTGGCCAGCGAGGAGACGAACTCGCGGTCGTGCGAGACGAAGAGCAGGGTGCCCTTGTATTTCTCGAGCGCGTTGTTGAGCGACTCGATCGATTCCATGTCCAGGTGGTTGGTCGGCTCGTCCATGAGCAGCACGTTGTTCCTCAGCAGGATCAGCTTGCCGAACAGCATGCGGCCCTGTTCGCCGCCCGAGATGACCTTGACGGACTTCTTCACTTCGTCGCCCGAGAACAGCAGGCGGCCCAGCGTGCCGCGGATCAGCGTCTCGACGTCGCCGCCCTCGTAGCCGCCGGCGCGCACCCATTGCTGGATCCATTCGGTGAGCGGCAGGTCCTCGGCGAAGTCGGCGGCGTGATCCTGCGCGAAATAGCCGGGGCGCGCCTTCTCCGCCCACTTGACCTGGCCGTGCTGCGGCGTCAGCCCGCCGAGCGCCTCGCCCGCGAACAGGCGCAGCAGCGTCGTCTTGCCGACGCCGTTCTCGCCGATGATCGCCACCTTGTCGCCGGCCTCGATGGCGGTCGAGAAGGCCTTGATGACGGGCGTTTTCGGGTCGTAGCCGAAGACCACGTTCTCGACCTCGACGGCCAGCCGGTGCAGCTTTTCCTTGTCGTCGAAGTCGAAGCCGATCCACGGGTACTGGCGCGACGAGGGCTTCATGTCCTCGACCTTGATCTTCTCGATCAGTTTGGCGCGCGAGGTGGCCTGCCGGGCCTTCGACTTGTTGGCCGAGAAGCGGCGCACGAAGGTCTGCAGTTCGGCGATGCGTTCCTTGGCCTTGGCGTTCGCCGCCGACAGCGCGGCGCGCGCCTGCGACGAGGCTTCCATGTAGTCGTCGTAGTTGCCCGGGTAGACCGTGATCTTGCCGTAGTCGAGGTCGGCCATGTGCGTGCAGACCTGGTTCAGGAAGTGGCGGTCGTGCGAGATGATGATGATGGTGCTGTTGCGCTCGTTTATGACGTTCTCGAGCCAGCGGATGGTGTTGATGTCGAGGTTGTTGGTCGGCTCGTCGAGCAGCAGGATGTCGGGGTTGGCGAACAGCGCCTGCGCCAGCAGCACGCGCAGCTTCCAGCCCGGCGCCACTTCGCGCATCGGGCCGTTGTGCTTGTCGGTCGGGATGCCGACGCCCAGCAGCAGTTCTCCCGCGCGCGCCTCGGCCGTGTAGCCGTCGAATTCGGCGAACTGGTGCTCGAGGTCGGCCGCCTTCATGTAGTCGTCTTCGGTCGCCTCCGGATTGGCGTAGATCGCGTCCTTCTCCTGCATGCAGGCCCACATCTGCTCATGGCCCATCAGGACCACGTCGAGGACGCGCTGGTCTTCGTAGCCGAACTGGTCCTGGCGCAGGAAGGCCATGCGCTCGTGGGCGTCGAGGCTCACGTTGCCGCCCGAGGGCTCCAGCAATCCGGCGAGGATCTTCATGAAGGTCGACTTGCCGGCACCGTTGGCGCCGATCAGACCGTAGCGGTTGCCTTCGCCGAACTTGACGGAGACGTTTTCGAATAGGGGCTTGGCCCCGAACTGCATGGTGATGTTCGATGCGACGAGCACTTTGCTTCCTGGGATGGGGCCGCGGAGAGGGTGTTGCGTGTGCGGCGAGGCGCGGATTTTACGGATTATCGGCGGAATCCGCCAGTTTCCCGGCAAATCCGGGCCCGGGACGGCCGGACGGCGCGCTAAGGGTTCCCCTATTCTTGGCATCGGCCAATCCCAATATGCTTGCGCCCGCATCGGATCGTGGTCATTCAATGAGCGCACTTCTCGCGGGTCTCAGCATTTTGGTCATCGGCGACAGCCATATGGCGACCAACGGCTATTTGATCAGCGGTCTTCACGACGAATTGAGCCGCGCCGGGGCCGCCGTGTACAGCTACGGCGCCTGCGGCGTTCCGGCCGGCGCCTGGATGACGCGCAGCGCGTCGTTCTGCGGCGGTGCCGTTCGCATCGGGAACGGCACCGTCGAGGAACTGACGGGCGCAGCCGCAGCGACCACGCCCTTGCCCGAACTGGTGCGCAGGCACAAGCCTGACCTGGTGGTGGTCGTCGCGGGCGACACCATGGCCGGCTACGGGCAGAACGCCATGCCCAAGAACTGGATCTGGCAGCAGGTGACGACGCTCTCGAAGGGTATCGCTAACGCGGGCGTCGGCTGCGTCTGGGTGGGGCCGCCCTGGGGCAGCGAAGGCGGCCGGTTCGCCAAGACCTACGCGCGGGTGCGGGAGGTGTCGGACTTCCTGTCCGGCAACGTGGCGCCCTGCGTCTATGTCGATTCGCTCGCGATGGCCGCGCCCGGCGCCTGGAAGACCATCGACGGCCAGCATCTGGACGGGGCCGGCTATCGGGTCTGGGGCAGCGCCATTGCCGCCGCCATCGAGTCGCCCGCGGTCTTCAACCGGATCAGGAAGTGAGGGATCGGATGCGCGGCCTCCACTGGCTTTTCGTCGCCATCCTCGCCACGGGTACTGCCCAGGCAATGGCGGAAACGCCGCTCTACGAGACGGGGCCGGCGCAGGACGCGGCCTTCGTCCGGATATTGAACGCGACCGGCCAGAAGGTCGTCGTCGCATCGGCGAGCGGAAATCTCTCGCTCGATGCCGAGGGAAGTGCGCGCGCTTCGCGGTTCTACGCCGTAGCGGGGGGGGCCACGCTGCGTGCGTCGGTGCAGCGGGGCGCGGCCACGCTGCCGGTCGAGGTGAAGGCCGGTCCCGGCGAGTTCGTTACGCTTGCGCTGCTGCCTGCAGGCGCGGAGCGAATGCAGACCCGCGTGATCCGCGAGCGCGACACCGATTTCAGCGCCGTGCGGGCGTCACTCGCGTTGTTCAATCTCGACCCGGAATGCGCTGCGGCGCAACTGCGCGGGGGCAAGGCGGACCAGGAAATCGTTGCCGGCGTGACGCCTGCCGGCATGGCTCGGCGCATGGTCAACCCGGTCAAGCTTGCCGTCCGGGCGCTGTGCGACGGCAAGGCCGCGGCCGGAACGCTGGATCTGCCGCCACTGGCCGGCGGAGATCGCTACAGCGTCTTCGTCGTACGCAGTCGGCGAGGGCGGGAGGCGTTCTTCGTCCAGGATTCGCACTAGGCCGACGCAGCGCGCTCCATGGTCTTCGCTTCGCTCGAGTTTCTCACCCTGTTCCTGCCGGTCTTCCTCGGACTTTATGCGGCGACGCCGCGCAAGTATCGCAACGCGCTGCTGCTGCTGGGCAACTGGCTGTTCTATGCCTGGTGGACGCCGAAGTTCCTTGCGCTCATCGTCGCGCTGACGGCGCTCGCGTGGGCCGGGGCGCTGTGGCTCGACCGTCTGGATTCCGAAGCGGCGAAGACCAGGCTCATGGCGGCGCTGGCGGTCGTCAATGTGGCGTGCCTCGCCTGGTACAAGTACTCGAACATCGTCGTCGCCTCGCTCAATTCGGCCTTGTCCGCGGACGCCACGCCCGGGATTTCCTGGGAACGCGTCGTCCTGCCGATCGGCTTGTCGTTCACCGTGCTGCATGCGATCTGCTACATCGTCGACGTGCGCCGCGGCACGGTTCGTGCCGAGCGCAGCTTCGTTTCCTTCGGCGCCTACTTCGCGATGTTCCCGCACCTGATCGCCGGGCCTATCGTCCGCTATGCGGCGATCCGCGAGGAACTGCGCGAACGCCGCTTCGCATTGGAGGACTTCGCGCGCGGCGCGCGGCAGTTCATGGTGGGCTTCGCCATGAAGGTCCTGATCGCCGATACGCTGGCGCCGCTCGTGAAGCTGGTGTTCGCGCTCGAGCGGCCTTCGCTCGTCGACGCCTGGATCGGCTGCGGCGCCTACACGCTGCAGATCTTCTTCGACTTCGCGGGCTACAGCGCCATGGCGATCGGGCTGGCCCGGATGCTCGGCTTCCGCTTCGAGCCGAACTTCGACAATCCCTACCTGGCCGGTTCGATACGCGAGTTCTGGCGACGCTGGCACATGACGCTGTCGGCCTGGCTGCGCGACTATCTCTACGTTCCGCTCGGCGGCAGCCGGGAAGGACGGTGGCGGACCTACCGCAACCTGTTGCTGACGATGGCGATCGGCGGCCTCTGGCACGGCGGCGACAGCTGGAACTACCTGATCTGGGGCCTGATCCACGGGGCGGCGCTGTCATGCAACCGCGCGTTTTCGCGCAGCGGCCTGACATTGCCGAAGGCGGCGAGCCACGGGTTCACGCTGCTCGTGGTCATGTTCGCGTGGTCGGTGTTCCGCGCCGAGAACCTGACAGCGGCACTGGGCATGTGGGCGGGGCAACTTGGACTCCACGGAATTGGCATGGGAGACGCCGTTGCGCTTGCGCTGCGGCCGACGATGATCGCGGCCTGCGCGGCCGGCATCGTCTGCGTCGTCCATCCGGCAAGCCCGTGGGCGCGCTGGCAGCCCGTCTCCGCCGCCGCGCGGATGTGGACCGCCGTCTGGCCGGCGCTCGCCTTCCTGTATGCGGCAGCGGTGCTGGCAGGGCAGAAGACCATTCCCTTCCTCTACTACCAGTTCTAGCGAGCGCGCCGTGAGGAACTCGTCCAAGGTCCCGTTCGTCAGCGCCATCCTCTTCGCCGCCTTCCTCGTGGCTGGTTTCGTCGCGGCGGTGGTCTCGTTGCGCGGACTTCCGGACGCCGACTGGCGGCGCCTGGCCGACCCGGAGAAGGTCATGGACGGTCAAGCGGCGCGCCATCTCGGGCGGCTGATCGACGAGCGATTCGTGCTCAGGAAGCCCTTCGAGCGGCTGGAGCGGAGCATCGCCTACGGCGCCCTCGGCGATCTCGGGCCGCGCGTACGCGCCGGCTGCGACGGCTGGCTGTTCCTCGCCGACGAGTTCGAACTCCATCCGGAAGCGAGCGAGGCACGTGCCCTGCGTGCCGGGATCGTGAAGCGCGTGGCGTCGCTGCTGGCCGAGCGGCATATCGGCCTGGTCGTAGCCGTCGTGCCCGACAAGAGCCGCGTCGAGGCTCGGCATCTATGCAAGCTGCGGCGGCCTGGGGAGCATGCGGGACGGATGGAACGATGGCTGACCGACCTTCGGTCGCTGGGCGTGGACGCTGTGGACCTGGCGCCGGCGCTGCTGAACGCCCGGGACGAATCCTTCCTGCGGACCGACTCGCACTGGAACGAAGCCGGCGCGGATGCGGCAGCGCGCGCCGTCGCCGCATCTCTGCGTGCAAATCGACTCATCGCGACGCCTCCGGTCGGCATAGACGCCGCACGGGATACGGTCGCCGAGCACGGCGATCTGGTGCGCGTAGCCGGTCTGGAGGCAGTGCCGGGATGGCTGCGGCCGGCATCGCCGATGACCGTCGTCTCCCGCCTTCCCCGGCTTCCGGCGGCCGATGCCGGCGACCTGTTCGACGATGCGGCCTTGCCGAAGATCGTGCTGCTCGGCACCTCGTTCTCGCGCAACGGGAACTTCGTGCCGCTGCTGGAGCGGCACCTCGGCGCCCAGGTGGCCGACGCTTCGAAGGCCGGCGGCGACTTCGATGGCGCGACGCGCGACTACTTGGCCAGTCGGGCCTTCCGGCAGACGCCGCCGGTGCTCGTCATCTGGGAGATTCCCGAGCGCGTGATCGAAATGCCGATCAGCGAAAACGAGCGGGACTGGAGCGCGGCGCTTCAGCCCTAAACGGGGCGTCGCCGCTCGGCGGTATCAAATCGGCGAGCCGTGCCCAGGCGCTCGCCGCACCGAAATCCCGCTCTTGCGCTCGGCACGGGCGTTGCTCGTTTCAGGCAAATCTGGAATGGAGGCGACATGGGCCGAAAAGACAAGGTGCACGACGCGCCGAATCCGCGCCGCGATCAGGCGGTCGAAGGCGAACCGCGCGCGCCCGGGCAGCCGGCGCCGGGCAAGGCCGAGAGCGACGAAGCGCTGAAGCGGAACCGCGAACGGCTGGACGTCGACGAGAAGCACAAGACGCCCGACATGGAGAAGGGGCACCGAGGAACCTTCCCCTAGGCCGGTAATCAGGACCGGTAGCCATTGCCATGAGGGTCTTTCGCCTGGCCGGCGTACTGGCGCTCGTCGTGGCGGTCGCCCGCGGGATGCCGTCCGTCCCCGAGAAGGGCGATGCCGGGGACGAGTGCCGCCTGCCACGCCAGGCCGTCGCGCACTGGCGGCGGCCGCTCGCGACGGCCGGCGGATCGCGGTTGACTGTCAATACCCCTATCCCGGTATTGCGCTTACCGCCATAATGGGAATACTTGCAAGCTTCCGGGAAATGCCGAACGAATCCCCGGCATGACCGATTGACTTGGGCCAGCGTCCCCGAAGAGACGCAGGGGCCCGCGCCACAGAGGAGGGCCCCGCCGATGCCATCCGGTAGTTCGTCCGCGACGCCGCTCGCCCCGGCATCGCCGGAGGTGGGCCGCCCCGCGTATGACGGCTTCGTCGTGTCGCCCCGGGAAGCGGCGGCCTTCGGCCTGATCCTGCTCGCCATCCAGCTGACGAACCATTACGGCTATCTGCTGTTCCACAGCCTGATCGAACTGTTCAGCGTCTGCATCGCAGTCGCGATCTCCATCATTGCGATCAACTGCTGGCACCTGATCCGCAACCAGTATGTGCTGGTGCTGGGCGTCGCCTATTTCTTCGTCGGACTGCTCGACGTCCTGCATACGCTCTCGTACAAGAGCATGCCTATCTTCGTCGACTACGACTATTACGCGCCGCAATTCTGGATCGCGGCGCGCTATCTCGAGTCGTTCAGCATGCTGGCAGGTTTCCTGTTCCTCGGCTCCCGGCGCCGCCTGAACCCGACCGCCGTCGTCGGCGTGTTCGCATTGGTCACGGCGGCCGCCATTGCGTCCATTCTCCAATTCAGGAATTTCCCGGTCTGCTTCGTCGCCGGCTACGGCCTCACGCCGTTCAAGATCCTCAGCGAGTACGCCGTCTGCGGCATCCTGCTGGTGTGCGTGGTACTGCTCTATCGCCGGCGCCGGCTGTTCGACGCGCGCGTCTATTCGCTGATCCAGTGGTCGGCGCTGCTGATGATCGTCTCCGAGCTCTGCTTCACGCTCTACCAGAGCGATGCGATGAGCGACGCCTTCAACGAGTTCGGCCACCTGTTCAAGGCCGCGCGCTTCTTCCTCATCTACAAGGCCCTGGTGGTGACGGGCCTGCGCGACCCGCTGGCGCTGCTGTTCCGCGACCTGAAGCGCGGCGAGGACAACCTGCTCGAGGCGCAGCAACTCGCCCAGTTGGGCAGCTGGGAATGGGATCTCGAGACCGACCGCTGGAACTGGACTGCCGAGATCTATCACCTGTTCCGCATCGGCAACGACGCCGCGCCGAGCCTCGAACTGCTGCTCGACGCGCTGCCGCCGCCCGCCCGGGAAGGCCTGCGTGCCGCGCTGGGCCAGTGCGCGCGCAACGGCACGTCCTTCGAGCTCATGCTCACCATCGCCGGCCCGGGCGGCCACGAGCGCTACGCCCAGATGCGCGGCCGCGCCCTGCGCGACGGCGGCAACATCACCTGCCTGATGGGCACCATCCTCGACGTAACCAAGCAGCAGCGGCTCCTGAATGCGCTGACGCGGGCCAAGGAGGCGGCCGACGCGGCGAGCGTCGCCAAGAGCGCTTTCCTGGCGAACATGTCGCACGAAATCCGCACGCCGCTGAATGCCGTGCTCGGCTTCGCCCGCATCGGCGCGCGCGACAGCCAGGAGGCTTCGAGCCGCCTGAACTTCGGCCGCATCATGGATTCCGGCGCGCACCTGATCGGCGTCATCAACGCCATTCTCGACTACGCCAAGATGGAGGCCGGCAAGTTCGCCGTCGAGCCGCGGCCCTTCCAGCCCGCCGCCGTCATCGCCAACGCCCGCAGCTTCGTGCTCGAGCTCGCGCAGCAGAAAGGCCTGGAATGCAGCGTGGCGGCCGACCGGCTGCCCGAGTGGTTGCTCGGTGACCCGCTGCGGCTGCAGCAGATTCTGGTCAACCTGCTCGCCAACGCCGTCAAGTTCACCGCCGAAGGCCACGTGCGCCTGCGCGTGACGCGCGTCGGCGACGTCACGCGCTATTGCGTCGAAGACAGCGGCATCGGCATGGAAGCCTGCGAGGTCGCGCGTCTGTTCAAGCCGTTCGAGCAGGCGGACAACTCCACGACGCGCAACTATGGCGGCACCGGGCTTGGTCTCGCCATCAGCCAGAGCCTCGCCCGCCTGATGGGCGGGGAGATCACCGTCGAAAGCGCGCCGGGGAGGGGCAGCGCGTTCACGCTGACGCTGCCCTTGCCGGAGACGGCGGCGCCCGAACGGGCTTCATCCGAGCAGCGGCAGGAAAAGAGCCTGACCGGTTACCGGGTGCTCGCCGCCGAGGATGTGGACGTCAACCGGCTCATCCTGGCCGACATGCTGGCAGACGCGGGAGCGACGGTGACGTTCGCGCAAAACGGCAAGGAAGCAGTCGAGGCCGTGAAGGCAAGGCCGGACGGGTTCGACGTCGTGCTGATGGACGTGCAGATGCCGGTCATGGACGGCTACGAGGCGACGCGGCGCATCAGGGCGCTCGCGCCCGACCTCCCGGTGATCGGCCTTACCGCCCATGCGCTCGCCGAGGAAAGGGTCAAGTGTTTCACGGTCGGCATGCTGGAGCACGTCACGAAGCCCATCGAACCGGCCGAACTCGTCGCCGCGGTACGGCGGTGCACGCGCATGCCGCCGAGCGGGACGGCTGCGACGCCGGATGCGGCGGAACGCGGCACGACCGGCGCCGTTTCGGTACGGACCGAGATCGACTGGGCTGCGCTGCGGGCGCAAATGGAAAGCAAGCCTGGACTGATCGCGCGGCTCTCTGCCATGGCGCTGAGCGGGCATGGCGACAAGCCGGTCCGGCTGCGCGCCGCGGCTGCCGCGGGGCGGCACGAGGAAGTGGCATGGCTCGCGCACGCGCTTTGCGGCGCGGCGGGCAACCTCAAGGCCTGGCGCGTGATGGATCTCGCGCGCCGGGCGGAAGCGGCGGCCAAGCGCGGCGAGGCGGGAACGCGCGAACTTGCGGAAGGCCTGGCCGACGCGACGGACCGGATGCTGGCCGAGCTGGCGAGCGAGACCGGGTTGGCGGAAGAGCAGGGCGGGGTCCCGCCCGCATGAACGATGCAAGGAGCTCGAGAAATACGATGAGTGCGAACACCAAGGTCTTCCTCGTGGATGACGACCCGACGACGGCGCTGGTCGTCGAATCGGTGCTGGGAGGCGGGTTTACGCTGGAGGCTTTCGATTGCGCGGCGGACTGTCTGGCACGGCTGGCCACCGATACCCCCGCGGCCTTCCTGCTCGACGTGCAGATGCCGGAGATGGACGGCTACGAGCTGTGCCGCCGGATCAAGGCCTTGCCGCAGACGCGGAATGTGCCGGTGATCTTCCTCTCGGCGCGAGACACGCTCGAGGACGTGCTGGCCGGCTACGACGCGGGCGCCGAGGACTACGTGGTGAAGCCGTTCGAGAACCTGGCGCTGCATCGCAAGATCGAGAACCTGCTGCGCATCCACGCCGACCGGCAGGCCCTTCACCAGCAGGCGCGGGATTCCGAGGAACTCGCGACGGTCGTCATGGCGAGCCTCAACGAGTACGCGGCCCTGATCCGCTTCTTGCGCTCGCTCAACGAGTGCCAGGATGCCGAAAGCGTGGTCGAGGCGATGCTGAGCGTGCTGGACGCCTACAAGCTGGAAGGCGCCGTGCAGATCCGCATGCGCGGCGGCGAACGGACCTTCAGCCGGGCCGGCGAAAACTGGCCCATGGAGATCGCCGTGATCAACCACGTGCGCAACCTCGGCCGCATCTTCGAGTTCAAGACGCGTTCGGTGTACAACTTCGAGCATGTCAGCATCCTGGTCACCAACATGCCGCTCGCGGACGCCGACCGCTGCGGGCGCATCCGCGACGACATGGCGATCGTCGCCGAAAGCGCCGACGCCAAGCTGATGGCGATCCAGGCCAACGCCGACAAGCTGCATCTGCGCAGCGAAGTCATCGAGCTGCTGCTGGAACTGGGGAACCAGGTCGAGCGCTACGGCCGCTCGTACGAAGACGCGCGCTACCGCAGTTCCGAACACACGCTGCGGCTGCTCGACGAACTCTTGGCCGCGACGGCCCATCTGGGCATGTCCACCGAGCAGGAGGACGCGATCCTCGCCCTGGTGAAGCTGCGCTCGGAGCAGCTGACCGAGCTCTACGATTTCGCCAGCGAGACGGGGGCCGACCTTTCCCGGCTGCGCACCCGGCTCGAAGGCGTGATCAGCGCGACGGCCGACATGCACGCGCCGCGCCCGGCCGCGCCGCCCGAGTCGTCGGACAGCGTGCTGTTCTGAGAGCCGGCTACTCGGCCACCTGGGAAGCGTAGAAGTTCGCGACGGCTTCGCGGTCCTCGCGCGAGAGCCCGCGCAGCTTCTCCGCCTTTGCTTTCGACATGGGGCGCTTGCCCTCGGCGAAGGCGTCCAGCTGCAGCGACAGGTATTGCAGCCACTGTCCAGCGACCAGCGGTGTCGGCTCGCCGCCGGGGTTGCCGTAATCGGCGTGGCAGTGGCGGCACTGGTTGTCGTAGTCGCGGTTGCGGTGGATCTGGCGCCACAGCGGACCCGGGTCGAGATGGCAATACTTGCAGCGCTGGTAGAAGACGTTGCGGCCTCGTTCGGCCAGGCGCGCGTCGATGGGCGCCGTCTGGCGGGCGGGCTTGAAGCGCGCGAAGAAGCCGGCCATGGACTCGATCTCGGCGTCGGTGTAGCCGGCGGCCAGCCGCCCCATCACCGTGGAGGGGCGCTCGCCGCTGCGGAACTTCTTCATCGCCGTCACGAAGCTCTCTTTCGGCTGCCCGGCAAGGCTGGGCACGCTGTCGCCGGCGCTGGCGCCGAGCGTTCCGTGGCAGCCGCTGCAGTTGAGCGACAGCATGACGGCATTCGGCGGCGCCGCGTGCGCCGCCGTTATGAGGGATGCCGCACCGACCAGCACTGCAGCGAACCGGATCATCGCCTTATCCAGGATGGGAACGCCTGCGATGATAGGAAACCGCGGCGTGCGCGGAATTGACCTGCATCAGGCGGACAATCGAGTACAGTCTCGCCCATGACGAAGAAGACGCTCGACCGCATCCTCCAGAGCCAGGGATTCGGCACGCGCGCCGGTTGCCGCGCGCTGATCGGCGCCGGCGAGGTGAGGGTGGCGGATCAGACCGTGACGGACTGGACCGCCGCGTTCGAAACCGAGGGCCTGGCGTTCATGGTTTCCGGACGCGAATGGATCTTTCTGGAGCATCTCTACCTCGCGCTCAACAAGCCGGCGGGGTACGAGTGCTCGCGCAAGCCCAGCCATCATCCGGGCGTGCTGCGGCTCCTGCCCGAGCAATTCGCGCAGCGCGACGTGCAGCCGGTCGGCCGGCTGGATCACGACACGACGGGGCTGCTGCTGCTGTCGGATGACGGCGCCTTCATCCACGCGCAGTCGTCGCCGCGCCGCCACGTGCCGAAGGCCTACGTCGCGTCCGTCCATGCCCCGGTGACGGACGAGCTGATTCGGCAACTGGAACAGGGCGTGCAGCTGAAGGACGAACCCGCGCCGCTTTCGGCGCAGGCCCGGCGGCTCGACAGCCATTCGATCGAGATCGTGCTGGACCAGGGGAAGTACCACCAGGTTAAGCGCATGCTCGCCGCTGCGGGCAACCATTGCACTGCGCTGCGCCGTACGGCGATCGGCGCGCTGACGCTCGAGGCGCTCGGGCTCAGGGAAGGCGAGTGGTGCCATCTCGACGACGGGCTGCGCGCCATGTTGGGAGGAACCCCGGACGCCCGCTGAACATCCAACCGCATCGGTTCTTGATCTTGAAGGAGACAGCCATGCATACCCAACGGATGATCAGCAGCCACCCGCAGGTCCAGGGCAGCACCAACGACGTGCTGGTGCGCTGCGTCGAAGCCTGCTTCGATTGCGAGCAGGCGTGCATCGCCTGCGCCGACGCCTGCCTGGGCGAGAACATGGTGCAGCAACTGACCCAGTGCATCCGCTTGAACTTGGACTGCGCCGACGTGTGCCGGGCCGCCGGAGCGCTGGGCTCACGCCGCACCGGCAGCAACGAGTCGGCGCTGCGTACGGTACTGGAGGCCTGCGCACTGGCCTGCCAGACCTGCGCCGACGAATGCGGACGCCACGCCCAGCAGCACGAGCACTGCGCGGTCTGCGCGGAAGCCTGCCGCGATTGCCAGCAGGCCTGCGGCGACGCCGCCCGCTCGATCTCGCCGCGGCACTAAGAAAGAACGGCACTGCGGCGTGATCTAGCGCTGCGAGTAGTAGCGCGCGGCGGCGGCGATCTCCTCGTCGTTCATGTCGCGCGCGACGTTGCGCATCTGCGCGAACAGATCGTTGTTTCTGCGGCCGGCCGCGAAGGCCCGGAGCTGCGAGCGCACGTAGGCTTCGGGTTCCCCCTCGAGCCATGGACTGCCGGGTTTGTGGTCGACGCCGCCGTGGCAGCTTTCGCACGGCGGAATGTTGCGCATGGGCGCGCCGCTGCGCACGATCTCGGGCGCTTGCGCTTGCGCTTGCGCCTGCGGGCCCTGGTCCGGCGACCGTTCGCGCGGGAGATAGGCGTAATAGGCAGCGAGGTCGCGCATGTCCTGGTCGCCCAGGTTGCGCACCAGCGGTTCCATGATCGCGCTGCGGCGATGGCCGGACTTGAAGTCGCGCAACTGCTTGTACGTCGCTTCATCGTACTGGCCCGCCAGGTTGGGCGAATCGGCGCGGCTCATGCCGCGGGCGCCGTGGCACATCGTGCACTGCTGCGAAAGCGTGGCGCCGCGGCCGATGGAGAGCGCGTCGGCGGGCTGCATCATGCGCGGCGTGACGATGACGTCGCTCGGCCTTCTCACGACAGTCGTCGGTTGGAGTTCGGGCTGCCAGGGGCGGGCGACGCCGGCGGCGCTGCAGATCGCGTTCCACAAACCCTCGATGCTTGTGCCGCGCTGCGCGCTCGGCATCCAGACGTAGCCGATCAGCGCCGCTACGATGGCGAGGCCAAGCAGGCCGCCTACGCTGGCGACGACCAGCCGGTCGCGGGCGAGGTGCCGGCCTTTCATCGGCCGATCCCGATCGGCACCGCCGGCACCGCGGTCTGCTTGAGGCTCATCAGCTGGGCTATGGGAAAGCCGTAGTTTACGACCGTCAGCCCGATCATCAGCGCCAGCCACAGCGCGTAGCCGTTGAGCACGGCCGGCACCGGACCGGGCTCGTGCGCGGGCAGACTGAAGCGGAACTCCGCCGGCGTCTCGCGCGGCGACAAGTGCCCGCGGACGAGGATGGCGATGAAGAGCAGCATGGAGGCGACGAGCAGCAGTCCGCCCAGCAGCGTGATGGTCACGGCCACGCCCTGCGGTGCGATGGCGGCATTGCCGTAGTCGAAGTAGGCCATGCGGCGCGGCATGCCGAGGATGCCGACGTAATGCCAGGGCAGCGTGACGACCAGCATGCCGACGAACCACAGCCAGAGCTGCAGGCGCATCAGCGCCGCGCTCGGCGGCGCCCGTCCGGTGAGATGCGGCCAGAGGTCGTAGGCGACGGCGAAGTACATGATGACGATCGCGCCCGCGAAGATCAGGTGAAAGTGGCCGGTGATCCACTGCGTGTTGTGCACCGAGAAGTCCGTCTGGTAGGTCATGTTGATCAGGCCGCCGGCGCCGCCCAGCCCGAGCATCACGAAGGAGAACGCAACCGCCAGCATCATCGGGTTCTTCCACGGCAGGGCGCGGACCCAGCCGAACAGGCCCGCGCCGCCGCGCAGCCGGCCGGCGATCTCGATGGATGCGCAGATGGTGAAGACGGTGAGCAGCGTCGGCACCGAGACCATGGTGGTGAACACGGCATGGACGAGCTTCACGCCCGCGCCGACCTGTGGGTCCTGGAACAGGTGGTGGACGCCGACGGGCGTGGAAAAGACGAGGAACAGCACGAAGGCCAGGCGCCCCATCGGCTCGCTGTAGAGCCGCCCGCCGATGGCGCGCGGCACCAGCGTGTAGAAGGCGATGTACGTCGGCATCAGCCAGAAGTAGACGATGGCGTGCAGCGTCCAGGAGAAGAACACGCGCGCGAGTCCCGCGTCGATGGTGCTCTTGAATCCCAGCGCGACGGGCAGGATCTGGAACAGCAGCTCGATGGCGGCGCCCAGCGAGGTCCACGCCCACAGGTAGGCGCCGGCGACGTTGGCGAACATCGGCAGCGGAATGCGCTCGCCGCGGTGCGCCTTTCTCCAGGCATGCAGGTTCAGCGACATCAGTCCGACCCAGATCCAGGAACCGACCACCACCAGCACGATCCCGAGGTAATAGAAGGCGTTGGCGATCATGGGCGGATAGAAGGTGTAGAGCACCGAAGCGCGGCCGAGCGCGATGGTGATGACGGCGCTCGACACACCGACCACCGCCAGCGCGAAGCCTGCCCACGCCCAGCGTGCCCCGATCAGGCGCTGCTTCAAGGCCAGTTCCGCGAGCGCGTAGCCGAAACCCATGATCACCAGCGTCGGCAGCACGTAGGCCATGGCCGAGCCGTGGAAGGTGACGGCGCGATAGTAGAGCTCAGGATTCGCCGGCCAGCCATGCCCGGGCGCCCGGACATACATCTGCCATTCGCCGAGCAGCAGCGCCACTGCGAAGGCGGCGAAGCCCACCCAGAAATGGGCCAGCACCAGGCGGCGGGTGTCGTCACTGAGCACAGGAAAGCCTCCGCGCGCCGGCCGCCTGGCGCAGGAAATCGTTCTTGTCGACCACCTTCACGCGCGCCCACATGCCGGCGTGGCCGACGCCGCAGAACTCGTGGCAAGGCATGACGTGGTCGCCGGGTTCGCGGAAGGTGGCCTTGAAGATGGAGACGTAGCCCGGTTCGAGCATGACGTTGACGTTCGTGCGCGCGATGTTGAAGCCGTGGATGACGTCTGCACTCGTGGCGCGGAAGGTGATCGGGGTATCGGTGGGCACCAGCAGACACGGCGGACTGAACGAGTATTGCGCGGCCACCAGCCGGACCGTGACGGAACCGTCGCTCTCGACGGCGCTGCCCAGGTTCTCCTCGGTGAATTCGCCCGCCAGATGCAGCGTGGTCGGGTCGACCGTCTCGAGGCGCATCGGCGGCATGGTGGCCCAGTGCAGGCTCATGTACGCGATCATGGCGATCAGGAAGACGATGACGGCGCCGGCCGCGACGGCCCACTTCATCTCCGCCCTGGCGGCAACGCGCGCGATGGAAGGTTCGGGCATGGCTTCAGGCCCTCGGCAGGTAGACCAGCAGGTAGAACGCGATCCAGATCAGCACGACGATCGCCGCTGCCGCGCCGGCGAGCGCGAAGGCGCCGGCCGGGCCGCGGCTGACGATGGCATCGACGTCCTTCTGGCTGGGTTCGGGCTCGATCAACATCGCTCAATCCAGCGTCGCGGCGCGCAGCGCGTTGACGTCACTGACGGTCACCGGCGTTCCATGATTGCCCCATGCCGTGCGGACGTAGGTCACCACGGCCGCGATCTCCGGATCGGACAGCGTCTGCGCAAACGGCGGCATGCCGTAGGGCATCGGATTGCGCCGCGTGCCGGGCGGATAGCCGCCGTTCAACACCATGCGGATGGGATTCACTGCGGACGCCATCTCGATCGACTGGTTGTTGGCGAGCGGCGGATAGTGCGGCGGCTTGCCCTTGCCGGCTTCACCGTGGCAGTTGGCGCAGTCGCGGTCGTACACGCGCCGACCTTCGGAAAACATCTGCGTCGCTTCGGCCGCGAGCGGTGCGTTGCCCGGTTCGGCTTCAAGCGATTCCTGCGGCGGCAGGCTCTTCAGGTAGACCGCCATGGCGCGCACGTCCTCGTCGTTCAGGTATTGCAGGCTGTTGTAGGTCACCTCGGCCATCGGGCCATAGACCGCGCCACGACGCGAGACGCCGGTCTGGAGGAGGGCGACGATGTCCGCGATCTGCCAGTCGCCCAGTCCCGCTTCGCGGTTCGAGGTCAACGAAGGCGCATACCAGTTCTGCATCGGGATCAGCCCGCCCGCGAAGGCGGCCGCCTCGCTGGAACCGCCGAGTGCATTGATCGGCGTGTGGCACATCGAGCAATGGCCGAGTCCCTGCACGAGGTAAGCGCCGCGGTTCCACTCGCGCGAACGGTTCGGATCCGACTGGTATTCGCCTTCCTTGAAGTAGAGCGTGCGCCAGCCGAGCAGCAGGCTGCGGTTGTTGTAGGGAAACCGCATGTCGTGCGGCCGGTTGGGCTGGCGCACCGCGGGCACGGAGCGCAGGTAGGCGAAGATCGCGTCGCAATCGGCGCGCGTCACCTTCGTGTAGGCCGCGAAGGGCATGGCGGGGTAGAGCAGGGAGCCATCGCGGGAGCGGCCGGTGTGCATCATTGCGTAGAACTCGTCCGGCGACCACTTGCCGATGCCCGTCTCCGCATCCGGCGTGATGTTGGGTGAGTAGAGCGTGCCGAAGGGCGTGGCCAAGGGACGGTTGCCCGAGAAGACCGGCGCGCCCGGCACGGTGTGGCAGGCGATGCAGTCGCCAGCTTGGGCCAAGTATTTGCCGCGCTGGATGATCTCTTCGGCCAGACGCTCTCCGACGCCAGCGCCGAAGCTCATCGGGGAGGAAACGAGCCACTGGGCTGCGACGAGCAGTCCCATGAGCGCCTTTCGTCCGTCGCGCGGGCGGGCAATGGAAGATGCTTGGCGCCGACTCATCGTCGCTGGCTGCCGCATTCGAACGGCAGGCGGGCGGGGCCGGCTGCGAGCGGACGGCCCCCGGGAGGCACCGGCTGCGAGGCCAGCCAGTCGGCGACCGCAGTCACGTCCTGTTCGGTGAGCCGCGCCGCCACTTGCTGCATGCAGTCGGGCGCCAGCGAGGTTCGTGTGCCGTAGCGCCAGGCGCCGAGTTGCGAGCTGATGTAGTCGGCCCGCAAGCCCAGGAGGCCGGGAATACCGGGCTCGCGCCCGCTCAGCTGCGGACCATGGCAGGCCGCGCAGGCGGGAATGCCGCGCTTCGCATCGCCGTTCGTCGCCAGCCGCTGGCCCTGGACGAGGAGCTCGGGACTCGCGCTGCGCGGCGGCGTTGCCGGCGGGATCGGCTGCTGGGCGTAGTAGTCCGCCATCCGGCTCAGATAGGCGTCGGGCAGGTAGGCGAGCAGATAGTTCATCGGCGCGTACTTGCGGCGGCCGTCGCGAAACGCGACGAGTTGATTGAAGATGTAGCGCGACGGCTTGCCCGCCAGGCGCGGGAAATAGGCACTGGCAACGCCGCGGCCCTGTTGTCCGTGGCAGGGAAGGCAGGCCTGCAGGCGCGCCTCGATGGTGTCGGGTACGCCGTCGGGCGGGGCGCTCTGCGCCGACGCGGCCAGGCTGGCGAAGACGGCACTGCCGGCTGCTGCAAGGCGCAGATTCATGTCGGTCATTCTTCCGGCGCGTAGGGGGTGCGATCCATCGTAGGCAGCCCCCGCGGCGCCAACAATCGGCCGGACAGATCAGAAAGCCGCACCTACTGCGCCGTGTAGCCGCCGTCGATGACCAGTTCGCTGCCCGTCATGAACTTCGACTCGTCCGACGCGAGATAGACGATGCCGTAAGCGATGTCGTCGGGTTCGCCGACGTGTCCGATCGGGTGCATCGCGTCGAGCGCCTTGCGTCCGGCCTCCTGGTCGCCCGACGCGCCGACGTAGTTGCTGACCATCGGCGTCCAGATGTAGCCGGGATGGACCGAGTTGACCCGGATGTCGAGGCGCTCCCGGGCGCAGTAGAGCGCGACGGACTTCGTGTAGAGGCGCACGCCGCCTTTCGCCGCGTTGTAGGCGCCGAGGTTCGGGTCCCCGACGAGGCCCTCGATGGACGAGAGATTGATGATGGAGCCGCCCCTGGGCCGGTGCGCCTTCATGGTGCGGATCGCATGCTTGGTGCCGAGGAACACGCCGTCGAGGTTGATGCTCATCAGCCAGCGCCATTGCTCGAGCGTCTGCTCGTCCGGCGCAGCACCGACGCCGACGCCGGCGTTGTTCACCAGCACGTCGAGACGGCCGTATGTCGAGACCGCGTGCGCCATGGCATGCTGCCAGTCCGGCTCGCTGGCGACGTCGTGATGGAGGTACGAGGCCTTGCCGCCGGCGGCCCTGATCTCATCGGCAACCGCTTCGCCTTCGCTGTCCTTGATGTCGGTGACGACGACGGACGCGCCTTCTGTCGCCAGCATGCGCGCCGCGGCGGCTCCGAGCCCGAGTGCAGCGCCGGTGATCAGCGCAACCTTGTCCTGAACGCGGTTCATGGCAATTCCTTCCTTCGATGGACGAAGGAGGCGAGCAACCGGCGTGCCGTGCCGGCGAGGCTGCGATTGGTCGGGGTTCTGCCGGAAGGGATGCCAGTAACGACAGCCGGACCGTTACGCGGTGCCGCGTAAATCCTTCCGGTCCGCAGTTTCTACGTTTTCCCTACGGCCGGAAAGACAAAGGGCCCAACCTTGCGGTTGGGCCCTTCTGGAATTTGGCTCCCCGACCTGGGCTCGAACCAGGGACCTACGGATTAACAGTCCGGCGCTCTACCGACTGAGCTATCGGGGAATTGAAGCGGCGCGAATTATAACGAGGCACCCGCGCCGCTGCAAACTTTTTTTAGGCCTTCAGCACGGTGGCGATCGCCTTCGCCACGTATTCGACGTTGCGCGTGTTCAGCGCCGCGACGCAGATGCGGCCGGTGCCGACGGCGTAGATGCCGAAGTCGCTCTTGAGCTGCTCGACTTGCGCCACGCTGAGGCCGGTGTAGGAGAACATGCCGCGCTGGACGTTGATGAAGTCGAAGTTCGCGGCTCCTGCGGCGGCGAGCTTCGCCACCAGGCTGTTGCGCATTTCGCGGATGCGGTTGCGCATGCCGGCGAGCTCGTCTTCCCACTGCTGGCGCAGCTCGGGGCTGGACAGCACGGCCGCGACGACGGCGCCGCCGTGGGTCGGCGGGTTCGAGTAGTTGGTGCGGATCACGCGCTTGACTTGCGAGAGCACGCGGGCCGACTCGTCCTTGTCGGCGGTGACGATGGTCAGGGCGCCGACGCGCTCGCCGTAAAGCGAGAAGGACTTAGAGAACGAACTGGAGACGAAGAACTGAAGGCCGGAGGCGGCGAACAGGTCGAGGGCCACGGCGTCCTGCTTGATGCCGTCGGCGAAGCCCTGGTAGGCCATGTCGATGAAGGCGACGAGGTTCTTCTCCTTGACCGCGGCGACCACTTCCTTCCACTGGTCGGCCGTGAGGTCGGCGCCGGTGGGGTTGTGGCAGCAGGCGTGCAGCACGACGACCGACTTGGCCGGCATGGCCAGCAGCGCGGCCTTCATGCCGGCGAAGTCGACGCCGCGGGTGGCGGCGTCGTAGTAGGCGTAGTCCTTGACCGGGAAGCCGGCGCCTTCGAACAGGGCGCGGTGGTTTTCCCAGCTCGGGTTGCTGATGTAGACCGTGGCTTCGGGCAGCAGGCGCTTGAGGTAGTCGGCGCCGACCTTGAGGGCGCCGGTGCCGCCCAGGCACTGGCAGGTCACGCTGCGGCCGGCGGCGAGCAGTTCGCAATCGTTGCCGAACAGGAGATTCTGCACGGCGCCGTTGTAGGCCGGCGTGCCTTCGATCGGCTGGTAGCCGCGCGGCGGCTGGGTTTCGAGGCGGGCCTTTTCGGCGGCCTTGACGGCGGCCAGCAGCGGAATCTTGCCGTCGTCGCCGAAGTAGACGCCGACGCCGAGATTGACCTTGCTGGGGTTCTTGTCGGCGGCGAAAGCTTCGTTGAGGCCGAGGATGGGGTCGCGCGGCGCCATTTCAACGGCGGCAAAAAGGGAAGCGGTCATGGCAGCTCCAGGGTTCTCCGTAAGTGGTTTCGGGGGAAAAAGCGCGCAATAATAGCCGATCGGCCGGCCGCGATTTCCCTTCCCTTTGAGTCCGGCAAATCAAGCACACTCGTGATGGGCGAAATCATACCGTTTCCCGGCGAGGGCGTCGCCACTTTCGAGGGCAGCCCCTTCCGCCTGCATCAGCCTTTTCCGCCCGCCGGCGACCAACCGGCGGCCATCCGGCTGCTCATCGAAGGCCTGCAGGACGGGCTGTCATACCAGACCTTGCTGGGCGTCACCGGCTCGGGCAAGACCTACACGATGGCCAACGTCATCGCGCGCATGGGCCGGCCTGCGCTGGTGCTGGCGCCCAACAAGACGCTGGCGGCGCAGCTCTATTCCGAGTTCCGCGAGTTCTTCCCCGAGAACGCCGTCGAGTACTTCGTCTCGTATTACGACTACTACCAGCCCGAGGCCTATGTGCCGTCGCGCGACCTGTTCATCGAGAAGGATTCGTCGATCAACGAGCACATCGAACAGATGCGGCTGTCGGCGACCAAGAGCCTGCTCGAGCGGCGCGACGTGGTGATCGTCTGCACGGTGTCGGCGATCTACGGCATCGGCGACCCGGTCGACTACCACAGCATGATCCTGCACCTGCGCGAGGGCGAGAAGATGGACCAGCGCGCTATCATCCGCCGCCTCACGGAGATGCAGTACGAGCGCAACGAGATGGATTTCCGTCGCGGCGTCTATCGCGTGCGCGGCGACGTCATCGACATCTTCCCGGCGGAGAACGCCGAGAGCGCGATCCGCGTCACGCTGTTCGACGACGAGATCGAGTCGCTGACGCTGTTCGATCCGCTCACCGGCCACACCCGGCAGAAGCTCGGGCGCTTCACGGTGTTCCCGTCGAGCCATTACGTGACGCCGCGCGCCACGGTGGTCCAGGCGATCGAGAAGATCAAGAGGGAGTTGCGCGACCGCATCGAGTTCTTCCAGAAGGAACAGAAGCTGGTCGAGTGCCAGCGCATCGAGCAGCGCACGCGCTTCGACATCGAGATGCTCGATCAGCTGGGCTTCTGCAAGGGCATCGAGAACTACTCGCGGCATCTCTCGGGCCGCAAGCCGGGCGAGCCGCCGCCGACGCTGATCGACTACCTGCCGCCGGACGCGCTGATGTTCATCGACGAGTCGCACGTCGCCATCCCGCAGGTGGGCGGCATGTACAAGGGCGACCGGTCGCGCAAGGAGAACCTCGTCGACTACGGTTTCCGCCTGCCGTCGGCCCTCGACAACCGGCCGCTGAAGTTCGAGGAGTTCGAGCGCCTGATGCCGCAGACGGTGTTCGTATCGGCGACGCCGGCCGACTACGAGAAGGAGCATCAGGGACAGGTGGTCGAGCAGGTGGTGCGGCCGACGGGCCTCATCGACCCCGAGGTGATCGTGCGCCCGGCGATGACGCAGGTCGACGACCTGCTCTCGGAGATCAAGCGCCGGGTGGCCAAGGAAGAACGCGTGCTGGTCACGACGCTGACCAAGCGCCTCGCCGAGCAGCTGACCGAATTCCTCGGCGATAACGGCATCCGCGTGCGCTACCTGCATTCGGACATCGATACGGTTGAGCGCGTGGAAATCATCCGCGACCTGCGTCTCGGTGAATTTGACGTGCTGGTGGGCATCAACCTGCTGCGCGAGGGCCTCGACATTCCCGAGGTTTCGCTGGTGGCGATTCTCGATGCCGACAAGGAGGGCTTCCTGCGCTCCGAGCGCTCGCTGATCCAGACCATCGGCCGCGCCGCGCGTCACCTCAATGGCACGGCGATCCTGTACGCCGACCGCATGACCGACTCGATGAAGCGTGCCATCGCCGAAACCGAGCGACGCCGCGCCAAGCAGATGGCGTTCAATCAGGAGCACGGCATCACCCCGGTGGGCGTGAAGAAGCGCATCAAGGACATCATCGACGGCGTGTACGATCAGGATCAGGCGGCGCGCGAGCTCAAGTCGGCGCAGGAGTCGGCCAAGTACGAGTCGATGAGCGAAAAGGCGCTGGCAAAGGAGATCAAGCGGCTCGAGAAGGCGATGCAGGATCACGCCAGGAACCTCGAGTTCGAGCAGGCGGCGGCGGCGCGCGACGAGCTCTTCCATCTGAAGAAGCTGGCCTTCGGGGCAGACCTGCACGATCACAGCGCCTAGATTGCGCGAACAGCGCCGGGGATTGGCGCGTTCTTTTCGATGGAAATGCGGCAGTGCACCATCTACAATATAGGCATGGAGTTACGGTCGGGCGGGCATGTCTGGTTGCCACGACGGTTGCGATGGTGCGGTGCCGCAGGCACGATGGCTCCCGAATTCACCGAGTCGAAGGAGGCATCATGGGTCCCATCAACACCGCCGAAGTGATCCTGGAAGCGCGTCGCATGAGGGCGCTCGACCTGCGTCGTGGCGAGCCCGTAGTCGTCCCCCGGATGCGGGTTTACGTCGGCGAACTGAGCGCAAGCCTCGGGGCAGCGGCCGTCCTGCTCGGGGAAGCCATCGGCTTCTTCTTCTTTTGGAACCCGCAGGCGCGCAAGCCGCGGTTGTCTTGAGAGGTTCGGCATGAACATGACCCCGATCGGCAAGTTCGAGGCGCGTCGCATCATCGACGAGTTCGATGCGACGCTGATCCGCTTGTACGGGCTCAACATGCGCGATGCCGCCGTGACGCGGCTCGACGCCATCAATCTCTACAACGAAGTCCATTGCGCAAGCAGGGCTGCCGAGATTTGCGGCGAGCGGCTCGGCCTTCGCCGCTGCTAGGGTCACGCGGGCCGCGCGCCAAGCGAAATTGGCGGCAGCGGGCCGCTTTCACTCGCGGTCATGGTATCGTGGCTGGGGTGAAATGATTCGAGTAGGGCAATGAAACGGCTGGACGATTTTCGACTCCGCTTCGGCAAGCGGGAACTGGTGCCGCTGGTGATAGGCGGCATGGGCGTGGACATTTCCACGGCCCAGCTTGCGCTGGAAGTCGCCCGCCTGGGCGGCATCGGGCACATCTCTGACGCCATGGTGAAGACGGTCTCCGACCGGCGCTTCGACACCCGCTACGTCAAGGACAAGCTGAAGCTGTACAAGTACAACGTCGCCAACCCCGACAAGTCCGCCGTGCAGTTCGATCTCGGCAAACTGGCCGAAGCGACGCGCCTGCACGTCGGCAAGACCATGGAAGCGAAGCGCGGCGAGGGCATGATCTTCATCAACACGATGGAGAAGCTGACCATGAACGCGCCGAAGGAAACCCTGCGCGTTCGCCTTTCCGCTGCGCTGGACGCCGGTATCGACGGCATCACGCTGGCCGCCGGCCTGCATCTCGGTTCGTTCGCGCTGATCGAGGATCACCCTCGCTTCCGCGATGCCAAGCTGGGCATCATCGTTTCGTCGCTGCGCGCCTTGCAGCTCTTCCTGCGCAAATCGGCCCGCACCAACCGGCTGCCGGACTTCGTGGTGGTCGAAGGGCCGCTCGCGGGAGGCCATCTGGGCTTCGGCATGGACTGGGCCGAATTCGACCTGGCCACGATCGTCGCCGAAATCCGGGCGTGGATGGTGGCGGAGCATCTCGAAATTCCCATCATCCCGGCGGGGGGCATCTTCACGGGCAGCGACGCCGTCGGGTTCATGGAGCAGGGGGCTGCCGCGGTCCAAGTGGCCACGCGCTTTACGGTGGTCAGCGAATGCGGGCTGCCGCCCGAAGTGCAGCAGCAATACTTCAAGGCGAGCGAGCGCGACATCGAAGTCAATACGATTTCGCCGACCGGCTATCCGATGCGCATGCTGAAGAACAGTCCGGCGATCGGATCGGGCATTCGCCCCAACTGCGAGGCCTACGGCTATCTGCTGGACGCCAACGGCAACTGTGCCTATATCAATTCCTACAATCGGGAAGTGGCCGCCCATCCGAACGAGCGCAAGGTGTCGGTGCGGGACAAGACCTGCCTTTGCACCCATATGCGCAACTTCGACTGCTGGACCTGCGGCCACTACACCTATCGGCTCAAGGACACGACCGTTCGCAAACCGGACGGAAGCTACGCCATCCTGACGGCCGAGCACGTATTCCGCGATTACCAGTTCAGCACCGACAACCGCATCGCCCTGCCTGCTCTGTAGGATTGGCGTTGCTTTCGGGCGCTGATCCGGCTGTTGCAAGGGTTGAATTGGCCATGTCGCCGGCGTAACCTGCGCGTGTCTGCTCCGTGGCCCCGTTGTCGCCGCGGCGAATGCAGGCTGATGCGTCGGGCGGGAGGGCCTTGAATGCTGAAAGCAACGCTGGCACGAATCTGGCGGCGCGCCTGGTCACTGATCCTGACCGAAATGACCGCCGAGGAAGTCGGCTGGCTGTTTTGCCCCGGCGGACATCTTTCCCTGCTGTCGAAGCGCCGCAATGCGGTGATCCTGACGCGTGCCCGTCTGGTGGCGGGGTTGTTCGCGGCGCTGACGGCGCTCTGGATAGGCGTCGACATGGCCGTGTTCCCGCCGGAGATCTGGCACGGTCTGGCGTGGGCGCGCCTGGCCGCCTCAGCCGCCTTCGCTTCCATTCTGCTTGGCCGATGGAGCATCGATTCGCGCGGCGACGCCTACCGCGTGCTTGGAATGCTGCTTGCCGTCCCTTGCGCGTTCTTTCTCTTTTCGTACAGCCACATCGCTGATTTTCGGCTCGAGGGGCTGCAGAAGGCCGTCGCCAGCGGCTATACCTTCCTGCCGTTCGTGATGCTCGCGGGCCTGTCGATCTTTCCCCTGACCCTGCTCGAGTGTGCGGCGTTCGCGGTTCCGATGCTCGCCATGCCGCTGGTCGGCGCGGCGCTGACCGGCCCCGAACTCGACCTTGCGGGAATCGGCGTGACGCTGTGGCTGCTGCTCCTGATCGTGAGCGTATCGGCGTTGGCCGGGCTGTCCCAACTCGGCTTCATGATCGTCTTCATCCGCGAAGCCATCCGGGACAACATGACGGGCTGCTTCACGCGCAACAGCGGAGAGGAGCTGCTGGACCTGCAGTTCATCCTGGCGTCGCGCATCAACGCGCCGCTCTCGCTGGCGTTCATCGACCTCGACCACTTCAAGCAGGTGAACGACAGCTTCGGGCACGAGGCGGGGGACCAGGTGCTGAGGAACGCGACCATGCAGTTGCGGCGCAACCTGAGGGCAGGCGACATCCTGGCGCGCTGGGGAGGCGAGGAATTCGTGCTCATCATGCCCAACACCACGATGCAGCAGGCTTCGATGGGTCTGCTGCGCGTCTATGAACTCGGGCTGGGCGCGGCGCCTGACGGCAAGCCGGTGACGGCCAGCATCGGCATCGCGGAGCGGCTCTCGGACAACGTGCGCGATTGGTCGGAACTGGTCGAAATCGCCGACACGCGCATGTATGAAGCGAAGCAGGCAGGACGCAACCGCATCGTCAGCGCCGAAGTGATTCGCCTCGACTAAGGGCGAAAAAAAACCGCAGCCGAAGCTGCGGTTCCTTGGACCAGCCGCCTTTACAGCGGCTTGATGGTCGCGGCCTGCTTGCCCTTCGGGCCTTGCTTGACCTCGAAGCTCACCTTCTGGCCTTCCTGCAGCGACTTGAAGCCGCTCGACTGGATTTCGGAGAAGTGAGCGAACAGGTCTTCGCCGCCTTCATCCGGAGTGATGAAGCCGAAACCCTTCGCATCGTTGAACCATTTTACGGTGCCAGTTGCCATGTGACTTTCCTTCAAAAGATAATGAAAATGGGCTGAGCCCATGCAACCGAAATCAAGAAAGCTGGTTGGCAGAAACGGCGCCGTCACGGCGGGTGAATCAGTACAACAATGCGCTACTTGAATCGAATGCCCGGCCACCATACGGGAAGCTCGCGGCAATGGCAAGTGAAATTTCGCGTTCATGGACTTTTCCGGCGGGCCCTGTTGCACGGGGCCTGCGGCCATTTCAGCGCGGCTTCACCAGCTCGAATCGTTCGACCATTGCCTGGAGTCCGGAAGCGGTCCTGGTGAGGTCTTCGACGGCCTGCCAGGCTTCGAGCGCGACCGAAGTGTTCTGGTCGATCAGCAGCGAAATCTTTTCCATGTTGCCGGCGACTTCTTCGCTCGCCACGGCCTGCTCACGGGCCGCGCCCGCGATATGTTCCGCCATGCCGGCAACTTCGTCGCTCGACGTCTTGATCTGGTCGAGTCCGCTTACGCTTTCCCGCATCTTCTCGGTGCCGGCGTTCACCTCCTCGACGGCCTGACTCATCGAGCCGACGGCCTTGTCAGTCACCTCGCGGAAGGCCGCCACGGTGGCGGTGATGTCGGCGGTGGAAGCGCTGGTGCGCTCGGCCAGCTTGCGCACCTCATCCGCCACTACCGCGAATCCGCGGCCCTGCTCGCCGGCACGCGCAGCTTCGATGGCGGCATTCAACGCCAGAAGGTTGGTCTGGTCCGCGATCTCGCGGATGGTGTTGGTGATGTCCCCGATCTTCTGGATCGCCTGGTTCAATTCGCCGATGCTGGCGCTCGAAGCCTGCACGGCCTCGACGACGCGCGAGGTTGCCGCCATGCTGTCGGACATGCGGCCGATGCTCTCCGTGACGAGGGCGCGCGAGTGCGCGGCGGCCTCTGCCGTGCGGCCCGCATTGGCGGCGACTTCCGTGACGCTGGCGGTGAACTGTTCGGTGGTGGCGGCGACGCTTTGTACCCGGTCGCGCTGCTCCTTCGACTGATCGACGACATGGCCCATCTCTTCGTTGAGTCGGCGGGATTCCGCGTCGACGGTGGCCGATGCCGCACGAATCTCGTCCAGCATGACCTGCAGATGCGCCTGCATCGTGGCGAGGCCATGCATCAGATGGCCGGCCTCGTCGCGTCCCGAGATGTCGATGTCGTTGGTCAGGTTGCGCTGGGAAATCTTGTCGAAATGTCCCACGGCGCGGCGGATCGGATCGACGATCGCACGCACCAGGAAGAAGGCGAAGATGCCGACCAGCAGCAATCCGCCCAGCGTGCCCCCGACGCCGAGGTTGCGCAGCACGGCGTAGCGGTCTTCGGAATCGCGAAACTCCTTTTCGCCATGCTCGAGCAGGTACTGCTGGATCGCGTCCGCCTTCGCGACCACGTCCTTGAACAGCGGGTTCATCTTGGTCAGCAGCAGCAGGTTGGCGTGGTTGTAGTCGCCGCTCTTGATCGCATCCCGCGCCGGGGCGGTGCCTTCGCGCGAGAACTTCTCGCGCGCCTCGAAGAAGGCTGCGGCGGCAACCTGTTCCTCGGGGCCGATGGAATGACGCTGATATTCGGCGATCAGGCGCTCGATCTCGTCGCGATTGCCGAGGATCGCGTTGATGTGGACATCCACCGGATGGTCGTGCAGCTTCGCCAGCGGGTTGTCGGGATTGTGCTGGAGCGCGAGCATGATCTGCGTGCGGTTGTCTCCCATGAGGCGGATGATCTGCGCCACGGCAAGGGAAGGCTTCAAGCGGTCCTGATAGGCGGCGTGGAGTTCCTGATTGGCCAGCCGCATGCCGGAAAGGCCGAGGGTTGCGCCGCCCACGATCATGGCCGCCATGACGGCCATCACAATCCCCAGTCTTGCCCGCAGGCTCAGGCGCTTCATCCATCTGCCGTGCGTATCCAGCTTGGCATTCCCGTTCCGCAGGCGCGCATAGAGGTCCTCGGCATGCTTGATCTGCGCGCGCGAAGGTTCGGTGCGGACGGACATGTAACCGATGGTGCGGTCGTTCTCGCGCACCGGTACGACGAAGGCCTCGACCCAATAGTGGTCGCCGTCCTTCGAACGATTCTTTACCAGGCCGCGCCAGGGGCGCCCGTCCCGGATGGTTTCCCAGAGATCCTGAAACGCCGCCGGCGGCATGTCCGGATGACGGACCACGTTATGGCTCTTGCCGAGGAGTTCATCCCGCGTGAAGCCCGACAGTTCGATGAAGGCGTCGTTGGCGTAGGTGATGACGCCTTTCAGGTCGGTCCGTGAGACAAGGTATTTCCCTGGGGGAAAAGGCTTTTCGCGCTGAGTGACGGGCTCGTTGATCTTCATGGTCTATCGTCCGGCCAAGGTGGAGAAGCGGAAAGCATCCGTGCAGCGAAAATCGTCCATCAAAATCCATTGTCGGCGTCAACGGATTTGCCGTCCAGCTGATTATGGGGGAATTAGCTTCCCATTTCGGCAGTCGTCGCGACCGGCTTGCCGGCGCGGGGAACCGCCCGGAAAGGCACAGGCCTGGGGGTCGTTCTGTGCCTGGCGGAACCAAACACAGGCAGCGTATGGACCGCGGCGCCCGGCGATGGTTGCGCCGGGCCTAGAACCAGATTTCCGGATAGCGCCGCGACGCCGGGATGTTGTTGAACAACAGGCCGACGGCGAGAAGAATCAGCGGACCCAGGGTAGCCGGCATGAACACGTAGACAAAGCCCAAGTCATGGATCTGCGGGGAGCCGGTGACGGCGAGCAGCGCGGTGGCACCGCCGGGCGGGTGGAGGGTGCGTGTAGCGTGCATGACGGCGATGGCGGTGGCGACCGCCATCGCCTCAGCGAGCCAGGGCTGCTGATGCAGGAGCTTCCAGCAGGCGACGCCGACCGCCGCGGACAGCAGATGACCGCCGACGAGATTACGCGGCTGGGCGAGAGGACTGCGGGCAGCGCCGAAGACGAGCACCGCCGACGCGCCGATCGACGCGATCATCAGCGGAAGGTCATGTTTTGCGAAGTAGCCATCGGCCATCCAGGCGAGCACCGCGATGCCGATGAACGCTCCGAGCCAGGACCACGCGATCTCCGCGTTGCTGACGCGCGGCGGGCTGCCGTGGCCGCTGCCATGCATCTTGGCGAAGTATTCGCGCAACTTCAAAGGCAGGCCCCGAGATCGAATGCGGCAAGGAAGTCCTTGCGCAGCAGCAGGCCGCAGAGACGCCCCGTGGCGTCCACGACAGGGGCGCTGCGTCCCGGATGGCTGCCGAAGGCCGCCATGATCTCGGCGAATCCGGCATCGGCGGATACGCAGATCGCTGGTGCAGTCATGGCTTCGCTCACCGGCGTCTCATGGCAGCGGTGGGTGATTTCGCACGAATCGTCGATCAGCCGCAGGAAGAGTTCAAGGAAGGATCCGGCTTCGAGCCGGCGCAGGTAGTCGGTTTCCGTCAGCATGCCCAGCACCTGCCCATCCGCGCTCGTCACGGGAAGGCCCTTGTAGCCGCTTTCGGCAAGCAGCTTCGCGGCCTGGTCCAGCATCATGTCCGGGGGCAGGGCAGGAATGCCGGTCCGCATCAGGCTGCGCGCGCTCAGGCGTCCGAAGAGCCTTTCGAGCGCATGGCGATGCGCCAGGTGGTAGATCTCGCGAAAGTCCTCGGTGCTGATGTCGATGTAGCCCGGGATGTGCGACATGGCGTCGAGGATGTCCTCGTCGGACAACTCGAGCTCGGTGGTCGGCCCTTCAGCGCCGGGCATCTGCCCTTTCTCTTGTGCATTCATGTCGTTGAACTCCTCGGTCATGATAACCGCAAGGCGTGCCGTCAAAAATTGATTTCGGCCAAGGCGGCCGATGTGTCAGACTCGCAAGCTTCCCGAATATGGACAGGGTCAGCATCCTCTTGGTTTGCATGGGCAACATCTGCCGTTCTCCGACGGCGGAGGGCGTGTTGCGGGCCCTGGTCGAGCGCGACGGCATCGCCGAGTTCTTCCAGATCGACTCGGCCGGAACGCATGGTTACCACGTGGGAGAGCCGCCCGACGAACGTGCGCGGCAAGCGGCTGCGCGACGCGGATACGATCTTTCCGGCCTGCGCGCGCGCCGGGTGGGCGAGTTCGATTTCATGCGCTTCGATCTCATCCTCGCCATGGATTCGGACAATCTCTCGCTGTTGCAGCGGGCATGTCCTCCGGAGCATCGGCACAAGCTGCGGCTTTTCCTCGAATACGCGGCGTCGTTCGAGGAAAGGGAGGTTCCGGATCCGTACTACGGCGGGGACGATGGGTTCGAGCGGGTGCTCGACCTCGTCGAGGATGCGGCGAGGGGCGTGATCGCGGCGTTCCGTCCGCAGCGCTGAAAAGAAAACGGGCACGCCGCGGCGTGCCCGTTATCAACCCTCGCGTGGCTTCAGTCGCGCTTGGTTTCCACCATCTGCAAAGGCTCGTCCACGACGACCGGTGCGGCCTTCGGCTTGCGTCCGAGTTGCACCGCCGGTTCGGAAACCGCCGGCGCGGCGGGCGCGACGCCGACCGTTTCGATCATCACCAGACCGGCCTGCTCGAGATCCTTGCTCAGGTTGGCAGGCGCTGCATCGGGGACGGCCGCAGGAGCAACGGCCTGGACAATTTCCGGTGCGGCGGGAGCCGGGACAGCCGGCGTTTCGATCACCGGGGCGGCGCTGACAGCCTCAGCCGGAGCAGGCTCTGCAGCGGGGGCCGGCGGCGCGGACGGGACTTCGACCGGTGCGCTTTGGACCGCAACGTCCGGCTCGGCAACGACGGGAACCGGCGTCGGCCACGGCATGGCGCGCGGAGGTGCAGCTTCGCCGGTCGTGGCGGCATTTGCCGTGGTCGCCTCGGCGGCGGCAGCTTCGCCGTTGCGTCGCTCACCGCGGCCGCGGCCGCCGCGGCGGCCGCGGCGACGTCCTTCGGACTGCGGTTGGCCTTCAGCCGGCGGATTGTTCTCGGGCACTGCGGCAACGTTGACGTCCGCTTCAGCAACCGGGGTTTCGGCACGCGGCGCCTTGGGCGGCCGTTCGGCGCGCTCAGGACGTTCGGCCCGTTCCGGCCGCTCCGCGCGCTCGGGACGCTCCGCCTTCTCCTGGCGGTCGCCGCCGCGCTGGCGACGGCTCGGCTGCTGCGGCTGCTGTTCGGCGCCTTCCTCGCGACGTTGACGCGGCTGCTCGGCGCGCGGTTCCTGACGCTCCTTGCGTTGCTCGCCACGCGCGGCGCGCTCGTCGCGTTCTTCGCGTCCCTCCTTGTTCCGGCCGCGACCGCGACCGCGCTCGCCACGCTCACCGCGTTCGCTGCGCTCGCCACGTTCGCGACGCCCCGAACGCTCAGCCTTCTTGGCGACGACCGGCTCAGGCTGCTGCTTGTTGGCACGGAACCAAGAGAAGATCTTGGAGATGATGCCGGGCTCCTCGGGCGCGGCCTTTTCGACGGCCTTCGGCGGCGCAGCCATCGGCGCGGGTTGCTCGGGCGTGATGCCCTTGACGGCGGCCTCGACGCGCGGAGCGCGCGGCTCGTTCTGGGCGGAGGGCGGCTGGTAGCCTTCCTCGGCCGGCTTGTCGGCCATCTGATAGCTCGGCAGGCTGGTGCCTTCCTGGTTCAGCTGGTCATGGCGCAGGCGCACGATCTCGTGGGCCGGCGTTTCGAGGTGGCGGTTCGGGACGATCACCAGATTGATGCGATGGCGCATCTCGATGCGCGCGATGTCGACGCGCTTCTCGTTGAGCAGGAAGGTGGCGACATCGACGGGAACCTGGCAGTGGATAGCGCCGGTGTTCTCCTTCATCGATTCTTCTTCGATGATGCGCAGGATGTGCAGCGCGGCGGATTCGGTCGAGCGGATGTGGCCGGTGCCGGTGCAGCGCGGACAGGTGATGTAGCTGGTTTCGGCCAGTGCGGGGCGCAGCCGCTGGCGCGACAGCTCGAGCAGGCCGAAGCGGCTGATCTTGCCGGTCTGGACGCGGGCGCGGTCGTAGTGCAGGGCGTCGCGCAGGCGGTTTTCGACTTCGCGCTGGTTCTTCTGCGACTCCATGTCGATGAAGTCGATGACGATCAGGCCGCCAAGGTCGCGCAGGCGCAACTGGCGCGCGATCTCGTCGGCCGCTTCGCAGTTGGTGCGCAGGGCGGTTTCTTCGATGTCGCTGCCGCGCGTGGCGCGGCCGGAGTTGACGTCGATGGAGACGAGCGCTTCGGTGTGGTCGATGACGATGGCGCCGCCGGACGGCAGGTTGACCTGGCGCGAATAGGCCGACTCGATCTGGTGCTCGATCTGGAAGCGCGAGAACAGCGGCACGTCGTCGCGGTAGCGCTTGATGCGATTGACGTTGTCCGGCATCACCGTGGCCATGAAGTGCTGGGCCTGCTCGAAGATGTCGTCGGTGTCGATCAGGATCTCGCCGATCTCCGCGTGGAAGTAGTCGCGGATGGCGCGGATGACGAGGCTGGATTCGAGGTAGATCAGGAAGGCGCCCGATTGCGACTTGGCGGCGCCTTCGATGGCGCGCCAGAGCTGCATCAGGTAGTTCATGTCCCACTCGAGCTCTTCCTTGCTGCGGCCGATGCCGGCGGTGCGCGCGATCAGGCTCATGCCGCCGGGCACGTCGAGTTGGTCCATCACTTCGCGCAATTCCTGGCGATCTTCGCCCTCGACGCGGCGCGAGACGCCGCCGCCGCGCGGATTGTTCGGCATGAGAACCAGGTAGCGGCCGGCCAGCGAGATGAAGGTAGTGAGGGCCGCGCCCTTGTTGCCGCGCTCGTCCTTCTCGACCTGGACGATCAGTTCCTGGCCGACCTGCAGGGCTTCCTTGATGGTCGCCTTGCCGGCGTCGACACCGGACTTGAAGAAGGATCGCGAGACTTCCTTGAACGGCAGGAAGCCGTGGCGCTCCGCGCCGTAGTCGACGAAGGCGGCTTCGAGGCTGGGCTCGATGCGGGTGATGACCGCCTTGTAGATGTTGCCCTTGCGTTGTTCCTTGGCGGCCGATTCGATGTCGAGGTCGACCAGTTTCTGGCCATCGACGATCGCAACGCGGAGTTCCTCGGCCTGCGTTGCATTGAACAGCATGCGTTTCATGTAGTGCTCCCGCGCGCGGGAGGCACGAAAGACCGCATGCCGCCTATGTCAGCGCATGGGCGGCGTAGCGTGGGTTTGCGGGATGGAGGTCATGCAGATGGCCTGGTTGGCAAACGTTCTGTCTTCGTTTTCGGGCCGCGTCGATATGTCGTCGGCGCAGCGCATTCGTGCCTGTAAAGCGCGCATTCAAGTAGTATCGCTGCTTCGGGCCAGCGAAGTGCCCTGGGTTTCGGGCTGCTGCGAACGGGACTTTCTTCCGGGCCGAAGTTCAGGCCGTCGGGGTCCCGCACCAAGGTTCCGCCGTCGTACCGGATTGGCCGGAGGGAGGAACCACGTTCCGGGAGCAGTACCACCGACGCCACTTCGGGTCGTCGGGCGTACCGTCGAGGAACGGCAAACCGAGGCACATTGTATTTGAGATGAATGATTTATGCAAAGATTCGGCAATAGTCCTCGAAGTCGACGAGGATGCTGCCGGCCAGCGCATCGACAACTTCCTGTTGCGGCGGGCCAAAGGGGTTCCCAAGAGCCATATCTACCGGATCCTGCGCAGCGGGGAAGTCCGGGTCAATAAGGGAAGGATCGGCGCCGACTACAAGCTGGCGGTCGGTGACCGGGTCCGGGTGCCACCGATCCGGGTCGCCGAAACTGCTTCCAAACCGGCGGTGCCGGCGCGGGAATTCGATGTCGTTTTCGAGGACGAGGCGCTGATCGTCATCGACAAGCCGGCGGGCGTCGCCGTGCATGGCGGCAGCGGCGTCAGCTTCGGCGTGATCGAGCAGTTGCGGCGGGCGCGGCCGCAGGCCAAGCTGCTCGAACTGGCGCATCGGCTGGATCGGGAAACCTCCGGGCTGCTGCTGGTCGCCAAGAAGCGGTCTGCGCTCACCCGCCTGCATGACATGTTTCGCGACGGCGCCGTCTCCAAGCGCTACTTCGCGCTCGTCAAGGGGCGCTGGTGCAATGCCCTGCAGCACGTGCGCTTGCCGCTCCACAAGTATCTGACGGACGAGGGGGAACGCCGCGTCACAGTGGCGCCGGACGGCAAGGCAGCGCATTCCATCGTTCGGCTGGTGGCGCGCTGGCAGAACTTCAGCCTGGTGGAAGTCGAGTTGAAGACGGGCCGCACGCACCAGATTCGCGTCCATCTGGCCCATCTGGGCTATCCGCTCGCGGGCGACGACAAATACGGCGACTTCAGCCTCAATCGGGACTTGCAAAAAGCGGGACTCAAACGCATGTTCCTGCACGCGGCGAAACTCGCGCTGCCGCATCCGCTGTCCGATGCGCCACTGGAATTCTCGGCGCCGCTGCCGCGGGAACTCGCCGAGTTCGTGGCGCGTCTGGATGCAAACGAAAAACGGGAATGGAGCGATGGGCAAGCGCTTTGAGCTGATCGTCTTCGACTGGGACGGGACCCTCATGGACTCGGCCGCCCTCATCGTGGATAGCGTCCAGGCGGCGGCCCGGGATCTCGGCCTCGCCGTACCCAGCGACGAGCGCGCCCGCCACATCATCGGCCTGGGGCTCGTGGACGCGTTGCGCCACGCAATGCCCGACCTGCGTCCGGACCGCTATCAGGAGGCCGCCGAGCGGTATCGGCATCATTACCTCGCGCGAGACCATCAGTTGTGCCTCTTCGAAGGGGCACAGGCGCTCGTTGCCGAACTAGCGGGGGCCGAGCATTTTCTGGCCGTGGCGACGGGAAAGTCGCGCGTGGGGCTCGACCGGGCGCTGGCCGGCACCGGGCTGGGCGCCTATTTCCACGCTTCGCGTTGCGCCGACGAATGCCATTCCAAGCCGCATCCCCAGATGATCGAGGAGTTGATGGCCGAGTTCGGCGTCATGCCGGAAGCGACGCTGATGATCGGCGACACGATCCATGACCTGCAGATGGCGAAGAACGCGGGCGTAGCCTCGCTTGCGGTCGCCTACGGCGCCCATCCGCGGGCGCAACTCGAGTCCGAAGACCCCCTCCACTGCGCGGCGACCGTGGCGGAGATGACGTCATGGTTGCGCGCGAACGCCTGAGCGCCCGGTATACTTTCGCCACCCATCCACTTGGAAGCAAAACGTGCCTGACACCAACGATCCCGCCTGGGAAAGGAAGCTCATCGAGAAGCTCGCGCTGGACGCGCTGACGGAACAGCGTCGCCGTCGGCGCTGGGGCATCTTCTTCAAGCTGCTCGGTTTCGCCTACCTGACGGTCCTGCTGGTCGTCGCGGTCGACTGGGGTGGCGGCGATCGCCTTGGCGACGGCAAGCCGCACACGGCCCTGGTCCAGATGACGGGCGTGATCCGCGAGAAGGGCGACGCCAACGCCGAGCACATGCTCAACGGCCTGCAATCGGCCTTCGAGGACAAGGGCACCAAGGGCGTCATCCTGTTGATCAACAGCCCGGGCGGCAGCCCCGTGCAGGCCGGCATCATCAACGACGAGATGCATCGGCTGCGCGCCAAGTACCCGAACATACCGCTCTATGCCGTGGTTGAGGACCTCTGCGCCTCGGGCGGCTATTACGTCGCCGTGGCGGCCGACAAGATCTTCGTCGACAAGGCGAGCATCGTCGGTTCGATCGGGGTGCTCATGGACGGGTTCGGGTTCGTCGGCACCATGGACAAGCTCGGCGTCGAGCGGCGCCTGCTGACGGCAGGCTCCAACAAGGGATTCCTGGACCCCTTCTCGCCGCAGAACAACGACCAGAAGTCGCATGCCCAGCAGATGCTCAATGAAATCCACCAGCAGTTCATCGAAGTGGTCCGCAAGGGGCGCGGCAAGCGACTCAAGGAGACCCCCGATATGTTCTCCGGGCTCATGTGGACGGGCGCCAAGAGCGTCGAACTAGGGCTTGCGGATGGTTTCGGCAGCGTGGAATCGGTGGCCCGCGACGTAATCAAGGCCGACGACATCCGCGATTACACGGTGAAGCCCAATCTGGCGGAGAAATTCGCAAAGCAGTTCGGCGCCAGCATGGCCGAAGGCGCGGTGGGGCTGTTGGATCGCTTCAGCCTGCGCTGAGCAGCAGGAACACGGTCGGGCGCTTTTCGAGCGTCGGCGGCGGCGCGGTGCGCCAGTCGGCGATGCGGCGGGTGCGGACGGTTTCGCTCGGCAGCGTGAGATCGGTTGCCAGGCAGAGGAGGGTGGAGGGGCGACACGCTTCGCTCAGCGCCTGGAATAGCGCGCCGTTCCGATACGGGGTCTCGATGAACAACTGCGTCTGGTTCTGGCGCGCCGATTCCCGCTCGAGTTCTGCGATTCGGCGCGAGCGCTCGGGTTCCCGCTGCGGCAGGTAGCCGTGAAAGGCAAAGCGCTGGCCATCGAGCCCCGAGGCCATCAGCGCGAGCAGGAGCGAGGAGGGACCGACCAGAGGCTTCACGCCGAAGCCCGACTCGTGGGCGCGGCGCACCAGCAGGGCGCCGGGGTCCGCCACCCCTGGGCAGCCGGCTTCCGACAGGACACCGACGTCGTGGCCGGCTCTCAGTGGCGCCAGCAGGCGCTCGATGTCCGCCGGAGCCGGTTTGTCCGGCAATTGTTCGACGGCAAGATCGCGCAGGGGAACCGGATGACCGATGCGCTTTAGTTCAGCGCGCGCCGTCTTGGCGTTTTCCGCGACGAAATGCGTCAGCCGGCAGGCGGTGTCGCGAGTCGCCTCCGGCAGGTAGGCCTGCCACGCGATATCGCCCAGCGCGGCCGGCAGCAGGTAGAGAACGGCGCCGCTCAAGGCAGCGCCAAGCCTTCGGCGCGCAGCATGTCGGCCAGAGCCATCAGCGGCAGGCCGACCAGCGCGTTGGGATCGTCGCCGCGCATGTATTCGAGCAGGGCAACGCCCAGTCCTTCCGAACGGGCGCTGCCGGCGCAGTTGAGGGAGTCTTCGCGATCGAGGTAACGCTCGATTTCCGCATCCGAGAGTTCCCGGAACCGCACTTCGGTCGGAATCCCGCGCAGATGGATCCGGCCGGTCGCAGCATTGAGCAGGCATAGGCCCGTATGGAAGACGACGCTGTGGCCGCTCATCGTGCGCAGCTGCTGGACGGCGTTGGCTCGCGTGCCCGGCTTGCCGAACCGGCGTTCACCCATGTGCGCGACCTGGTCGCTGCCGATGATTAGCGCGTCCGGGTAGGCGGATGCGACCGCGCGGGCCTTGGCCTCCGCCAGACGTTCTGCCGTCGCCACGGGGCTTTCGCCGGGCAGCGGCGCTTCGTCCACCTCGGGGGCGACGGTCTCGAAGGGAATCTGCAGCCGCAACAGCAGTTCGCGGCGGTACGGCGAGGTGGAAGCGAGGACAAGTCGGGGCATGGACGGTTTTTCCCAGCTATTTCTTTGACTTGGAAGGGGTCGGCATGATAGCATTCACGGTTTATGTCGTGCCGTGAAAACCAGCCCGTTGCGGCGGCAAATACGGATGCTGTCATCGATAGCCCCGATTTTGCGCGCCACCGTGGGAGCCTGAGGGGCCGCGTGGCGGTGGCGCAATTGTCGCGCCTCGCCGATCAGCTTGCCGACCCGTCCGGTTCGTTGGATTTCGAGTTGCAGGGAATGCGGGACGAGGAGGGTAAGAGCTTCCTCGAGTTGCGCGTGACCGGCAGCCTGAACCTGCGATGCCAACGTTGTCTGTCGCCGTTGCCGTATGCGGTGGCGATCGACAGTCGCCTGATGTTGGTGGCGTCCGGGGAGGAATGGCCCGACGAGGAGTTGGAGGACGACGAGATCGACGCCATCGAGGCGAGCCGCGAACTGGCGGTGCTGCCTCTGGTTGAGGACGAGGTTCTCCTGGCCTTGCCGACCGCGCCGCGACACGATGTCTGCGCGCTGCCGGTGAAGATGGATGCGGAATCCCGGCCCTCGCCGTTCGCGGCGCTGGCCAGGTTGAAAGATCATTGAGTAAGGAGTAGTAAAAATGGCCGTTCAGCAGAATAAGAAGTCGCCGTCGAAGCGCGGCATGCATCGCGCGCACGACTTCCTCACCAACCCGCCGCTGGCCGTGGAATCGACCACCGGTGAAGTGCATCTGCGCCACCATATTTCCCCTTCTGGCGTCTATCGCGGCAAGAAGGTGTTGAAGACCAAGGGCGAGTGATCCTTTCTCGCGCAGGCGGCCGGCTGCGTTAGGCGCATCCGGCCGTTTTCACGATGGCAGTTACCATCGCAGTTGATTGCATGGGCGGCGACCACGGGCCCCGGGTCACGCTGCCGGCAATCTTCGATTTCCTTCGGCATGATCCCGATTGCGCCACCATCCTGGTTGGCCGCGAGGAGGACCTGCGGCCCTTGCTCGGAGACGCCGAAGCCGAGTTCGGAGCACGCCTGCGTCTGTTGCACGCCTCCGAAGTCGTCGCCATGGACGAACCGGTTGCCACGGCCTTGCGCACCAAGAAGGACTCTTCGATGCGCGTGGCGATCAATCTCGTCAAGACCGGTGAAGCCCACGCGGCCGTGTCGGCGGGCAACACGGGCGCCCTGATGGCCGTCTCGCGCTTCGTCCTCAAGACGCTGCCGGGCATAGACCGCCCGGCCATCGCGACAAAGCTGCCCGCGGCGAAGGGCTACACCTACGTCCTCGACCTCGGTGCCAACGTCGATTGCCAGCCCGAGCACCTGCTCCAGTTCGGCATCATGGGCGCCATGCTGGTTTCCGCACTCGAACACAAGGAACGGCCGAGCGTCGGGCTGCTGAACATCGGCGAAGAGGAAATCAAGGGCAACGACGTGGTCAAGCGCGCCGGCGAACTGCTGCGCGAAAGCGGACTCAACTTCTTCGGCAACGTCGAAGGGAACGACATCTTCAAGGGGACGACCGATGTGGTCGTCTGCGACGGCTTCGTCGGCAATGTCGTGCTGAAGGCCACCGAAGGCCTGGCGCAGATGATTGGCAACAGCCTCAAGGAAGAGTTCTCCCGTAATCTGCTCACCAAGCTCGGGGCTCTCATGGCGCTGCCGGCGCTCAAATCGTTCAAGCGCCGGTTCGATCATCGCCGCTACAACGGCGCCAGCCTGCTCGGGCTGAACGGCATCGTCGTCAAGAGCCACGGCTCCGCGGATTCGCTGGCCTTCTTCGCAGCCCTCGAGCGCGCAGCCGAGGCTGCGCGGCAATCCCTTCCCCAAAAGATCGCTTCGCGCATGGCGCAGTCCATGCCTGTCGCCACATGAATACGACCAAATTCTCCCGCATCGCCGGAACGGGCAGCTTCCTGCCCGGCACTCCCGTCGGCAACGCCGAACTGATCGCGGCCCACGGACTCGAGTCTTCGGACGAGTGGATCATCGAGCGGACCGGCATACGCACGCGCCACCTTGCGGGCGCCGGCGTGACAGCCAGCGAGCTTGCCGTTCCTGCCTGCCGGCAGGCACTGGAAGCCGCGGGCCGCAGCGCGGCGGACATCGACCTCGTGATCGTGGCGACCTCCACGCCCGACTACATCTTCCCGAGCACGGCCGCGCTCCTGCAGCACAAGCTCGGCATCACGAACGGCGCCGCGGCCTTCGACCTGCAAGCCGTATGCAGCGGCTTCGTCTACGCGCTGTCGGTGGCGGACAAGTTCATCCGGTCCGGCTCGCACCGCTGCGCACTCGTCGTGGGCAGCGAAGTCTTCTCGCGCATCCTCGACTGGAACGACCGCGGTACCTGCGTGCTGTTCGGCGACGGTGCCGGCGCGGTGGTGCTCGAAGCCAGCGACGAGCCCGGTATCCTGGCCACGGCCCTCCATGCCGACGGCAGTCACAACGGCATGCTCAACGTGCCGGGCCAGGTGGGCGGCGGCAAGGTGACCGGCGATCCCTTCCTGCGCATGGACGGGCAGGCCGTGTTCAAGTTCGCGGTCAAGGTGCTGGCCGACGTGGCGAGCGAAGTGATGGAAGCGGCGGCGCTGCCGGTGGAGAAGCTGGACTGGCTGATCCCGCACCAGGCCAACGTTCGCATCCTCTCGGCGACGGCCAAGAAGTTGCATGTGCCGGCGGAGAAATGCGTCGTGACCGTCGACCGGCACGGCAATACGTCGGCCGCCTCGATCCCGCTCGCGCTCGACGATACGGTCCGCAAAGGCGCCATCAAGCGCGGCGACTCAGTGCTGCTGGAGGGCGTCGGCGGCGGCTTCACCTGGGGCGCCGCGCTCCTGAAATTCTGAGGATCTTCTCGACATGAAATTCGCGCTCGTCTTTGGTTGCGGCGTAACGCCCGCTGCGCAGGCATTAGCCTCCGCCGAAAACCAGCGAAAGGAATGGAAATGAAATTTGCACTGGTTTTTCCGGGACAAGGTTCCCAATCGCTCGGCATGATGGCCGCCTACGGCGACAGCCCGGTAATCCGCGCCACCTTCGAAGAGGCGTCGAAGGCGCTCGGTCGCGATCTCTGGCAACTCGTCACCGAAGGTCCGGCCGAAGCGCTGAACCAGACGGTCAACACCCAGCCGCTCATGCTGACCGCCGGCATCGCCGTCTACCGGCTTTGGCTGGAGAAGGGCGGTCCCCAGCCCGCGATGGTTGCGGGACACAGCCTGGGCGAATATGCGGCGCTGGTCGCAGCCGGCGTCCTGCCGCTGACGGACGCGGTGCCGCTGGTCGAATTGCGCGCCAAGGCCATGCAGGAAGCCGTACCGGCCGGCGAAGGCGCCATGGCGGCGATTCTCGGTCTCGATGCCGCCACCGTGATGGCGGCTTGCGCGGAATCTGCCCAGGGGCTCTGCGTCCAGGCGGTCAATTTCAACGCGCCGGAACAGACGGTCATTGCCGGCCACAAGGCGGCCGTCGAACGCGCTGCCGAAGCATGCAAGACCAAGGGTGCCAAGCGCGCGGTGATGCTGCCTGTCTCGGCGCCGTTCCATTGCGCGCTGATGCAGCCGGCGGCCGAGAAGCTCAAGGCGCGGCTGGCCGAACTGGCGTTCGCCGCCCCGTCGATCGCCGTGCTGAACAACGTGGATGTCGCGACGCCGGCCGACCCCGCGGCCATCAAGGAAGCGCTCGGTCGCCAGGCGGCCGCGCCGGTCCGTTGGGTGGAAACCATGCGCGGCATGCAGGCGGCGGGCGTCACGCATGTCTTCGAATGCGGCCCCGGCAAGGTGCTGGCCGGGCTCGTCAAGCGCTGTACCGACGGTCTGGCCGGCGGGGCCATGGCGGACTTGGCCGGCGTCGAGGCTGCTCTGGCGCAAGTGAAAGGGTAAGGGGATGAACGCACTGCAAGGACAAGTTGCCCTCGTGACGGGCGCCACGCGCGGCATCGGCCGCGCCATCGCGACGGCGCTGGGTACGGAGGGAGCGATCGTGGTCGGAACCGCGACGTCCGAGGCTGGTGCCGGCGAGATTCAGCAGGCGCTGGACGCAGCCGGCATCAAGGGCTGGGGCGCGGTGCTCGACGTGACGAACGCCGCCGCCTGCGAGGCCCTTATCGGCGAGGTCGAGAAGAAGTTCGGCGCCGTCGGCATCCTGGTCAACAACGCCGGCATTACGCGCGACAACCTTTCGATGCGCATGAAGGACGAGGAATGGGATGCCGTGATGGATACCAATCTCAAGGCGGTCTTCCGCCTGTCCAAGCTCGTCATGCGCGGCATGATGAAGGCGCGTGTCGGCCGCATCATCAACATCACCTCGGTGGTCGGGGCGGCGGGCAATCCGGGACAGGCCAACTACTGCGCGGCCAAGGCCGGCGTCGCCGGCATGACGCGTTCGTTGGCCCAGGAACTGGGAAGCCGCAACATCACGGTCAATTGCATCGCGCCCGGTCTCATCGATACGGACATGACGCGCGCGCTGCCCGACGCGCAGCGCGATTCGATTCTGCAGAAAGTGCCGCTCAACCGCTTCGGCAAGCCCGAGGACGTGGCGGCGGCAGTGGCGTTCCTGGCAGGCCCGCAGGCCGGCTACATCACGGGCACCACGCTGCATGTCAACGGTGGCATGTTCATGGCCTGACCCCCTCGGGCCAGTCCAATTTGGTAAACTACGCGGGTTTAACCATCACACCCGTTCATCAGGGAAGGAGCAATAAATGGAGAACATCGAACAACGCGTCAAGAAGATCGTCGCCGAGCAACTGGGCGTCAACGAGGCCGACATCAAGATCGAGTCGTCGTTCGTCGATGATCTGGGCGCGGATTCGCTCGACACCGTCGAACTGGTGATGGCCCTCGAGGAAGAGTTCGAGTGCGAGATCCCGGACGAAGAAGCCGAGAAGATCACCACGGTTCAGCAAGCCGTCGACTACATCAACAAGAACCTCAAGAAGTAACCGGCGGACACCGCCGGACATTCCCCCATCGTCGCTGGAGATCACCTTGTCGCGCCGTAGAGTCGTCGTGACCGGTCTGGGCATCGTCTCGCCGGTCGGCAATACCGTGTCCGAAGCCTGGGCCAATATCATCGCCGGCAAGAGCGGCATCACGAACATCACCAAGTTCGACGCCAGCGGCTTCAAGTCGCAAGTGGCCGGCGAGGTGAAGGGGTTCGACATCTCCGCCTACCTGTCGCCGAAGGAAGCGCGCCGCATGGATACGTTCATCCATTACGGCATGGCGGCAGGGATCCAGGCGGTCCGCGATTCCGGGCTTACGGTGACGCCCGAGAATGCGGAGCGGATCGGGGTGAACATCGGCTCCGGCATCGGCGGCCTGCCCATGATCGAGGAGACGCACAACGACTTCCTCAGCGGCGGTCCGCGCAAGATCTCGCCGTTCTTCATTCCCGGCACGATCATCAACATGATCTCCGGGAACCTCTCGATCATGTTCGGCCTCAAGGGACCGAACATTGCCGTGGTGACGGCCTGCACGACGGGCCTGCACGCCATCGGTACGAGCCTGCGCATGATCCAGTACGGCGACGCCGACGTGATGGTGTGCGGCGGAGCGGAGTCCACGGTCACACCGCTGGCAATCGGCGGTTTCGCCTCGGCGCAAGCGCTGTCCACCCGCAACGACGACCCGGCGACCGCAAGCCGTCCCTGGGACAAGGAGCGCGACGGCTTCGTCCTGGGCGAGGGTGGCGGCGTCATGGTCATCGAGGAATACGAGCACGCCAAGAAGCGCGGCGCCAAGATCTACGCCGAACTGGCTGGCTTCGGCATGAGCGGCGACGCCTATCACATGACCGCACCGGATACCGACGGGCCCCGCCGCAGCATGGCGAACGCCCTCAAGGATGCGGGCATCAACGCCGATGCCGTCCAGTACGTCAACGCGCACGGCACGTCGACGCCACTCGGCGACAAGAACGAGACCGAGGCCATCAAGCTCGCCTTCGGCGACGCGTCCAGGAAGCTGGTGGTCAGCTCCACGAAGTCGATGACCGGTCACCTTCTCGGCGGCGCCGGCGGCCTCGAATCGGTGCTCACGGCGCTCGCCGTGCATCACCAGGTCTGCCCGCCGACCATCAACATCTTCAACCAGGATCCCGAGTGCGATCTCGACTACTGCGCCAACACGGCGCGGCAGATGAAGATCGACGTCGCCATGAAGAACAACTTCGGCTTCGGCGGCACCAACGGGACCCTGGCCTTCCGTCGCATCTGACGGACCCGGGCAGTGCGACTGCCCGTTACCCTCTACCTCAAGCCGTCGCCCACGCTCGGCGCCGCCCTCGTGGCGGCGCATGCGTTGGTGGCGCTTGGCATCGCCCTGACGGGGCTGCCCTTGGTCGCCGTACTGGTGGCGCTGCTCGCCATCGTCCTGTCATTGCGACATACCCTGCATCGCCATGTCCTGCGTGCGCCGCTGGTAGCGCTGACGCTGAGGAGCGACGGCATGCTCGAGGCGAAACGGCGCGATGGCAGTCTGCTAACGGCACGCGTCGTGCCGGATACGACGGTGTTCCCGTGGCTGGTGGTGCTGCTGCTGGAGGGGGAGGGTATTCGCAGTCGGCTGGCGCTGCCGCCGGACGCCCTGGGCGGCGCGGCGCACCGCCAACTTCGCCTCTGGTTGCGCTGGCGGGCTAGCGCAGCGGCGGCTTGAGGACGGTTTCCTTCGCCGCCGGCAGCATCTCCGGGAAGTCGCGGCTGAAGTGCAGCCCGCGGCTCTCCTTGCGCATCTGGGCGCTCTTGACGATGAGGTGGGCCGTGAGCACCAGGTTGCGCAGTTCGATCAGGTCATTGGTGACGCGGAAGTTCGCGTAGTACTCGTCGATCTCGCGCTCGAGCAGCTTGATGCGATGGATGGCCCGCTCGAGCCGCTTGTTGGTCCGCACGATGCCGACGTAGTCCCACATGAAGCGGCGCAGCTCATCCCAGTTGTGGGAGATGACGATCTCTTCGTCGGCGTCCGCAACCCGGCTCTCGTCCCATTCGGGCAGCTTCGGCGACTTGGGCGCCTTTTCGGTCAGGATGTCGCGCGCGGCCGCCTCGGCGTAGACCACGCACTCGAGCAGCGAGTTGCTGGCCAGCCGGTTTGCGCCATGCAACCCAGTGCAGGCGGTCTCGCCGATCGCATAGAGGCCAGGCACGTCCGTGCGCGCCGCAAGATCGACGACGACGCCGCCGCAGGTGTAGTGCGCGGCCGGCACAACGGGGATCGGCTGGCGGGCGATGTCGATGCCGAGCTTCTGGCAGCGCGCGTAGATGTTCGGGAAATGATGGGCGATGAACACCGGCGACTTGTGCGTCACATCGAGGAAGACGCAGTCGATGCCGTGCTTCTTCATCTCGAAGTCGATGGCGCGGGCGACGATGTCGCGCGGCGCCAGTTCGGCGCGCGGATCGTGGTCGGGCATGAAGCGGGTGCCGTCCGGCAGGCGCAGGATGCCGCCTTCGCCGCGCATGGCCTCCGTGATCAGGAAGGACTTGGCGTGCTGGTGGTACAGGCAGGTCGGATGGAACTGGATGAACTCCATGTTCGCCACCCGGCAGCCGGCCCGCCAGGCCATGGCGATGCCGTCGCCGGTGGCCGTATCCGGGTTGGTGGTGTAGAGATACACCTTGCCGGCGCCGCCCGTGGCGAGCACCGTGTGATCGGCCCCGACCGTCACGATGCGGTCGTTGTCGATGTCGAGAATGTAGGCGCCCCAGCAACGCTGGGTCTTGAGGCCCAGCTTGGCGCCGGTGATCAGGTCTACGCTGATGTGGTTCTCGAGCACCGTGATGTTCGGGTGCCGGCGGACCTTCTCGGTCAGCGTTTCCTGCACGGCGGCGCCGGTGGCGTCGTCGGCGTGGATGATGCGGCGGTGGCTGTGACCGCCTTCGCGCGTCAGGTGGTAGCCAAAGGGCGAGCCGTCGCGCGTGAAGGGAACGCCCTGTCCGATCAGCCAGTCGATGGCGTCATGGCCATGCTCGACGACGAAGCGGGTCGCCTCGGGATTGCACAGGCCCGCTCCCGCGGTGAAGGTATCCTGGATGTGGGCATCGACCGAGTCGGCCGCGTCGAGAACCGCCGCAATGCCGCCTTGGGCCCAGGCCGTGGCTGTTTCTTCGAGAGAGCGCTTGGTGACCAGCGCGACGCGTCGCGATTCCGCCAGGCGCAAGGCCAACGACTGTCCCGCAAGGCCGCTGCCGATGACTAGGACGTCGTAGTGGCAATAGTAGTCGCGCGCCATAGGGCGGCGAATATAGCACGAGCATCGTCCACTATTATCCCTTGGTCGTGTGGAACTATTCGGCAGGGCCCTGGTCTTCTACGCAGCGGAAACACGCTGAGGACGCGGAATTCCCGAGTACCCTGTTCAGGTATACTGCATGAACGGAATCGTAAGCGCAGGCGGAAATCAGGGCACATGGGAGACCGCGAAGCAGATCAGGCGCTCGTGGAGCGCGTGCAAGCCGGCGACAAGCAAGCCTACGGGCTGCTTGTCTCCAAGTATCAGCGCAAGCTGGTTCGGCTCTTGTCGCGCCTGATCCGGGATGCTGCGGAGGTGGAAGATGTGGCCCAGGAAACGTTCATCAAGGCATATCGCGCCTTGCCGAATTTCCGGGGCGACAGCGCCTTCTACACGTGGCTGTACCGCATCGGCGTCAACACCGCGAAGAACTGGCTGGTCGCCAACGGCCGTCGCGCTCCGACTTCCACCGAGGTGGACAGCGAGGAAGCCGAGTCGTATGCCGAAGGCGATCTGCTGCGCGACGCCGACACGCCGGAGCATCTGCTGATGTCCAAGCAGATCGCCGACACAGTCAACGCCGCGATGGAGAAGCTGCCCGACGACTTGCGCACGGCGATCACCTTGCGGGAGATCGAAGGGCTGTCATACGAGGAGATAGCACAGGTGATGGATTGTCCGATCGGCACCGTGCGCTCGCGCATCTTTCGCGCGCGCGACGCCATTGCGGATAAACTTCGCCCGTTGCTGGATACCGGCCCTGATCGACGGTGGTAGAAGGTGCAAGGTGGTGAAATCATGAAGACGAAGCTTTCGGCGCTCATGGACGGCGAGCTTGCCGAAGATGAAGCGCAAGCGCTGTTTGCGGCGCTGCGCGAAGACGGTGAACTGCGCGACCGCTGGCTCGAATACCAGGTGATCGGCGATGCGCTCAAGGGAGAACCCGAGCTCGGTGCCGACTTGACCGGCAGCGTCATGGCCGCGCTCGATGCCGAGCCCACGGTGCTGGCGCCGCGTCCGGCATCGCGACAGCGCGCAGCTTGGCAACGTCATGCGCTGGCGATGGCCGCCACGATTGCGGGGGTCGCCGTGGTGGGATGGCTGGCGCTGGGCAGCGGGCCCCAGCCCGGGACGGCACTGGTTGCCAAGAACGACACGATCACGCCTCAGGTGGCCGCCGTTCCTGTCGCGTCGGTTCGTCCGGCGTCGTCGGACATGCAGGAATATCTGATCGCCCATGAAGCCCAGTCGAGCCTGCTCGAATTCAGGGGGGGCGCAGAACACATCCGCACCGTCGCGGCCGTCGGGATGGCGCCTGCCAAATGAGAGCGCGGCTCGCCGCCGCGCTGGTGGGCACCTTGCTGGCATTGCCGGTCGCGTCGCAGCAGCCGCCGGCAGAGGCCGTCGATTGGCTCTACCGCGTTGCCGAGGCGCCGCGCAAGCTCACATACACGGGCATCTTCATCTACCAAAGCGGCAGCCGCACGGAGACGTCGCGCATCACGCACCTGGTGGATCACGGCAACGAACTCGAGCGCCTTGAGGTGCTCGACGGCAGTCCGCGCCAGGTGCTGCGCATCAACGACGAAGTCAAATGCTATCTGCCGGAAAGCAGGTTGCTGGTGATCGAGCAGCGCAGCGCCGGTCGCCAGACCTTCCCGGCACTGCTCCCCGCCAGCCTTGCCGGACTGGCCGAGCATTACAACATTCGCAAGGGTGCAACCGGCCGCGTGGCGGGCTTCGACAGCCAGTCGATCCTCATCGAGCCGAAGGACGCGCTGCGCTACGGCCACCAGTTCTGGATCGACGCCAAGACCGGCATTCCGCTGAAGGCGGGCCTGATCGACGAGCGCGGCCAGGCCATCGAAACCTTCGCCTTCACCGAGCTGCGCATCGGCGGCCCGGTCGACCGGAAGGCGCTGAAGGCCCGGCCCGACATGGCCGGCGGCGAATGGAAGGTGGTCAACGTGCGCACCCGCAGCGGCGACGACGACGGCTGGACCTTCAAGTCGCAGGTGCCGGGATTCCGCAAGGTAATGGGCATGCGGCGCGAGATGCATCCGGGCCTGCCCGACATCACCCACATCGTCTTCTCCGACGGTTTGGCGGCGTTCTCGGTGTTCATCGAGCCGCTGACGGGAACGAACAAGCCCGAGACCGGCCCCTTCGCGATGGGGACCGTCAATATCTACAAGCGTGTCGCCGACGGCCATTTGCTGGTCGTCATGGGCGGCATGCCGGCGGCCGCGTTGAAGGCGGTCGCGGACGGCATGGAGCTTAAGAAGAAATGAGCGAAAGCGAAGCGCTCGTGACCGGCATCGCCGGCGAGTTCGCCGTGATCGAAGTGGAGTGCCTTCCCTCGGCCTGCGGCAAATGCGGCGACAAGGGAGGCTGCGGCAAGCCCCAGGGGGGACCGCGCCGCTATGCGATCCGCAATACCGTCGGCGCCAGGGTGGGCGACCGGGTCGTCGTCTCGGTGCCGGAAGGCGCCGTGCTTCGCGCCGCGGCCTTGTCCTACCTGATGCCGCTGGTGTTCGTCATCGGCGGCGCGGCCGCCGCCATGGCGGGGTGGGGCGACGGCGCGCCGGCAGTCGCCGGTGCCGGCGCCGGCTTGGCCGTCGGCCTGGTGGTCCTGCGCATCCTCAACCTGAGGATGGCACGGAGCACGGGTTCGACGCTGCGGCTCTCGCTCAAGCACTGATTCGTTCTCATCCATCGAAAGGAAGCCTAAGCATGCTTATGCGACTCTTCGTCTTGCTGTTCGCTTTTCCCCTCATTGCCGCTGCGCAATTGCCCGACTTCACCGAACTCGTCGAGAAGCAGGGGGCTGCCGTCGTCAATATCAGCACGACGCAGATCATCAAGCAGAATCGGATGATGCCGCAGTTCCCGTTCGACGAAGACGATCCGGCGTTCGACCTGTTCCGCCGCTTCATGCCGCACGGATTGCCGAACGCGCCGCACGAGTTCAAGAACCAGTCGCTCGGCTCGGGGTTCATCATCAGCCCGGACGGCCTCGTCATGACGAATGCGCACGTGGTGCAAGGGGCCGACGAAGTCCTGGTGCGCCTGACCGACAAGCGCGAATTCAAGGCCAAGGTGCTGGGCGTCGACTCCCGCACCGACATCGCGCTGCTGCGCATCGACGCCGGCGGTCTGCCGTTCGTGCGCATCGGCGATCCCGGCAAGCTCAAGGTCGGCGAATGGGTCGTGGCCATCGGCTCGCCGTTCGGCTTCGACGCCAGCGTCACGGCGGGCATCGTGAGCGCCAAGGGCCGCGCGTTGCCGCAGGAGAACTACGTTCCCTTCATCCAGACCGACGTCGCGATCAACCCGGGCAACTCGGGCGGTCCTCTGTTCAACCTGAAGGGCGAGGTGGTCGGCATCAATTCGCAGATATACAGCCGCTCGGGCGGCTATCAGGGCATCGCCTTCGCGATCCCGATCGACGTGGCGATGGAAGTGCAGGCCCAGCTGAAGACCTCGGGCCACGTCAGCCGCGGACGCCTGGGCGTGGTGATCCAGGAGGTGACGCGCGAACTGGCGGACTCCTTCGGGCTGCAGAAGCCGGTGGGCGCGCTGGTCACGAACGTCGAGAAGAACGGGCCGGCCGACAAGGCGGGCGTCGTGCCGGGCGACATCATCCTCAAGTTCGACGGCAAGGTCGTGAACCAGTCGAGCGATCTGCCGCGGCTGGTGGGTTCGACGCGGCCGGGCACCAAATCCACGCTCGAGGTCTGGCGCAAGGGCGGCACGCGCGACGTGAGCATCGCCGTGGGCGAAATGCAGGACGACAAGGTGGCCGCTCGCAACGCGCGCCAGGGACGACAGGGCAGCGCCGCGCCGCCCAATCGCCTGGGCCTGGTACTGGCGGAGCCCAACGCCGAGCAGAAGCGGCAACTGGGCATCCAGAACGGGCTGGTGGTGGAGGACGTCCGCAACGGCGGCTTGCGCACCGACCTGCGGCCGGGCGACATCATCCTCGCGCTCATCGACAAGGGCGTGCAGACGGAGGTCAAGTCGGTCGAGCAGTTCAACGGCCTGATTTCGAAGATCGACAAGTCTGCGACCATCACGCTGCTGGTGCGGCGCGGCGACGGCCAGACCTTCCTCACCATCAAGGGCGCCGGTGACAAATAAGGCGGAGCTCAAGCTGTACGGCAGGACCTACTGCCATCTCTGCGACGACATGCTCGCCGCGCTGGAAACCCTGCGCGGCGAGTATTCGTTTTCCGTGGAGATCTTCGACGTCGACGCCGATCCGGCGCTCGAGGCGAAGTACGACGAGCTCGTGCCGGTGCTGGAAGCCGAGGGACAGGAGCTTTGCCACTATTTCCTCGATGCCGCGAAGGTCAGGGAATACCTGGCGCGATTCGCGGAAAAATGATCGGTCCCGGCTCCGCGCCAGCCTTCACCGGGACTCCCTTTTCCGCTAGAATTGCGGCCTCTTTTGCGCTCCCAAGGTGCTGAATTCAGCACCTTTTTTGTTTCCGCCCATGCAACATATCCGCAACTTTTCGATCATCGCCCACATCGACCACGGCAAATCCACCTTGGCCGATCGCATCATCCAGCGCTGCGGCGGGTTGTCGGACCGGGAAATGGAAGCGCAGGTGCTCGATTCCATGGACCTCGAGCGCGAGCGCGGCATCACCATCAAGGCGCAGACCGCGGCGTTGCAGTACGTCGCGCGCGACGGCCAGCGCTACAACCTGAACCTGATCGACACTCCGGGGCACGTCGACTTCTCCTACGAGGTCAGCCGCTCGCTGTCGGCCTGCGAAGGCGCCTTGCTCGTGGTCGATGCCTCGCAGGGCGTCGAAGCGCAGACGGTGGCCAACTGCTATACCGCCATCGAACTCGGCGTCGAAGTGGTGCCGGTACTGAACAAGATGGACCTGCCGCAGGCGGACCCCGACACCGCGCGGCAGGAGGTCGAGGACGTCATCGGCATCGACGCCTCCGATGCCGTGCCGTGCTCGGCGAAAACCGGCATGGGCATCGACGACATCCTCGAAGCCGTCATTGCGCGCATCCCGCCGCCCAAGGGCGACCCGGCGGCGCCGCTCAAGGCGCTGATCATCGACTCGTGGTTCGACAACTACGTCGGCGTGGTGATGCTGGTGCGCGTCGTCGACGGCACGCTGCGCGCCAAGGACAAGATCGGCTTGATGTCCACCGGCGCCGTGCACCTGTGCGACCAGGTCGGCGTCTTCACGCCGAAGTCGATGGCCCGCGAATCGCTCTCCGCCGGCGAAGTGGGCTTCGTCATCTCGGGCATCAAGGAACTCAAGGCAGCCAAGGTCGGCGACACCGTGACCACCGTCGACCGGCCCGCGGCCGAGCCGCTGCCGGGCTTCAAGGAAATCAAGTCGCAAGTGTTCGCCGGCCTCTATCCGGTCGAGTCGAACCAGTACGACGGCCTGCGCGACTCGCTGGAGAAACTGCATCTCAACGATGCCTCGCTCCAATACGAACCGGAAGTCTCGCAGGCCCTCGGCTTCGGCTTCCGCTGCGGCGTCCTCGGCCTGCTGCACATGGAGATCGTGCAGGAGCGGCTCGAGCGCGAGTTCGACCAGGACCTGATCACCACCGCCCCGACGGTGGTGTATGAAGTGCTGCTGCGCGACGGCACGGTGATCGAGGTCGAGAACCCGTCGAAGCTGCCCGACGTGCAGAAGATCGACGAGATCCGCGAGCCGATCATCACCACCAAGATCTTCGTGCCGCAGGACTACCTCGGCGCGGTCATCACACTGTGCGAACAGAAGCGCGGTTCACAGGTGAACATGGCCTACCACGGCCGCCAGGTCCAGCTGACCTACGACATGCCGATGGCCGAAGTGGTGATGGACTTCTTCGACAAGCTCAAGTCGGTGTCGCGCGGCTACGCCTCGCTCGACTACGACTTCAAGGAGTATCGCGCCGCCGACGTCGTCAAGCTCGACGTGCTGATCAACGGCGACAAGGTCGATGCGCTCTCCGTCATCGTCCACCGTGCCAATGCGCCCTACCGCGGACGCGAACTGGCCGCGAAGATGCGCGAGTTGATCCCGCGCCAGATGTACGACGTCGCCATCCAGGCCGCCATCGGCTCGACCATCGTCGCGCGCGAGAACGTCAAGGCGATGCGCAAGGACGTCCTGGCGAAGTGCTACGGCGGCGACATCACGCGCAAGAAGAAACTGCTCGAAAAGCAGAAGGCGGGCAAGAAGCGCATGAAGCAGGTTGGCAGCGTCGAGATTCCCCAGGAGGCCTTCCTCGCCGTGCTGCGAGTGGGCGACAAGTAGGCGAACAAGGACCGGATATGAATTTCGCGCTGATACTCTTCGTGCTGCTGATCGCGACGGCCGTGCTGTGGCTGGCTGATCGCTTCGTCTTCCGCAAGCGGCGTGCGCCCGATGCCAAGGAACCGCTCTGGGTCGAATACGGCGCCAGCTTCTTTCCCGTCATCCTGGTCGTGTTCGTGCTGCGCTCCTTCATCGTCGAGCCGTTCAAGATTCCGTCCGGCTCGATGATCCCGACGCTGCTGGTCGGCGACTTCATCGCGGTGAACAAATTCACCTACGGCATCCGCCTGCCGGTGATCGACAAGAAGATCGTCGAGGTCAATTCGCCGCAGCGCGGCGACGTCATGGTGTTCCGCTGGCCGGTGGATCCTTCGAAGGACTACATCAAGCGCGTCATCGGCATTCCGGGCGACAAGGTCTCGTACTTCAACAAGCGCCTCACCATCAACGGCCAGCCGATGCCGGTCAAGCGCGTCGAAGATTTCAACGACAAGGACCATATCACCGTCACGCCGCGCTATCGCGAGACGCTGGGCAAGGTCGAGCACGACATCCTCATCGAGGACGCGGCGCCGCCCTATGTCGCGCAGGTTATGCCGTTCCCGTTCCGCGACAATTGTCACTACAATAGCGAAGGCTTCGAATGCACGGTGCCGCCCGGCAACTACCTGATGATGGGCGACAACCGCGACAATTCGCAGGACAGCCGCGTATGGGGATTCGTACCCGACGAGAACATCGTCGGCAAGGCATTCTTCATCTGGTTCAACTTCAGCGACCTGCAGCGGATAGGATCGTTCCAATGAAAACTCGCAACCCGAAGAGAGAGCGTGGGCTGAGTCTGATCAGCCTGGTCATCGTTTGCGTCCTCCTCATCATGGCGGCGTTGCTCGCCATCAAGGTGGCGCCGGACGTCATCGAATACCTGGCCATCGTGAAGTCGGTCAAGGCCACGGCGCAGGATCCCGCATCGCGCGGCGGCAGCGTGGCGGATATCCGCCGCAACTTCGACAAGCGCAAGCAGATCGACAACATCAGCGCGATCGGCGGCGCCGATCTCGACGTCACGAAAGAAGGCAACGACGTCGTGATCAGCTTCGCCTACTCGAAGAAGATTCCGCTGTCCGGCCCGGTCAGCCTGATGATCGATTTCGAGGGCTCATCGGCGCAGTGATGCCCCCGGCACGCCTGGAAGCGGCCCTCGGGTACGACTTCGCGAGGAAGGAATTGCTGCAGCAGGCGTTGACCCACCGCAGCTTCGGCTCGCCGCACAACGAGCGGCTGGAATTTCTGGGTGATGCGGTGCTCGACTGCGTCATTGCCACGGCGCTCTATCGCCGCTTCGCCACGCTGACGGAAGGCGAACTTTCCCGCCAGCGCGCCAATCTCGTGCGCCAGGAATCGCTGGCGCTGATTGCCCAAACTCTCGATCTGGGCAATTTCCTCCGCCTGGGCGAAGGCGAGTTGAAAAGCGGCGGCTTTCGCCGTCCCTCGATCCTGGCGGACGCGCTCGAGGCGATATTCGGCGCGGTCTACCTCGAAGCCGGCTTCGAGACCGCCCAAGCGGTTGTCGAGCGGCTCTACCAGACGGTGCTCGACAATCTCGATCCGAAGGACCCGGGCAAGGACCCCAAGACCGCGCTGCAGGAAGCGCTGCAGGCACGCAAGCTGCCGCTGCCGCAGTACGCGCTGATCGCGACGCGCGGCGAGGCGCATGAGCAGGAGTTCGACGTCGAGTGCAGCGTGCCGGCACTCGGCATCCGCGTGCGCGGCGGCGGCAACAGCCGCCGTACCGCGGAGCAGGCGGCGGCGCGCGTGGCACTCGAACTGGTGAAGGCGAGCGGAAAATGACGATGCGTACCGGCACTCTCGCCGTCGTTGGGCGGCCCAACGTCGGCAAGTCGACCCTGACCAACCGGCTCGTCGGCGCGAAGGTGTGCATCACCTCGCGCAAGGCCCAGACCACGCGCCACCAGGTGCGCGGCATCCTGACGGCGGAGGTCGGCGGCGACGACTGCCAGTTCGTCTTCGTCGATACCCCGGGCTTCCAGACCAAGCACAAGAACGCGCTCAACCGGCTGATGAACCGCAGCGTCACTCAGGCCCTGGCGGACGTCGACGTCGTGCTGTTCCTGGTCGAAGCCGGCCGCTGGGGGCCTGGCGAGCGCCAGATCGTCGGCCTGCTGCCGCGCGACCATCCGGTCGTGCTGGTCATCAACAAGGTGGATCAGTTGGCCGACAAGGCGACGCTGCTGCCCTTCATCCAGATGGTCGCCGCCGAGCATGTCTTTGCCGAGATCGTGCCGCTGAGCGCCGAAAAGGGGCAGGGCGTCGATGAATTGCTCAAGGCCGCCGCAGGCTATCTGCCCGAGCAGCCGCACATCTTCGACGCCGACGACATCACCGACCGGCCCGAGCGCTTCCTGGCGGCCGAGCTGCTGCGCGAAAAGCTGTTCCGCAACCTCGGCGAGGAACTGCCTTACGGCATCGCCGTCGAAATCGAGAAGTTCGAGCAGGAAGACGGGCTGCGCCGCATCCACGCGGCCGTGGTGGTCGACAAGGCCGCCCACAAGGCGATCGTCATCGGCAAGGGCGGCGAGCGACTCAAGCGCATGTCGTCCGATGCCCGCAAGGACATGGAAAGGTTGTTCGGCGGCAAGGTCTGGCTGGAGACCTGGGTGAAGGTCAAGAGCGGATGGGCCGACGACGAACGGGCGCTGAAGACTCTCGGGTACGAGTAGCGAACCATGGCTGCCAAGCAGCGCGTCGACGGCGCAGCGGCGTATCTGCTGCATGCGCATCCCTACAGCGAGAGCAGTCTGGTGCTCGACATATTCGCGCGGGATTACGGGCGGCTTGCGCTGCTCGCGCGCGGTGCGCGGCGGCCGCGTTCGGCCTTGCGCGGCGTGCTGATGAGCTTCCAGCCGCTGGAGCTCTCCTGGTTCGGCGGCGGCGAGGTCAAGACGCTGGCGAAGGCCGAATGGCTGGGCGGCGTCCCGCTCCCGACCGGAAAGTGCCTGCTGCTCGGCTACTATCTGAACGAACTGCTGCTCAAGCTGCTGCCGCGCGAAGACGCGCACGCCGCGCTGTTCGACGCGTATGCCGACGCGCTCTCGGCGCTGTCCCGCGGTGCGGCAGAGGCGGCGGAACTGCGGCGCTTCGAGAAAACCCTGCTGCGCGAACTGGGCTACGGCCTGGCACTGGAGCGAGAGGCCGGCAGCGGCGAACCGGTGCTGCCCGACCGCCAGTACCTGTATCTCGTCGAGCGCGGCGCCGTGGCGGCCGACGGCGACGAAGGACTGCCGACGATCTCGGGCAAGACGCTGCTCGACCTTGCGGCGGACGACTACGCCGACCCGCGCACCCTGGCCGAAAGCAAGGGCCTGATGCGCCAACTCGTCGCCCACTATCTGGGCGGCCAGCCGCTGCAGTCGCGGCGGATCTTCGTGGAGCTGCAGGAACTATGATCGAACTCGGAGTGAACATCGACCACGTCGCCACCGTGCGCCAAGCGCGCCGGACCTACGAGCCGGATCCCGTCTGGGCGGCCGTGGAGGCGCATCTCGGCGGCGCCGACGGCATCACCGTGCATCTGCGCGAGGATCGTCGCCACATCCAGGACGACGACGTCCGCCGCCTGCGCGAACTCACCCACATCAAGCTCAATCTCGAGATGGCCGCGACCCCGGAAATGGTGGGCATCGCGTGCCAGCTGAAACCCGAGATGGCGATGCTGGTACCCGAAGGGCGCCACGAGATCACGACCGAAGGCGGCCTAGACGTCGCAGGACAGGAAGCCAAGCTAAATGATGCGGTGGCGCGGCTGGCCGACGCCGGCATCGTCAGCAGCGTGTTCATCGACGCCGAGCTGCCGCAGGTCGAAGCAGCCGCGCGCATCGGCGCTCGCGTGTGCGAGATTCACACGGGCCCCTATGCGCACGCCTTCCACGCGCGCGGCCGCGATGCCGAAAGCCCGGCGGTGCTCGCCGAGCTGGCGAAGGTCCGCGCTGCCGGCGAGGCCATCCGCGGCCTCGGCATGCGCTTCAATGCCGGACACGCGCTCAACTACTACAACGTGCAGCCGGTGGCGCGCCTGGCCGGCGTGCGCGAATTGCACATCGGCCATGCGATCGTCAGCCGCGCCGTCTTCGTCGGCATGCGCGAAGCCGTGCGCGAGATGAAGCGGCTGATGCGCGAAGCGGCGGGCGGTCCGGTCGCATGATTCACGGCATCGGCACCGACATCGTCGCCGTGGCCCGGCTCGAGGAGATGTACGAGCGCCACGGCGAAAAGGCGCTCGACAAGCTGCTGTCGCCCGAGGAATACGGCGACTGCCGCGCCAGCACGGCGCCCGGCCGCTTCCTCGCCAAGCGCTTCGCCGCCAAGGAGGCCCTCGGCAAGGCCCTCGGCCTCGGCGTGCGGCCCCCGGCAACCTTGCCTGCCATCGCGGTCGTGCATGACGCGTACGGCAAGCCGGAGTTCCGTTATGCGCCGGCGCTCGCCGCCTACATGGCCGAGCGCGGCCTGACGGCCCACCTGTCCCTGAGCGACGAGCGGGATTACGCCGTCGCCTTCGTCGTCGTGGAGAAAGCATGACTGCCCTCGGTCCCCTGATGATCGACATCGCCGGCACCCGGCTCACCGAACTGGACCGCCAGCGGCTCAGCGACCCGCGGGTCGGCGGCATGATCCTGTTCAGCCGCAACTACGAATCGCCCGAACAATTGCGCGAGCTGTGCGCCGAGATCCACGCGCTGCGCCGCATGCCGATCGCCGTCGATCACGAAGGCGGCCGCGTGCAGCGCTTCCGCGAAGGCTTCACGCGCCTGCCGGCGATGCGCAAGCTGGGCGCCTGGTGGGACGAGGACCGCGCGGCAGCAAACGAGGGGGCGCGCAGCATCGGGTTCGTCTTGGCTGCCGAATTGCGCGCGCTCGGCGTTGATCTCTCCTTCGCGCCAGTCCTGGATCTCGATTGGAGCCGCAGCGGCGTCATCGGTGACCGTGCCTTCCACCGCGATCCCGAAGCCGTCACCGAGCTTGCCGGAAGCGTGATCGCCGGCTTGCGCGACGCCGGCATGGCGTCTTGCGGCAAGCATTTCCCAGGGCACGGCTGGGTCGAAGCGGACTCCCACGTGGCGATTCCCGTCGACGAGCGAAGCCTCGCCGAGATGGCCGCCGACATGCAGCCCTACCGCGCGCTGAAGCTCGATGCCGTCATGCCGGCGCACGTCATCTACCCGAAGGTCGATCCGCGTCCCGCAGGCTTTTCGCCCGTGTGGATCGAGATGCTGCGGAAGGACCTGGCCTTCGACGGCGTGATCTTCAGCGATGATCTGTCGATGGAAGGCGCGAGCGTGGCCGGCGACATCGTCGCGCGCGCGAGCGCGGCCTGGGATGCCGGTTGCGACATGCTGCTGGTCTGCAATTCGCCGGATGCCGTGGGCGAACTGCTGGCGCGCTGGAATCCGCAGCCGGATGCGGTTCGCGCGGCGCGTATCGGGCGGTTGATGCCTTCGGTGGCTGCATGCGCCGGTCCGGAATTGGAGCGGCATGCGAGCTATGTTGCCGGGTGCGCTGCCGCGGCTCGGCTAGCCTAGGGTTTAGGTCTCGGCGCTCGGGCCGACGGGGTGCCCTGCTGCGCTCCGTGTCCCCCGGCCGACAAGAACGATAAACCGTCGGCCTCCTCCTTTACCTACGCGCAGCAGGGCACCCCATCGGCCCGGCGAGCAACCGTACGAGAGCCGAGGCGCCAACCCACCACCTACGTCGAGCCGAGGGTGGCGGGTGGTCGTCGACGCGTAGGTAAAGGAGGAGGCGCCCGATTTTCGATCTTGGGCGCCGGGGGACACGAAGCGGCGACGACCACCCGTCGCCCTCGGCGGCCGAAGGCACGGTTCTCAAGCGCCCCCGCGCTTCAGCCGATAAACAATAGATGGACCCAGACATGATTGACCGCCCACTCCTCCTGCTGCTTGCCGCATCCCTCGCCGGTTGCGCCGTCGGCCCCGACTACCACCGCCCCGAGGTGGAGACTCCCGCCGCCTACAAGGAAGCCGGCAACTGGAAACCCGCCCAGCCCCAGGACGAAGCACCGCGCGGTGCCTGGTGGCAGGTGTTCGGCGACCCCGAACTCGACAAGCTGGTGGCGCAGGTGGAAGTCTCGAACCAGAACGTGCGCGCCGCCGAGGCGCAGTACCGGCAAGCCGCGGCCCTCGTGGGCGCTGCCCAGGCGCAGTGGTTCCCGACGCTCACCGCCAACATGTCGGCGACGCGCGCGCAGGGCGTGTCGTCCTCGGCAAGCTCCTCCGGCACCACCACCGTCACCCCCGGCTCGCCGATCCGCAACAGCGTGCGGCCCTCGCTCACCGCCAGCTGGGAGGCCGACATCTGGGGCGGCATCGCGCGCAACGTCGAAGCCAACCAGGCCTCCGCGCAGGCGAGCGCCGCCGACCTGCAGGCCGCCCTGCTTTCGGCGCAGGCCACGCTGGTGCAGAGCTACCTCCAGCTGCGGGTCAACGACGAGCAGCAGCGCCTGCTCGCCCGCACCATCGCGGCGTACGAGCGCTCGCTCCAGATCACGCGCAACCGCTACGAGGCCGGCGTCGCCCCGCGCGTCGACGTCGCCCAGGCCGAAGCGCAGCTGCGCTCGACGCAGGCGCAGGCAATCGACCTGCGCGCCCAGCGGGCCCAGCTAGAACATGCGATCGCCGTGCTGCTCGGCCGCGCGCCGGCGGAATTTTCGCTCGCGGCCGTCGACGCCCTGCCGACGCTGCCCGATCAGCCCGGCGGCCTGCCTTCCGAACTGCTCGAGCGGCGGCCCGACATCGCGGCCGCCGAGCGCCGCATGGCGCAGGCCAACGCGCAGATCGGCGTCGCCCAGGCCGCCTTCTTCCCGACCCTGACGCTCGGCGCCAGCACGGGCTACCAGGGCACCAGCCTGTCGCAGCTATTTACCCTGCCCAACCGCTTCTGGTCGATCGGACCGGCGCTGGCGCTGACTCTGTTCGACGCCGGTGCGCGCGCCTCGCAGAAAGAAGCCGCGACGGCCGTCTACGACAAAAACGTCGCCACCTACCGCCAGACGGTGCTCGCCGCCTTCCAGGAAGTCGAGGACAACCTCGCCGCGCTGCAGGTGCTCGGCGAGGAGGCGCAGGCGCAGCATGCGGCGGCGCAGGCCTCGGCCGAGGCGCTCGCGCTCACCGAGAACCAGTACCAGGCAGGCATCGTGAGCTTCCTCAACGTGGTCACCACGCAGGCGACCGCGCTGTCCGCGGCGCGCGCGGAACTGGACGTGACCGGGCGCCGCCTGGTCGCCAGTGCGACGCTGCTGAAGGCGCTCGGCGGCGGCTGGCGGCCCTGATCGCCGGGCGGTCGCCCGCGCGGGCTCTATTACTTTCTTCTTACGCACGCCGACAGGAGGGAATTCACTATACTCGGGAGGCGCGGGCGAACGCTCCCGAAACTCATCGGCCCGCCGCTCCACAGAAAGAGAAGGCCCATGAAGACCCCGATACGCGTCCTCCTTGGTGTTTTCCTCGCGATGCTGGCGCTTGCCGGCCCCGCCCGGGCAGCCGAGCCTCCCGTCTACACCGTCGCCGTCATGCCGCTGGCGCCGCCGGTGACCATGAACACGCTGTGGACGCCCTTCGTCGAGCGCCTCGCCAAGGCCACGGGCCTGAAATTCCGCCTCAAGCACTACGAGCGCATGGCGGAGTTCGAGCGCGACATCTGGTCGGGCGGGCCCGACTTCATCTTCTCCTCGCCGATCCAGGTCGCCGTCGCCCATGCAGCACAGGGATACGTTCCCATCGTGCGCGCCCGGCAGTTGGTCGGCGTCGGCCTGTTCGTGCGCAACGACTCGCCGGTGCGCCGGCTCGAGGACCTGGCCGGCAAGAAGATTTCCTTCGTGGGCAACAAGAACGTCTGCAGCGTCGCCATCCAGCACCTGCTCAACAACCAGAAGGAAAAGCTCGACTTCGACAAGGAATACGCGGGTTCCACGCGCAACGTGATCATCAACGTGCTGCTGGGCAAGAGCGACGCAGGCGCCATCTTCCTGCCCGAACTCGACCGCGAGCCGCAGGATACGCAAGCGCAGCTGCGCAAGGTGGTGGAAACGCAGCAGATCGCGCCCCACCCGCTCAGCGCCAACCCGCGCGTCCCGCGCGAGGTGCGCAAGGCCGTTACCGAGGCCGCGCTCGCCATGGCCGCCACCCCCGACGGCGCCGCGCTGCTCAAGACGCTGAACCTGGCCGACCCGGTGCCGGCCGACTACAAGCGCGATTATTCGAGTCTGGACGAGATCGACATAAAGGGCCTGACGAACTGGGGTCAGTGACGTGCAGCTCCTGCCCCAGCGCCTGAACGCGCGGATCGTCCTGCTCGTTTCCTGCGTCCTGCTCGCCACCGGCATCGTGGCCGGCTGGATCATGGCAAGCCGCCAGACCGAGAACCTGCTCGCCACCATGCGGCTGAACTCGACGGTCATGGTGCGCAACTTTTCCGAAGGCGCCGCGCGCGAACTGCTGGTCGAGGACTACGCCGCGCTGGAGACCTACCTGCTGAAGCAAGTGCGCCTGCCCGACATGCGCCGCCTGCAGGTGTTCGAGCCGGACGGCAAGCTGGTCTGGGACGTGGAGCGCAGCATCGACGGCGCGCCGACCGCGCGCACCGGCATCGCGCGGATGGCGATGCCCGCCGCCCGCACGACGAGCGCCGAACTCGACGACGACCGGCTGGTGATCTGGCAACCCGTCGAGGCCGGAGCGCATCTCGGCTGGCTGCGCGCCGAGCTCAGCCTGTCGTCGATCCGGGCCGCGCAGGAGCGCACCTGGGAGACGTCGCTGCTGCTGGCGTTCGTCTGGGTGCTCAGCAGCGCCCTGCTGATCCTGCTGATTCTGCATCCGATGGTGCAGGCGATCCACCGGCTGTCCGGATTCTCCAAGCGCCTGGGCGAGAACCGCGGCGAGCAGATCGCGCTGCCGGGCCAGCCGGTCGAGATCGCCGAACTGGCCGACTCGCTCAACGAGGCCTCGGCGAAGCTCAAGGAGGCCGAACGTGAACTGCTGGACGAGCGCGAACGCCTGGCCAGGAGCGAAGCGCTCTACCGCTCGCTGGTCAACGCCATGGCCGAAGGCGTCGTGCTGCAAGGCAAGGACGGCAGCCTCACGGCGGCGAACCCCGCCGCGGAGCGCATCCTCGGCCGCACCCTGGCGCAGATGCTCGGCAAGACGTCGGACGACCCGGGCTGGGGCCCCGTCCACGAGGACGGCCAGCCCTTCCCCGGCGACCGCCACCCGCCGATGATCGCCCTGCGCACCGGCCAGCCGCAGCACGACGCCGTGATGGGCGTCCACCGTCCGGACGGCGGGCTGCGCTGGCTGTCGGTGAACTCGCAGCCGCTGCGCGGACCGACGGACGACGAGCCCTACGCGGTCGTCACCACCTTCCACGACATCACCGAGCGCAGGAAGGCGGAAGAGGACATCCGCCAGCTCAACCAGGACCTGGAACGGCGCGTCGCCGACCGCACCTCGCAGCTCGAGTCGGCCAACAAGGAGCTCGAGGCCTTCTCCTATTCGGTGTCGCACGACCTGCGCGCGCCGCTGCGCCACATCGAAGGCTTCATCCACATCCTGCGCGAGGACATCGAGGCCAAGCTCGGCGACGAGGATCGCCGCTACATGGACGTGATCGCGCGGGCGGCCAAGCAGATGGAAACGCTCATCGACGACCTGCTGGCCTTCTCGCGCATCGGCCGCAGCGAGATGCGCAAGGGACCGGTCGACCTCGGCGCCATGGTGGCGGAACTCATCCAGGAGTTCGATCCCGAGCTGCAGGGCCGCAACGTCACCTGGCACATCGCGGGCCTGCCCGTCGTCAATGGCGATCCAGCCCTGCTGCGCGTGGTGATGAGCAACCTGATCCTCAATGCGCTGAAGTTCACGCGCCAGCGCGATCCGGCCGAGATCGAGATCGGCTGCCAGACGGGCGAAGAGGACGTGATCTTCGTGCGCGACAACGGCGCCGGCTTCGACATGCAGTACGTCGACAAGCTGTTCGGCGTATTCCAGCGGCTGCACCGCGCCGAGGATTTCGAGGGCACCGGCATCGGGCTCGCCAACGTGCGCCGCGTCGTCAGCCGGCACGGCGGCCGCACCTGGGCCGAAGGCAAGATCGGCGGCGGCGCCACCTTCTATTTCTCGCTGCCGCGCGCGGAGACTCGCCAGGCGGGGTGAAACGGCCGCCACCGCCGCCTGTCCATTGCGGAATAGCTTCCGGAAAGGACGAGCGATGGAAACCAACGGTTCTTCGCGGTCGGTCTGGATGGCCACCGCGGCCATGCCCCTGTTCCAACCCCTGCCGGGCGACACGCAGGCGTCGGTGTGCGTGATCGGCGCCGGCATCGCCGGGCTCACCTGCGCCTACCTGCTTTCGCTCGAGGGCAAGGACGTCGTGCTGATCGACGCCCTGGGCGTCGGCGCCGGCGAGACCGGCCGCACCACGGCGCACTTCTTCCCGCCCGACGAGTGGTACGCCGGGCTCGAGAAGTCCTTCGGCGCCGACCGCACGCGCATGGTTGCCGCCGGCTTCGCCGAGGCGACGCACCGCGTCGAATGGATCGTCGGCCAGGAAGACATCGACTGCGGCTTCGAACGTCTCGACGGCTACCTGTTCGCGCGCCCCGAGAACGCCTTCAAGGCGCTAGACCTCGAGTACGACGCCGCGCGTCGCGCCGGCGTGGCCGCCCGGTTGTTGCCGCACGTGCCCGACCTCGCCTTCGACACGGGACCCTGCGTGCGCTATCCGAACCTCGCGCAGTTCCATCCGCTGCGCTACCTGGCCGGGCTGGCCGACGCCTTCATCCGGCGCGGCGGCCGCATCTACGGCCACACGCGCGCGCTCGACGTGGCGCGCAGCGGTGCCGTGCGCACCGTCGCCACCAACCGCGGCAAGGTCCGGGCAAGCGCGGTGGTGGTGGCGACCAACACGCCGTTCAACGACCGCTTCGTCATGCACACCAAGCAGGCGGGCTACCGCACCTACGTCGTCGGCCTCTCGGTGCCCAAGAACACGGTGCCGCGCATCCTGCTCTGGGATACCGGCGACCCGTACTACTACGTGCGCCTAGCGACGCCGCAGCCGGACTTCGGCCGCGACGTGCTGATCGTCGGCGGCTCGGACCGCAAGGTCGGCCAGGACGTGCGTCCCGAAGACCGCTGGGCGGAAGTCGAGCAATGGGCGCGGCAGCACTTCCCGCTGGCCGAAGGCATCGCCTACCGGTGGTCCGGCGAAGTGATGGAGCCGGCCGACGGGCTCGCCTACCTCGGTCGCAATCCGCTCGACGGCGAGGGCAGCTACATCATCACCGGCGACTCGGGCAACGGCATGACGCATTGCACCCTCGGCGCCATGATCGTCACCGACCTGATCATGGGCCGCGACAACGTCTGGGCAGAGCTGTACGACCCCGCGCGCAAGGCGATCCACGGCCTGGGCGACTTCGTCAGCGAGCAGGCCAACGTGCTGGCGCGCTACGGCGAATGGCTGACGCGCGGACAGCGCGAATCGCTCGAGGCGATCCGGCCCGGCGAGGCCGCCGTCGTGCGCGAAGGCGCCCGCAAGCTGGCCGCCTACCGCGACACCGAGGGCGAACTGCACGTCGTTTCGGCGAAGTGCAGCCACCTGGGCTGCGTCGTGCACTGGAACTCGGCCGAGCGCTCGTGGGATTGCCCGTGCCACGGCTCGCGCTTCGGCATCGACGGCGAGGTGCTGCACGGCCCGGCGATGATGTCGCTCGACGCCATCACGCCGGCGGAGCGGGAGAAAGTGAAGTCGTCGCGCTGATCAGCGTTCCGGCAATGAAAACTGCGAGAGGAACTTCCAGACTTCGGCGTTCGCGTCGATCACGCGCGTCGCCGCTTCCGCCCGCGCCCGGGCCGAACGCCCGCCCGGCCAGGCGTGTCCGGCGCCGGTGAGCTTCCACAGGACGACTGCCGCGCCATCGCGGCAGCCGCCGTAGCGCAGTTCCTGCGCCGTGTCCTTGCCGTCGGCGCGGAACTCGCCTTCCTTCGGCACGCGCTTGCAACCGTCGCGCCGCAGCCAGGCGTCGAGCATGTCGTCGACGGGCGAATGAAGGATGCGCATCGAGGCGAAGGGCAGCGGCGGCGGTCCCAGGCCGCCGTGGTAGAGCGCCTGCGGGTCGTCGACGCTGTGGACGTGGAGTACCGGCATCGCGCGGCCGGACGGCTCCGCCGCCGGCACATGAACGCCGGCGACCGAGGCGATCGCGGCGATGCGCTCGGGCAGCGCTTCGCCGAGCCGGTGCGCCATCATGCCGCCATTCGAATGGCCGACGGCATAGATGCGGCGCGGATCGACCGCCGCGCGCCGCTGCGCGTCGTCGATCACTGCGGCGATGAAGCCGACGTCGTCGACGCGATGCAGCTGCGCGTAGGCGCAGCAGTTGCCGGCGTTCCAGGTCAGCAGGCGGTCGTCGCCGCTGCGGCCGCTGCCGTTGGGGTAGGCGACGATGTAGCCGTCGCGGTTGGCGGCGGCATCCATGCCGGTGCTCTTGCGGTGCTGCTCGGCGTTGCCGCTCCCGCCATGCAGGCTGACGACCAGCGGCAGCCGCTGCGAGGCCCCCTGCGGCGGCACGTGCAGCAGATAGCTGCGCGTGCGGCCCTCGGCCGGCAGTTCGAAGCGGTAGTCCCCCGGTGCAAGCTGGGGCGCCGCGCGCAGCGGCAGCGCCAGCAGGGTCAGCGCGAACACGGCGAGCAGCCGCCTCATGCCGCCACCGGCGCGGCTGGCAGCCGGATTTCGGCTGAGAAGCCCTTCGGCTCGCGCCGGCGCAGCACCAGCCGACCGCCGTGGCTCTCCGCGATCTGGTCGACGACCGCGAGTCCCAGGCCGCAATGGCCCTTGCCGCCGCGCGCACCATCCAGCCGCGTGAAGGGCCGCAGCGCGCGCTCGATGTCGGCCTCGCCGATGCCTGCGCCTTCGTCCTCGACGGCAAGGATCGCTTCGCGGCCGTCACGGTACAGGTCGACCACGATCGGCGCCGCCCCGTACTCGAGCGCGTTCTCGATCAGGTTGATCAGCGCCCGGCGCAGCGCATTGGGACGGATTTCGAGGATGGCGTCGTCACCGCCGGCGCGCACCGTCACGCCGCGACCGCGGAACGGCGCCGCCACTTCCTGCAGGAAGGGCCGCAAGTCATGCGGCGACGGCGTCTCGTCGTCGTAGCCGCGCGCGAAGGCGAGGAACTGCTCGGTGATGCGTTCGATCTCGCCGAGGTTCTGGTCGAACTCGGCGCGCCGATCAAAGTTGCCGAGCTCGATCAGGAGTTGCAGGCGAGTGATCGGCGAGCGCAGGTCGTGCGCCACGCCGGCCAGCATGATGGCGCGGTCCTCCTCGTAGCGGCGCAGCCGCGCCGCCATCTCGTTGTAGCGCTCGATGACGATGCGGCTGATGCCGACGCCCGACACGCCGAGGTCCTTGGGCGGCGCCGCCGGTCCCACCGCCTCGAAGGCCTTGGCGAGGCGCTCGAGCGGGCGCTGCACCTGCCACAGCAGCAGCATGCCGCCGACGAACACCACCAGGAAGCCGACGATCAGCGCCACCACGAGCGAATCGGTGCGGCGATAGACGATGCGCGGCGTGGGGAGGAACAGCCACTGCCTTGCCTGCCCGTTGGGCCGCAGGTCGACCCACAGGCCGGGCTCGGGGGTGAGCGCCGCGACCACGGCGACGGAGCGTTCGAGCTCGCCTTCGAGCCGCGCCTTGATCAGCCCCGCGCGCTGCGTGCGCTCGGCGCTGTCCGGCGTCAGCGCCGGCAGCGCCGGCGCGATCAGCAGCCCCTTGAGCGGCGGCAGCTGCTCCGCCGGCCGCGTCTCGAGGAATTCCTCGAGCAGGCGCACCTGCACGGCGATGGTGCGCGACAAGCTGTTGAGCCGCGTTTCATCCAGATGCGACAGGAACAACGCGTACATCGTGCCGTAGCTGGCGGCAAGCGCCACCAGCAGCACCAGCGCCAGGCGCACGGAGAGCGAATCCCGCCATTGGCGCAGCTTCATGGCGCAGGCTGCTCGTTGCCGTTGGGAACGAACACATAGCCGAAGCCCCAGACCGTCTGGATCAGGCGCGGCGTGCCGGGATCGCTCTCGATGGTCTTGCGCAGCCGGGAAATCTGTACGTCGATGCTGCGCTCGAAGGACTCCGCGCCGCGTCCGCGCGCCAGCTCCATCAGCCGTTCGCGCGACAGCGGCTTGTGCGGATGCCGCGCGAACGCCGCCAGCAGCGAGAACTCGCCCGAGGTCAGCTCGACCGCCTCGCCGCCGCGCCACAGCGTGCGCGTGCCGAGGTCGAGCCGGAAGTCGCCGAAGCTCACCTCCTCGCCGTCCGCGACCGGCGCGCCGGTCGGCAACTGCGTGCGCCGCCGCAGCACCGCATTGATGCGCGCCGTCAGCTCGCGGGGCAGGAAGGGCTTGCCCAGATAGTCGTCGGCCCCGGTTTCGATGCCGGCGACGCGGTGCAGCGGTTCGTTGCGGGCGGTGAGCATGATGATGGGCACGTCGTCGCCCGAAGCACGGATGCGCCGGCAGGCTTCGAGCCCGTCCACCTCCGGCATCATGACGTCGAGCACGACGAGGTCGGGGCGGTTGCGCTGCAGCCGCCGCTCGATGTCGCGGGCGTCGGGAAGCGTCTTCACCTCGAACCCCTGGGTGGTCAGGTACTGTTCGAGGAGCTTGCGCAATTCCGGGTCGTCGTCGACGACCCAGATCCATGGCGGCCGTTTCATGCCGTTAGTGTAACCAGCCGGGGTGTGGGGCTGCGGGCGGGATTGTTGCCGAATGTTTCGGGGTTCGGGCCGGCTTAGCGCTCGGGCCGACAGGGCACCCTGCTGCGCTCCGTGTCCCCCGGCGGGCAAAGGCGAGAATCGTCCGCCTCCTCCTTTACCTACGCGCAGCAGGGCGCCCCATCGGCCCGGCGAGCAACCGCACGAGGGACGAAGCGCCAATGCACCCGGAGTGTCGAGCCGAGGGTGGCGGGTGGTCGTCGACGCGTAGGTAAAGGAGGAGGCGGACCCCATTTCCATCTTGTCCCCCGGGGGACACCGAGCGGCGACGACCACCCGTCGCCCTCGGCGGATCGAAGGCATCGGGTTTCCGAATGTGCGCTCTAAGAAGCCGCCGACCGCTTGAACGACCCCGGATCCAGCCCGTGCCGCCCCAGCAGCTTGTAGAACTCCGTGCGATTCCGCCGCGCCACGCGCGCCGCGCGGGCGACGTTGCCGCCAGTGGTCTTGAGCAGCTGGACCAGGTACTCGTATTCGAAGGCCCGGCGCGCCTCGTCGAAAGCCGCCATCTCTCGCTCGGCTTCTTCGTTCAGCAGCCGGCTCACCAGCGTCGCCGGCACCTGCGGCGTCACGGAGAGACGCAGGGCCTGCTCCACGACGTTGCGCAGTTGGCGCACGTTGCCGTGCCATTGCGCCTGCTGCAGCAGCGCGAGGCTTTCGGGCGCGAAGCTGCGCGGGCCCAGCGTTGGATTGGCCGGCGACTGCGCGACGAATTGCGCCACCAGCAGCGGAATGTCCTCGCGCCGCTCGGCCAGCGACGGCACGTTGAGGACATTGCGGCTCAGCGCGTAATAGAGGTCGGCGCGGAAGTGTCCCGCGCGGATCGCCTGGTTGAGCGACTGGTCGGTGGCCGCGATGATGCGCACATTCGGGTTCTCGCGCGGCTGGCCCAGCACCGAGAAGAGGCCGAGGTCGCGCACCAGCGGCAGCAGGCGCACCTGCGCACCCGGGAGGAGCTTGTCGACCTCGTCGAGGAACAGCGTGCCGCCCGCCACGGCGACCACCGCCTGCGCCAGCGGCGCCTCCTCGCCGGCGCGGCCGCCGGGCAGCTCGTTGCAGCGCAGGGTGAGGAAGGGCTTGGTGGCGCGCCGGCTGGCTTCGTGGATGGCGCGCGCGATCATCTCCTTGCCGGTGCCGCTCTGGCCGACCATCAGCACGGGGTCGTCGACGACCGCGACGTTGCGCGCCTGGCGCTGCAGCTCGCGCATGGCGGCGCTGGCGCTGGGGCCGCCGATGGGCTCGGCCTGTTCCGCCGCGCCCGATCTCAGTGGCGGCGACAGGGCCACCGCCGAGGCCACGCGCTCGAGCAGTTCGCGCCCGTCGAACGGCTTGGTGAGGAAGCCGAAAACGCCGCGCTGCGTGGCGCGCACCGCCTCGGGAATCGAGCCGTGGGCGGTGAGGATGATCACCGGCAGCGAAGGCGATTCCGCGTGCAGTTTTTCGAACAGCGCCATGCCATCCATGCCCTGCATGCGCAGGTCGGTGATGACGGCGCGCGGCGCATGCGCGTGCACCAGTTCGAGCGCCTGCTCGCCCGAGCTCGCGGAAGCGACGCTGTATCCCGCCGTGCCGAGGCGCAGGCCGATGAGGTGAAGCAGGTCGGGATCGTCGTCGACGACGAGTACGGTCGGTTGTTCCATGTTATCTGCCTCGTTGACCGGCTACGCGGTCTGCCGTTCGGAAGTGGGCATCCCGCGTTGCCGGCGTCAGTTCGCCGCCGGCGGCAGCGGCAGCGTCACGCGAAAGTGGGCGCCCGCCTCCGATGCCAGCAACGCCAGGTCGCCGCGGTGGGCGCGCGCGAACTGCTGCGACAGCGCCAGGCCCAGCCCGGCGCCGGCGACGCCGCGTGCCGCTTCGCCGCGGAAGAAGGGCTCGAAGATGCGCGCGCGCTCGGTCGCCGGCACGCCGGGGCCCTCGTCGATGACGTCGATCGCGGCATGGCCTTCGGCGCGGGCGACGCTGACGCGCACGCGGCCGCCGTCGGGCGAGAACTTGATGGCGTTGGCGACCAGGTTGTCGACGATGGCCGTCACCTGCTCCGGACCGCCGAGGATCACCAGCGGCGCCAGCGATCCCGTCAGCTGCAGGCCCTTGTCGCGCGCCACCAGCGCGTGCGTGGCGAGCACCTGCTCGACGACGGCGTCGAGCCGTACCGGCTGCGGCTCGACGCGCCCGCCGCCGAAGCCGGCCCGCTGCATCCGCAGCAGGCTCTCGACCAGCGACTGCTGGCGCAGCACGTTGCCGTGCATGATGTCGACGATCTTCGCCTGCGCGTCCGAAAGCGGCCCCACCGCGCCTTCGGTCAGCAGACTGGTGCCTTCGCGGATCGCCGCGAGCGGCGTCTTCAGCTCATGCGAAACGTGGCGCAGGATCTGGGTGCGCTGCTCCTCGAGCGACTTCAGGCGCCGCCGCAGCCACTCGAGCCGGCGGCCGACGCGCTGCAGGTCCTTCGGCCCCTTGAGGCGGATGCGCCGTTCGAGCCGTCCTTCGCCCAGCGCCAGCACGGCGCGCTCGAAGCGGCTCCAGAGCCGCTCCATGGTGCGCCGGCTCCACAGCAGCAGCAGCGCCGCCGCCGCCAGCGCCGTCGCGCCGGCGAGCTGCAGGTGGCGGCGCACCTTCTCGGCCTGCGCGCGGTAGGCCTGGTTCTCGGTTTCCGCCGCACGGTCGACCTCGGCCAGGAGCGCGCCGGTCTGGCGCCGGGCTTCGCCGACGATCGTCTTCAGCGTGGCGAGGGCCGGCCCGCGTCCGAGGGGTGCCGCATGGGCGGCGGCCTCGCGCGTGCGCAGCGCCTCCAGCCGTTCGGCGACCGGCGCCGCCAGCGGCACGGCGGCATAGGCGGCCGCGTCGGCGCGCCAGTCGCGGCGCGCCGCCTCGTAATCGGCCAGCAGCGCCGGATCGCGGAGAACTTCGTACTGGCGCAGGCTGCGCTCCATGCGGTCGAGGTCCTCCGGCAGCGAGCGGCCGAACACGGCCGCCTGCGACGCCTGGCGCATCACCTCGCCGCTGCGCCGCGCCAGCTCGTCGAGCTTGAACGCCGCATAGCCCATGCCCGCGAGCAGCGGCAGCGCGACCAGGACGTTGGTCAGCAGGATCAGCTGCAGGAAGGAGCGGGGGTAGAGGCTGAAGTTGAAAGCGCGCACCCGGGCGGAGCGGCAAGCGGGGGACGCCCGGTTGACCGGCGCGACGGCTTCCGGTTCCAGCGCTCCGCCTGAACTTCGCCGGCGCCGCCTTGACTAACCGAAGCGCGGGCCAGGCCGCGAAGGTGTCGGCGCCGGCGTTCCCTGCCGGCCGACGTTGCAGCAAGACGCTTGAAGGAGACAGACGCCATGGCAATTCGGATTGGCGACGAGGCGCCGGATTTCGTCGCGGAATCGACGGAAGGCACCATCCGCTTCCACGACTGGATCGGCAACAGCTGGGTCGTGTTCTTTTCCCACCCCAAGGATTTCACGCCGGTGTGCACCACCGAGCTCGGCGCGGTGGCGCGCCTGTCGGCCGAGTTCCGCAAGCGCAACGCCAAGTTGCTCGGCTTGAGCATCGACAGCGTCGACGACCACCGCCAGTGGGCGCGCGACATCGAGGAGACGCAGGGCTGCAAGCTCGACTACCCTGTGATCGGCGACACGGACATGCGCGTGGCGAAGCTCTACGACATGATCCACCCCAACGCCAGCGGCGCGCCGGGCACGCGCACGCCGCAGGACAACGCCACCATCCGCTCGGTGTTCTTCATCGGGCCGGACAAGCACGTCAAGGCCATCTTCACCTACCCGATGAGCACGGGACGCAACTTCGACGAAATCCTGCGCACGGTGGACTCGCTGCAGCTCACTTCGCAGCAGAAGGTGGCAACGCCGGCCAACTGGCATCCGGGCGAGGACGTGATCATCAGCACCGCCGTCTCGGACGAGGAAGCGAACAAGCAGTACCCGCAGGGCTGGCGCAAGCTCAAGTCCTACCTGCGCATGGTGCACCTCAAGTAGGTGCCAGGCGCCCGCCGCAGCGGGCGCGCGAAGCGTCGTGATGGTTTCGGTCCGGCTCTCGCCGGGCCGGGCCGGCGGAGGCCGCCATGATGATCGATACCGCAGCCGCGAAGGAGCACCAACTGGCTTGGGTGAGCGGCAGTTGCCTGCTGCTCGTCGGCGCGGCGGCGTTGGCGCTGCCGGTGATCCGCGAGGCCTGGGGCGAACGGCTGTGGTTCGAGGCCGTGTTCCTCGCCGGCGTGTTCCTGCTCGACGCCCAGATCGCGCTGTTCCTAACGTTGCAGGCGCTGGCCGGCGGGCAGTCGGCCCGGGCGCTCGCCTGGCTGGCCGGCGGCTACGCGTTCGCAGCGATCGCCGCGGCGGGCATGTTCTTCGTCCAGGCCGACATCGCCGCGGCGACGCGCGGCGCCGAGGTCGACGACGCCGCGCGCTGGCTCTGGGTGGCACGCCATGTCGGCTTCCCCTGCTTCGTGCTTGCCGCCTTGCGGGCGAAGGCGGCCGCGGGCGCGCAGCCGCGCCGCGATTTCGAGGCAGGCGATACGGTCGGCGCGCTGCTGACGGTTGCGCTCGGCGCCGCCACCGCGGTGGCCGCCGTGATCGGCGTGATCGCCAACGCGGCGGCGCTGCCCGATCTGGGCGAGGGCCGCATGCAGCTGGCCGGCGGCCCGGTGGGCGCGATCGTGGTGCTGCTCAACGTGTTCGCGCTGATGGCCATCGTGTACATGACGCGGCTGCGTGAGCTGCTGTTCCTGTGGCTCGCGCTGGCGGTCTTCGCCTTCACGCTCGACGTCGTGCTGTCGCTGGCCGGCAGCGCCCGCTACACCGCAGGCTGGTATGTCGGCCATGCCTTGAGCCTCGCCTCGTCGGCGGCCGTCATGGGGGCGCTGCTGATCGAGAACTTCCGCCTGCACCGCGACGCCGAGGTCCGTGCCGCCTTCCACGAGCAGGAGGCGATGCACGATCCGCTCACCGGGCTGTTCAACCGCCGCTACCTGATGGAGAAGCTGCCGGAGGAACTGGGCCGCGCGCGGCGCTACCGCTACCCGGTGTCGCTGCTGATGGTCGACGCCGACCACTTCAAGAGCATCAACGACAAGGGCGGCCACGGTGTCGGCGACGAATGCCTGCGCGCTCTCGCGCACGCGCTGGCCCGGCGCGTGCACCGCTTCGGCGACTACTCGGCGCGCTACGGCGGCGAGGAGTTCGTCGTCGTGCTGCCAGAATGCGATCTCGCCGGCGCCGTCGAGGTCGCCGAGGAGATCCGCGGCCGCGTCGAGAACCTGCATGGACAGGGCGCCGCCCCGACGCGCCTGACTGTCAGCATCGGCGTCGCGACGGCCTCGCCCGGCGCCGGAACCCCGGCCGAAGAGCTGCTGGCCGCGGCCGACCGCTGCCTCTACCGCGCCAAGCGGATGGGGCGCAACCGCGTGGCCTGGCCGGAAGGCCAGACCGCGACGCCGAACCTGCACGCCGTCTAAAAGGAGCAATCATGGTCACGCTCATCGGCTTTTCCGGCAGCCTGCGCAGCCATTCGCTGAACACAGCGCTGCTGCGCGCCGCGGCGGGAATGGTGCCGGGCGACGCCGAGTTGCGCATCGAGTCCATCGCCGCCATCCCGCTCTACAACGGCGACATCGAGAGCGAAGGCATCCCGGCAGCGGTGGCACAACTGAAGGACGCGGTCGCGGCGGCGGACGGCCTGGTGCTGGCGACGCCCGAGTACAACAACAGCGTGCCCGGCGTGGCGAAGAACGTCATCGACTGGATGTCGCGGCCGCCGGCCGACAGCGCACGCGTCTTCGGCGGCAAGCCGGTCGCGTTGCTCGGCGCTTCGCCCGGCAGCTTCGGCACGGCGCTGGCGCAGAGCGCCTGGCTGCCGGTGTTCCGCATCCTCGGCGCCGATTTGTGGGCCGGTCCGCGCTTCGCTCTGCCGCGCGCCAACGGCGTCATCGGCCCCGACGGCGAAATCGCGGACGCGTCGACGCGCGAGCAGCTGGCCAAGTTCGTCACCGGCTTCGTCGCCTACGTTCAGGGCCGCAAGGGCTAGCCATGCAGGCCGTGTGCTTCAACTGCGGCGGCATCAAGGGCGGCGCCTTCGCACCGTGCGCGGGCTGCGGCCGGCGCCCGACGGGCGACGACGACCTGGCGTTGTCCGTGCTGATCACCGACCAGTATTACGACGCGGCGACGCTGCGGCGAATGGCCGAAGCGATCCGCGATGGCAACCGCCCGCAGCTCGACGCCGGCACGCGGCGCACCGTGCTGCGCCACGTCGCCCGCTTCCGGGGCGACCTGATCGGCCGGCTCGCCACCGGCACGGCATTCCCCGCAGCCCCGAAGAAGCGCTGGTGGTGGCCGTTCTGAGCGCGGGCGCGCAGCCGGCGGTGGGGCGGGCCAAATGCGCCGCCACCCCGCCACCCGTGGCGCCGAGCTGTTACCCGGGGCGATCGGGGGTGGCCCCACCCCCCCCCAGAC
>JBLNBJ010000072.1:0-10505 GCA_050259835.1 Ignavibacteria bacterium | reverse complement strand
ACGACCACGACCGGAACGGGAGCGGTCACGGGAACGACAACGGGTACGACCGGCACGACGTCCGGAACAACGACGGGCACGACGACCGGCACGACGACGGGCACGACAGGCACCGCGACGGGCGCCGCCTACGCGGGCACGCCCTTCACCGGCACACCGATCCCGCTGCCCGGCGGCTTCGAGGCGGAGAACTTCGACGCCGGGGGCCAGAACGTCGCCTACTACGACACCACGCCGGGCAACCTCGGGGGGCAGTACCGGACGGCGGAAGACGTCGACCTCATCAGTTCCTGCGACGCGGCGGGCGGCGGCTACGTGGTGAACAACTTCGCCACCGGCGAATGGATGAACTACACGGTGAATGCGGCCACCGCCGGCAGCTACAGCTTCCAGTTGCGCGCCTCGAACAACTACACGGGCGCTGCGGCCGCCTACCACCTCGAGGTCGACGGCAAGAAGGTGACGGCCTCCGTGCCGGTGCCGCTCTCCGGCAGCTGGTGCAACTTCCAGTGGGTGCCGGCGCCGGCCTTCAACCTGACCGCCGGCCCGCACGTCGTGAAGGTCGTCTCGGACCAGGGCTTCTTCAACCTGAACTCCGTGGCCGTGACGGCCAGCGCCACGCCGGCCGGCTCGCCCTACCTGAGCAGCTACGCCGGCAAGCCCTTCAGCGGCACGCCGATCTCGGTGCCGAGCACCTTCATGGCGGCGAACTTCGACCTGGGCGGGCAGAACGTCGCCTACAACGACACCACCTCGACGAATCTCGGCGGCCAATACCGCAGCGGCGAGGCGGTCGACATCGTCGCCTCGTGCAACCCCACGCCGACGGCCGCCTACGTGGTGAACAACTTCGCCACCGGCGAGTGGCTCAACTACACGATCACCGTGCCGACGTCCGGCAATTACATCGTGCAACTCAACGCCGCGAACAACTACACCGCCAGCGTCGCCTTCCACGTCGAGGTCGACGGGGTCAAGGTGGCGGGACCCGTCGCGGTGCCGCTGACCGGGTCGTGGTGCGGCTTCCAGGCGGTGGCGACGCCGGCCTTCCCGCTGGCGGCCGGCACGCACGTGCTGAGAATCCAGTCCGACCAGCAGTACTTCAACGTCGAAACCGTCAGCGTGATCGCAAGCCCGTGATGCCGGCGGGTGATGGCCGGAACTCGGTTCCGGGTTTCCCGTCTATGTCTCCCTTTGGCCGGGCGGACATGGCGGCCGACAGGAGAGCGAATTGAAATCATCGAAGCCTTTCGGCGGCACGCTTGCCGCCGCGCTGCTTGCCGCGGCGCTGTCTTGGCTCCCGGCGACGGGAAGCGCGCAGACCTATCCGGCGCTCAGCCTGCCGTCCACCGGCACATCCGCCGTCGCCACCTTCGAATCGATCGGCGTCTACTGGATGCCGGGCGCGAACCCCGGTTCGGCCGGCTGCCAGCTGCAGTACCGCAAGTCCGCCGACACGACGTGGCAGAACGCGCTGGCCATGTGGTACGACGCCCGCAACGGCGAATGCCGCGGCAGCATCGTCCAACTGGCGCCCGGCACCAGCTACGACCTGCAGCTCGGCCTGCCGGGGCAGGCGCCGTCTCGCCAGTTGCGCGTGTCGACCTGGTCGGAAACCTTCCCCGTCGCGCAGACCATCACGCTGCCGCCCGGCACCTCCAAGCAGACGCTCAACATCACGCAGGGCGGTTCTCCCGGCGCCTACGTTCTCTACACGACCGATCCGACCACGCAATCCGTCATCGACGTCGCCAACGCGCAGGCCAACGACGTCGTGATCTCCGCGCCCTACGTGATCCTGCGCGGCCTCGTGCTGAAAGGCGCGCAGGCCGACGCGGTGCGGCTCGCCGACGCCGCGCACGACGTCGTGATCGAGAACAACGACATCAGCGGCTGGGGCGGCGACAGCGGCGCCACCAGCAGCCTGGGCTACCGCATCGGGGTCGACGAGGATTCGGGCGTGCGGGCCGTGTGCACGACGCAGAACCTCACGCGCGTGGTGGTCCAGCGCAACCGCATCCATGATCCGCGCTACGGCGCCAACAGCTGGTCCGACGGCCATCCGGCCGGGCCGCAGGGCCTCTCGTTCGACTCCTGCGGCGGCAACCACGTGATCCGCTACAACGAGATCTACAGCACGCCCGGCAGCACGACCGGCCATTACTTCAACGACGGCATCGGCGGCGCGGAGAACTTCTCCACCGTCGGCTTCCCCAACGCAGACTCCGACATCTACGGCAACCGCATCGAGAACACCTGGGACGATTGCATCGAGGCCGAGGGCGGCGACCGCAACGTGCGCGTCTGGGGCAACTATTGCAACAACACGACCACCGGCGTGGCCAGCACCATCGTCGCCACCGGGCCGATGTACATCTTCCGCAACGTCTACAACCGCAGTCGCCAGCTGGAGGCGGTGCCGCCGGACTCCGACGACCGCAACGTCTTCGCCAAGTCCGGCACGATGTCGAGCTACGGCGCGGGGCGGCGCTACATCTTCCACAACACGACGCTGCAGGCGTCGGCGTCCGGGTCTTCCTACGGCCTCGGCGCGGCGAGCGGCATCTCGGGCACCGGCTCGACCCAACTGATCCAGAACACCGTGTCGCGCAACAACATCTGGCAGGTATGGAAGAGCAACTACCCGGCGATCCAGCAGGCCGGGTCCGGCAACGACTTCGGCTACGATCTCTACAGCGGCTCGGCCGGCGCGACCATCGCCAACGGCATCAACGGCACGCCGATCTACGCCAGCGGCAACGGCTGGACCAGCGAAGCGGGCGGCATGTACCAGCAGGCCAGCGGCAGCCCGGGCTACGACAAGGGCGTGCGCATTCCCAACTTCAACGACAACTACACGGGCGCGGCGCCGGACATCGGCGCGGCCGAGGCCGGCACGCCTGCGATGGTGTTCGGCGTGAAGGGCGGCACGCCGACTTCCACGACCGGTGGGACCACCTCGGGCACCGGCACGACGGGTGGCACGACGGGTGGCACGACGGGGGGCACGACGGGAGGCACGACGGGAGGCACGACGGGAGGCACCACCAGCGGCGGCGGCACCGGCACGACGACCGCCGGCTACGCCGGCACGCCCTACACCGGCACGCCCATCGCGCTGCCGGGCAGCTTCGAGGCGGAGAACTTCGACCGCGGCGGCCAGAACGTGGCCTACTACGATACGACGCCGGGCAATTCGGGCGGCCAGTTCCGCACCGGCGAGGACGTGGACATCGTCGCGTCCTGCGACCCGGCCGGCGGCGGCTATGCGGTGAACAATATCGCGTCCGGCGAATGGCTGAACTACACGGTGAACGCCGCGACCAGCGGCAGCTACGCCTTCCAGCTGCGTGTCGCCAACAACTACGCGGGCGGCACGCCGGCTTTCCACATCGAGGTGGACGGCGTCAAGCTGACCGGTGCGGTGACGGTGCCGAAGACCGGCGGCTGGTGCAGCTTCCAGTCCGTCTCCGCGCCGGCCTTCAACATGAGCGCCGGCAGGCACGTGGTGAAGATCGTCGCCGACCAGCAGTACTTCAACCTGAACTCGGTCAGCGTCACCGCGACGGCTGCGACGACCGGCGGCGGCTACCTCAGCACCTACAAGGGGCTGCCGTTCACCGGCACGCCGGTACGGGTGCCGGGCGTCGTGGAGGCGGAGAACTTCGACCTCGGCGGGCAGGGCGTCGGCTACAACGATACGACCGCCAGCAATCTCGGCGGCCAGTACCGGCCGAACGAAGGCGTGGACATCGTCGCTTCCGCCGACCCGGCGGGCGGCGGCTACGTGGTCAACAACTTCGCCACCGGCGAGTGGCTGAATTACACGATCTCGGCGGCGACCGCCGGCAACTACGTCGCGCAACTGCGCGTAGCGAACAACTACACCAGCGCCGCGCCCGCTTTCCACGTGGAGGTCGACGGCGTCAAGGTGGCCGGCCCCGTGACGGTGCCGCAGACCGGCTCGTGGAGCGCCTTCCAGACCGTGTCGACGCCCGCGTTCGCATTGACGGCCGGGTTGCACGTGCTGCGCATCGTCTCGGACCAGCAGTACTTCAACCTGAACTCCATCAACCTCGTCGCGGCGCCATGATCTACGCCCGGTACGTTTGGCGCCCCCCGATCCCCGACGGAATTTCACGCGTCCCCCTCAGGATGGCAGGGGGGCGACGCACAGGAGGATCATCCCGGTGAGAAGGCAGAGCGGCTTTACCCTGCTCGAACTGCTGGTGGTCGTCGCGATCATCGGCCTGCTGGCCGGCTATGTCGGGCCCAAGTACTTCGGCCAGATCGGCAAGGCCGAGGTGAAGGAAGCGCGCGCCCAGATCGACGCGCTCGAGAAAAGCCTCGATGCCTACCGGCTGGACGTCGGCCGCTATCCGACCACGGAGCAGGGCTTGGCCGCCTTGGTGAAGGCGCCGCCCGGCATCGCGAACTGGGCCGGGCCCTATCTCAAGAAGGGTGTGCCGCCCGATCCGTGGGGACACCCGTACCAATACAAGAGCCCCGGCGACCATGGGGACTATGACGTGTGGACCTACGGCAAGGACGGGGCGCCGGGTGGCAGCGGCGAAAACGCCGACATCGGGAATTGGTAGGGGGCGTCGTGCCATGACCGATGCTTGGGAGTGCGCCGGATGCTTGGATGCGGGACGATTTGGGCGCTCGGGCCGACGGGGTGCCCTGCTGCGCTCCGTGTCCCCCGGCGGACAAAGGCGAAATTCGTCCGCCTCCTCCTTTACCTACGCGCAGCAGGGCACCCCATCAGCCCGGCGGCAACCGCACGAGAGCCGAAGCGCTACGACACCAAGACGTGAGCCGAGGGTGATGGGTGGTCGTCGACGCGTAGGTAAAGGAGGAGGCGGACGCCTTATCGATCTTGTCCGCCGGGGGACACGGAGCGGCGACGACTACCCGTCGCCCTCGGCGGGCCGAAGGCAGGGGTTTTCGCCTTACCCGTCTTACTCGGCCTAACCGCATGCGCTACCAAGTCACCGCCTACCGCCGCGAAGAAGGCGTCACCACGCTGCTCGTCGACGCTGCGAACACGGACGATGCGGCGGCGAGCATGACGGCGCAGGGCTACGATGTCGTCTCGCTTCGGCCCATGGGGGGCTGGCGCGTGGCGGTGCGGCGCGAGCCGGCGTTCGACCTCGTGCTGTTCAGCCAGGAACTGCGCTCGCTGCTCGAGGCCGGCCTGTCGCTGATCGAGGCGCTGGGCGCGCTGGCGCGCAAGGAAGCGGGGGGCAGCGCCAAGCGCCGGCAGATCGATGCGCTGATCCGGCAATTGCGCCAGGGCAAGTCGTTCTCGGCGGCGCTGCGGCAGTTTCCCTCGGTGTTCCCGCCGCTCTATCTCGCGCTCACCTCGGCCTCCGAGCAGACTGGCGACCTGGCCGGCGCGCTGGCGCGTTTCATCGATTACCGCGGCCGCATGGACGCCGTGCAGAAGCGGCTCACCTCGGCCTCGATCTACCCGGCGCTGCTGCTCGGCGTCGGCGGCCTGGTCGTGCTGTTCCTGATGACCTACGTGGTGCCGCGCTTCTCCAAGGTCTATGAAGACCTCGGCGGCGAGTTGCCGCTGATGTCGCGGCTGCTGCTCAAGTGGGGCAGTCTGGTCGGCGACTATGGGCTCCAAATTTTCGGCGTCGTCGCCGTGGCGGTGGTCGCCGGCGTCGTGCTGTTCCGGCGCCGCGGCTGGGGCTGGCGCACGCTGCTGCGCGGCGCGCTGCGGCTGCCCTTTATGCGGCCGGTGCGCGAGCGCTTCCGCAACTACGCGCTGGCGCGCTTCTATCGCACCATGGGGCTGCTGCTGCAGGGCGGCATTCCGGTCACGTCCGCCATGGACATGTCGCGCGAGCTGCTCAACGAGGACCAGACCGCCGCGCTCGATCGCGCGCTCGAAGACGTGCGCGGCGGTGTCGCGCTGTCCGAGGCGATGGAGCGCGCCGGCCTGGCGCCGCCGGTGGCCACCGACCTGCTGCGCGTCGGCGAGAAGGCCGGCGACATGGGCGAGAAGCTGATCCGCATCGCCGACTTCCACGACGAGGACACCGCGCGCTGGGTCGAGTGGTTCTCGAAGCTGTTCGAGCCGCTGCTGATGCTGACCATCGGCGTCTTCATCGCCTTCATCGTGGTGCTGCTCTACATGCCTATCTTCGAACTTGCCGGGAGCGTGCAATGAACCCCACCGAGGAACACGCCAGGTCCGAGCCCGGCCATGCCTGGACCGGGCCCGAGCGCCGCGGCGCGCGCCCGAGCGGCGCAAGGCGCTGATCGACCGCCGCGCCTTCGAGCGCCAGGAATTGCCGCCGCTCGACATCGACCGGCTCTACCAGCTCACGCCGGCCTTCGAGGTGCTGCCCTACGCCGAGGCGCAGGCGCGCTGCTGCATGGCGGCCGTCGACGAGTCGGGCCTCCTGATGCTGATCGCCGACAAGGCGTCGGCGCCGACGCTGATGCCCTGGGCCGACGCCTACCTGCGCCGGCCCTTCACGCTGCGCTTCGCCCAGGCCGGCGACATCGCCGCCGTGCTGGCGCGCCACAGCGACTCCATGCGCGCGATGGACGCGCTGCCGGCCTATGCCGCCGAGCAGCAGGCGATCCGCGACGCCGTCGAGGTGCTGCGGCTGGACACCATCCAGATGGAGGAGAGCCCCATCGTCCGGCTGACGAACTCCACGCTCTACGATGCCTACAAGGCCAAGGTGAGCGACATCCATCTCGAGTCGACGGCGGACGGTCTGCGCATCAAGTACCGCCTCGACGGGGTGCTGTCGACGATCGCCGAACCGAAGGGCAGCCAGACGGCGGAACAAGTCATCTCACGGATAAAGGTCATGGCCGAACTCGACATCGCGGAAAGGCGCATCCCGCAGGACGGCCGCTTCAAGGTGGCCATCGACGGGCGCGAGGTCGACTTCCGCGTCTCCATCATGCCTAGCATCCACGGCGAGGACGCCGTGCTGCGGATTCTCGACAAGCAGGCTTTGACCGACCAGATGGCGAGCCTGACGCTCGACAGCCTCGGCTTCGAGGGCGAGTTCATGCGCACGGTGCGCCGGCTCGCGCGCGAGCCCTACGGCATGCTGCTGGTCACCGGGCCCACGGGCAGCGGCAAGACCACCACGCTCTACGCGGTCATCAGCGAGATCAACACGGGCCACGACAAGATCGTGACCATCGAGGACCCGGTCGAATACCAGCTGCCCGGCGTGCTGCAGATCCCGGTCAACGAGAAGAAGGGACTCACCTTCGCGCGCGGCCTGCGCTCGATCCTGCGCCACGACCCGGACAAGATCATGGTGGGCGAGATCCGCGACGGCGAGACGGCGCAGATCGCCGTGCAGTCGGCGCTGACCGGCCACCTGGTGTTCACCACGGTGCACGCCAACAACGCGCTCGACGTCATCAGCCGCTTCCTGCACATGGGCGTGGCGCCGCAGAGCTTCGCGTCATCGATCAACGGCATCCTGGCCCAACGCCTGGTGCGGACGAATTGCCCGCACTGCAGCGTGCCGGACCGGCCAGCCCCGGCCCTGCTGGCAGATTCCGGCATTTCGCCCGAAGCGGCGAAGGACTTCCGCTTCTTCAAGGGCCGCGGCTGCGCGCAATGCCGCGGCACCGGCTTCCAGGGACGCCGCGCCATTGCCGAGCTGCTGCGGCTCAACGACGACCTGCGCGAACTGGTGGTCGGCGGCGCGCCGCTGCGCCGCCTGCGCGAGGAGGCCCAGCGCGCGGGCATGCGCGACCTGCGCGACGCCGCGCTGGAACTGGTGCGGCGCGGCGAATCGACGCTCGAGGAAATCAACCGTGTCACGTTTGTCGCCTGAGCGCGTCTTCGTCGGCCTGGCGCCCGAGCGGCTGTCGGCGCTCGTCGTCGGCGGCTGGTGGCGCACGCGCCTGATCGACCGGCATGCTTTGGCGCTGCCCGAGCAGGAAAGCGCCCGCTGGGACAAGGGCGTCGCCGCGCTGCAGGCGCTGCTCGGTGAACCGGCCTGGCACGGCCGCGACGTCACCGTGGTGCTGTCGGGACATTACGTGCGCCATGCCGTGATCCCGCCCGGCAGCGGCATGAGCGACGCCGAGCGGCGCAATCTTGCCGAGGTGGTGTTCCGCGAGGTGTTCGGCGACCTCGCGCGCGACTGGGAACTGCGCGTCAGCCCGTCCCAGGACAGCCTGCCCACCATCGCCTGCGGCGTGCCGCGGCCGCTGCTGGCGGCGCTGGAAGATGCGTGCCGCGACCGCGGGCGGCTGGTGTCGGTCCAGCCCAGCCTGATGCCGGTGTTCAACCGGGCGCGCCGCCAGATGCAGCGCGCCGTCGGTTGCCTCGCCGTGGTCGAGCCGGGCCGCATCACGCTCGCGGCGCTCGACGGCGGCCGCTGGAAATACGTCGACAGCCGCGCCGGCGGCGGCAGCCTGCTGCCCCAGTTGCTGCTCGAGGAGAGCGAACTGCATGCCCGCCAGCCGGGCGGCATCCTCTGGTTGGCCGACCTGAGCGGCGAGGCGATGCTTCCGGGCGGCAGCTTCTGGAGCCACCGCAGCGTCGAGCCGCCGCGCATGCCGGGCGTCGACGAGGCGGCCGGCCTGGCCGTCTGGGGCATGGCCTGATGGACCGCCTCTGGCTCGACTATCGGCGCGCCGATCCCGGACGCCGCCGGCTCGGGCGGCTGCTGCTGGCCGCGGGCGTCCTGGCGGCCGTGCTGACCTGGGGCGACTACCTCGCCGTGTCGGCCGAGCGCGACGACGCGCAGGCGCAGGCCGAAACCCAGCGCCGGGCGGCCGAGCGCGCGCGCGCGGCGCCGCGCGGCGCGCCGGGGCCCGAGGCTCTGCGCACGGCCGCGCCTTCCGCCGCGCGCTGGGAAGGCCTGTTCTCGTCGCTCGAAGCCGCGGCGGACGATTCGGTCACGCTGCTCAGCCTGCATCCGGGCGAGAAGGAAATCCAGATCGGCGGCGAAGCCAAGGATTTCGGCGCATCGGCCGATTACTTCCAGCGCCTGCAGTCGGCGCCGGCGCTTGCCAACGTGCGCATGACGCAATCCGAAGTCGTGACCGAGAATCCGCAGCATCCGGTGCGCTTCATGCTGGTGGCCGAATGGCGGAGCGCACGGTGAGGGCTCCCGCCATCCTCCGCCGTCTGGGCCTGGCCGGCATGGCCGGGGCCGGCCTGCTGATTGCCAGCCTGACCTTCTTCGTCGCGGCCACGCTGCCCGCGCGCGCCGAGCGCGACGACCTGCAGGCGGAAGCCGCGCGGCTTTCGCACGCGGCGGCGCCGGCGCGCCAGGCGGAGGCGCCGGTGCAGCGGCTGCCGTCGTTCGCGCAGGCGCCCGAACTCCTCAAGCAGTTGAACGCGCTGGCGCAGCGGAATGGCGTGACGGTGACGCGCAGCGCCTATCAGGTGAAGGCCGAGGATACGAAGCGCATCTTCGAGGTCGAGCTGCCGCTCAAGCTCACCTATCCGGTGTTGCGGACCTACTTGCGGGACGTGCTGGCCTCGTCGCCGACGGCGCGGCTCGACGATCTGAACGTGCACCGCACGCTCGCCAGCGACCCGACGCTGGATGCCGAAGTGCGCCTTTCGTTCAGCTTCGCGGCGGCTTCATGAAGACGGCCTCGGGATACCGCGCATGGGTGGCTGCGGCCGTGCTGGCCGCCGCCATCGCCGCCGGCTGGTGGTTCGGCCGCGAGGAGCCCGAGCCGGCGCCGCCGCCGCCGCCGCCCCAGCCGACCGGCACGCCGGCCAAGCCGTCGCCCCGGATGCCGCTGCCCGTTCAGCATGCGGCGGCGGAGAATCCGGCGCCGGAGAATCCAGCCGCCGAGAATCCCGCGTCACCCGAAAAGGTCGTCGACATCTTCGCGCCGCACACCTGGCAGCCGCCGCCGCCCCCCACGCCCGTGGCGGGCGCCCCTGGCGTTGCACCCGCCCCGCCGCAGGCGCCGCCGCTGCCCTTCCGCTTCATGGGGCGCATCGCGGAGCCGGGCAGGGCGCCGGTGTTCCTGCTGGTGCAGGGCGAGCGGGTGCTGCCGGTCAAGGTCGGCGAGCGCATTGGCGGCGCCTATCGGCTCGAGAAGTTCGAGGGCGGGCAACTCTATTTCCGCTACCAGCCGATGAACACGGTGCAGACGCTGCCGGCGGGGAGCGCGCCATGAAGCGATCCGTCGTCTTCCCGGCCTTCCTGATGCTCGCGCTGGCCGGCTGCGCCGGCGAGGTCGCGCACCAGCAGGGCATCGACCTGTTCGCCCACGGCAAGGAAGAGGAGGGGCTTTCCAAGCTCGCGCAGGCGGTGCGCGAGGCGCCCGCCAACCAGGTGTATCTGATCGCCTACCGCAACGCGCTGATTCGCATCACCGATCGCCTGCTCGCCGACGCCCAGCGGCAGAAGGGCGCCGCGCGCTACGACGCCGCCGAGGCCACCTACAAGCATGTGCTGGCGCTCGACCCGGCCAACGCCGAGGCCACCGCCGGGCTCGCCGCCCTGGCGCAGGACCGCGTCGACGCCGTGGCGATC
>JBLNBJ010000071.1:0-7507 GCA_050259835.1 Ignavibacteria bacterium | reverse complement strand
TCGTACGCTTGCTCGCCGGGCCGATGGGGTGCCCTGCTGCGCGGAGGGAAAGGAGGAGGCGGACGAATTTAAGCTCTTGTCCGCCGGGGGACACGGAGCGCAGCAGGGCACCCCGTCGGCCCGAGCGCACGAGGCGCCTCGCATCAAGCTTCCCCGAGAACAAACCCGTCCCCGGCCCAGGCTCACCTCACGCCGCCTCGGTAATCTGCCACCCCAGCCCCCGCAGCGTCTTCAGCAGCGGGCGCTCGAAGGGCTTGTCGATGGCGTTGCGCAGCACGTGCATGTGGGCGCGCAGGGCGTCGCTGTCGGGTGGCGCGTCGCCCCACACGGCGCGCACCAGGTCATCGCGCGAAAGCACCCGCGGGCTCGCGCGCATCAGCGCCTCGAGCAGCCGCAGCGGGATCGGCGGCAGGTCGATGGCGGTGCCGGCGCGCGAGACTTCGAAGGTGCCGGTGTCGAAATCGAGGTCGCCGACCTGCAGGCGGGCCCGCGGCGAGGCGCCGCGCGCGCGGCGCGCCAGGGCCTTGATGCGCGCCGCCACTTCGCGCAGGACGAAGGGCTTGACGACGTAGTCGTCGGCGCCGGCTTCGAGGCCCGCGATCTTGTCCTCGATGGTGTCGCGCGCGGTCAGCATCAGCACCGGCGTCGAACGGCCGCACTCCTCGCGCAGGCGCCGGCACAGCGCGAGGCCGTCGAGGCCGGGCAGCATGATGTCGAGCAGGATGACGTCGTAGTCCTGGCGCGCGGCGAGGTTGAGACCCGAGATGCCGTCGCCGGCGGCGTCGGCCAGATGGCCGTGCGCGGCCAGGTAGTCGACGAGGTTGGCTGCGAGGTCGGCGTTGTCCTCGATGACGAGGATTCGGAGGGGGGCATCCATCGGCCGCGATTATGCGGCAAAGCCCGCGCGGATGGTGCGGGGGTTACAATGCCCCGGTCGCCCCATACCCAACAGAACGTATAAAAAATGCGCATACGAACATTCATCATGGCGGCATCCGCCGTCGTGGGCATCGGGTTCTTCGGCAGCACCTACGTCGTCATCGGCCGCGTGGTCGAGCACACGGTGCGCGAGAACGCGCGCGCCTCGTCGTCGGCGCTGGCGCAGGTGGCGTTCACGGGCATGTATCAGCTGATGAGCACCGGCTGGCGGCGCAGCCAGGCCGAGCAGTTCATCGCCGCCATCCGCGACACCGCCAAGGACACCCCGACTCTGCTGCAGATCTACCGCGGTCCCATCGTCGAACTGGACCACGGCGGCATCGAGCAGCCGCCGGTGGACGGCGCCATCGAGAAGGTGCTGGCCGGCGGCCGCGCCGTCATCGAGACGCCCGAGGGCGGCGTGCGCTACCTGATGCCGCTGGTGGCCGGCGACCGCTGCATGCGCTGCCATGGCTCCGCCAAGGAAGGCGCAGTGCTGGGCGTCATCGAGGTGAAGCAGGACTTCGCGCCGCTGGTGGCCAAGGCCCGCCAGGATTTCGTGCTGTGGACGGTCGTGTTCGCGCCGCTGCTGATGGGCCTGGCGGCCCTCGCCGTCTGGCGCGTCAGCCGCCGCCTCGAGACGGCGATCGGCGAGGTCGACATGGCGGCATCGCAGGTGAACGCGGTGGCCGATCTGCGCCACCTGCAGTTCACGCGCTTCGACCCCGGCTTCGACGAATTCCGCCACTTGTTCGCCCATCTCAACGAGCTCGTCGACAAGCTGCGCCGCGTCGCTGTAGACAAGCACGTGCTGCACTTCGAGATCGGCCTGATGGAGAAGTTCGTCATCACCTCCGAGGTGGTGCGCGACTGGGGCGACTACATCGCGCGCCTGCTGTCCGAGATCAACTCGGTGATGACCACCCACATGATGTTCTCGCTGTTCGAAGTGGGCGACGAGATCTTCGACCTCGAGATCTTCTGGGGCCAGGCGCCCACGCAGCGGACGCGCGACATGATGGAGGCGCACGTGCGCCGGCTGGTGTTCGAGGACCCGCGCTTCTCGGGCCTCTCGCAACTGAGCCTGCACCACCACGTGCCGCCCGGCAGCGAGCCGACGCTGGAGCTCGACGCCGAAGCCGTGGCGCTGCACACCAAGACGCTGATGGTGGACAACCCGAAGATCGGCGGCATCGTCGGCATCGGCGTGAACGCCACTGCGGTGGACGACGACACGCTGCGCCTCGTCATGGACAGCATCCTGTCCACCATGCTCAACGTGGTCGGCTCGGTCAAGGCGATCCACAAGTACACGCGCGACATGGAGTACTACGCCACGCGCGACCCGCTCACCGACCTCTACAACCGCCGCGTGTTCTGGGAACTGTTCGAGTACGAAGTGGCGCGCGCCCAGCGTCACGGCTACCAGTTCGCGCTGCTGGTGATCGACCTCGACAACTTCAAGCTGATCAACGACGGCCACGGCCACGCGGTGGGCGACAACTACCTGCAGGCCTTCGCGCCGGCGGTCAAGAAGATGCTGCGCCCGGGCGACATCTTCGCGCGCTACGGCGGCGACGAGTTCGTCATCCTGCTGCCCGACGTGACGCCGGGCACGGCGCTTTCCGTCGCGCAGCGCGTGCTCGATGCCGTCTTCGCGCTGGAGATCGAGACGGCCGGCGGCGCCCGCATCAACGGCAGCGCCTCGATCGGCCTGGCCATCTATCCGCTGCACGCCGACAACTCGAAGGACCTGTTCCTGTTCGCCGACAACATGATGTACAAGGCCAAGACGGCGGGCAAGCACCAGGTCGGCGTGCCGAGCGACGAGGAGGTCGCCGAGGTCTTCCGCGACATGACGCAGACCACGGTCGAGGTCGTCGCCGCCATCAACGAAGGCCGCGTGGTGCCCTTCTTCCAGCCGATCATGGACCTGCAGCGGAGCTCCATCGTCGGCTTCGAGGTGCTCTCACGCATCGCCATCGAGGGCGAGGCGCCGATGGAGGCCGCGCGCTTCATCGAGTTCGCCGAGAAGGCCGGCGTCATCCACCGGCTCGACTCCATCGTGATGGAGAAGGCGCTGCGCAAGGTGATGAGCCTCGGCTTCAAGGGCTACGTGTTCATCAACCTGTCGCCGCGCGCGCTGGCGGTGTCGGACTTCGTCGCCACCTTGAAGCGCATCATCGCGGACTGCGGCATCCAGCCTGGCCAGATCGTGTTCGAGATCACCGAGCGCGATACCGTCAAGAACATCGTGGTGCTCGAGAAGCTGATCGCCGAGCTCAAGCTGTGCGGCTTCAAGCTCGCCATCGACGACTTCGGCTCCGGCTTCTCGTCGTTCCAGTACCTGCGCCGCTTCCCGGTGGACTTCCTCAAGATCGAGGGCGACTTCATCGTCAAGATCCTCGAGAACCAGAAGGACAAGTCCTTCGTCCAGACCATCCACCAGCTCGCCGCCGACCTGGGCATCCAGGTGATCGCCGAGCACGTCGAGAGCGAGGAGGTGCTCGCTGAGCTGCGCGCGATGGGCGTCGAGCTGGCGCAGGGCTACTACGTCGGCCGCCCGCAGAGCGAGATCGGCGGCGACACGCTGCGCTGGCCCTTCGCGCAAGCATGAGCCGCAGCATTCCCATCGCGGCCGCGGCGCCGGCCGCTTCCGCCTGCGACGACGCCGAGGCCTTCGCACTGATGGTGCTGGGCGACAGCATGGCGCCGGAATTCGTCGAGGGCGAGGTGGTGGTCGTCGAGCCCTCGGGCGAGGCGAAGGACGGCAGCTTCGTGCTGGCCCATGCGCAGGGCGACTGGATCTTCCGCCAGCTGCGCCGCGACGGCGGCGCCTGGCGCCTGGTGCCGCTCAACCCCGCCTATCCCGAGATCGCCATCGAGGGCCTCGCCGCCGTGCGCGGCGTGATCATCCAGAAATCCAAACCCGGCCGCCGCAAGGCGACCAAGCGCTACGTCGAATAGGAAGCGAAATGCCTTACTACCTCTATGAAATCGTCGAGCAGCCGATCCGCCGGCTCGCCAAGATCGGCGAGCACCCGAGCTTCAAGGAAGCGAGCGCCGAGGCCAAGCGGCTGCGGGCGGAGGGGGCCTATGCCGGTACGGTGAAAGTCGTTTTTGCGGATAACGAATTGCAGGCCGAGGACTTGTTGTCGCAGGTCCGAGAGGCGCCTCCAATGATTGGGGACGATTACTGACGCGAGGCGTCAGTAATCGTCTGCGACGCAAGGACGCCCGCCCCCTCCCGGCCTCCCCCTCGCGGGGGAGGCGACTAGGCGGCTCGCTTTGCTCGTAATGGCCGGGTCCTCCTTTACCTCCGCGTCGACGACCATCCGCTTCCCTTGGCTCAGCGCCTCGGCCGAGGGCATCGCGTAGAATCACCCACTCTTTGGATGGGCTTCCGCCTCGCATCTGCGGACGATTTATCGGGGAATCGCAATGAACTGGTTCGTCAATCTGAGCATCCGCTGGAAATTCCAGATCGGCTTCTTCGTCGTCACCATGGTGACGACCATCTACAACCGCCTGCTGGCCTCGCACGAGCTGCAGAAGATGATCGACATCGCGCAGCGCGACGGCGCGCCGGCGGCGGCGATCAAGGCGATGATCGACAACCGCGCCGCCTACCACTTCAACTCGGTGTGGGAATCGGGCCTCGAGTTCATGCTGCAGTTCCTGCTGATCGGTTTCGTCGCGCGCCTGTTCCTCAAGCCGATCCTCAACCTCTGCGATGCCCTGAAGGCCGTCGAGCAGGGCGATCTCACGCGCGGCGTGGACATCACCGCGCACGACGAGATCGGCATCCTGCAGCGCATCTTCAACGACGTCATCGGCAAGCTCTCGCGCATCCTCGGCAACGTCGAGGACACCGGCCGCCAGATGGGCCAGTCGGCCTTCCAGATCGCCACCATCGCCAAGGAGACGGCCGAGGTGAGCCGCCAGGAAGAGGCGCGCGCCGCGGAGGTCGTGTCCGAGACGCAGTCGCTGACGCAAGTGGCGCGCAGCGTCGAGGAGCAGGCCGGCACCGCCGCCGCGCGCACGCGCGAGGTGCAGGAGAAGGGCCACGAGGGCGTCGCCGCCGTCCAGCGCAACATCCAGGAGATGGAAGCCACGGTGGGCGAGGTGAACCGCGTCGCCGGCGAGGTGACCGACCTCGCCGACGCGGCCGAGGAGATCACGCGCATCATCGACACTATCAAGGAGATCGCCAACCAGACCAACCTGCTGGCCCTGAACGCCGCCATCGAGGCGGCGCGCGCGGGCGAGCAGGGCCGCGGCTTCGCCGTGGTGGCCGACGAGGTGAGGAAGCTCGCCGAGCGCACCACGCTCTCGGCAACCGAGGTCACCACCATCGTCGCGACCATCAACGAGCGCGTGCACCAGCTGCGCGAGACCATGAACGCCGTGGTCGAGCGCGTGCATGCCAGCCAGAGCGTGGCGGACGAGACCTCGCAGGTGATGTCGGCCATGTCCGAGGTGGTGGCCGAGGCAGCCGAGGGCAACGCCGCCATCGTCGACGCCAGCCGCCAGCAGATGGAGCAACTGGCCGGGCTCGAGGCCACGCTCGAGCGCCTGTTCGCGACGCTCAACGAAAGCTCGACCAAGGTCGAGACGACAGCCGCCATCGGCAACGACCTGCACCGCGTCACCGAACAACTCAACGAAGTCATGTCGGGCTTCCAGTTCCAGCGCATGATCGAGGTCGACGCCGCCCGGCCGAGCGGCGAGAAGCGCCGCTTCCCGCGCCTGGAGCGCGGCATGCTGGTGCTGGTGGCGAGCCAGGGCGAATCCGCGCGCATGGAGTCGCTGGCCTCCGACTTGAGCCTGACGGGCATGCGGCTGGTCGTGCCGAAGGAACTCAAGCAGAACGCGCCGGTCACCCTGAGCATCCAGATGCCGGCCGACGACTTGAACAGCTACCAGAACCAGAAGCCCCTCGCCGTCGATGCGCGCGTCTGCTGGCAGCGCATCGAGGATGGCCGCCACACCTGCGGCGTGGAGTTCATCAACACCAATCCGCAGCAGCGCAGCGCGCTGGCCGAGATTTTCGCCTTCTACCGCAAGGCCTCGGTCTACGGGCAGTGACGGCGCCCCATGGACGGCCGCTCCGGGCAGCGTGACTTCCTGCGGCGGCTGTTCGATGCCGCCATTGCGGCCGTTGCGCCGGCCGGTTGCCTGCCGCCTTACCTCGAGCGCCTGAACACCGCACCGCCCGTCGGCCGGCTCGTCGTGGTCGGGGCCGGCAAGGCTGCGGCTGCGATGGCGCATGCGGTCGAGAACCAATGGCGCGGCGATCCCGCCAGGCTCTCGGGCTGCGTGGTCACGCGCTACGGCCATGGCGTTCCCTGTCGCCGCATCGAGGTGATCGAAGCCGCGCACCCGGTTCCCGATGCGGCGGGCATGGCCGCGGCGCAGCGCATCCTCGACGCCGTGGCGAACCTGCAACCCGTTGATCGCGTGCTCGCACTGCTCTCGGGCGGCGCCTCGGCGCTGCTGGCGCTGCCGGCGCCCGGCCTCTCGCTCGCCGACAAGCAGTCGGTGACGCGCGACCTGCTGCGCTGCGGCGCCGCCATCGACGAGATCAACTGCGTGCGGAAACATCTCTCCGCGATCAAGGGCGGCCGCCTCGCGCTCGCCGCGCAGCCGGCCCCGGTGACGACTCTCGCGATCTCCGACGTGCCGGGCGACGACCTCGGTGTCATCGGCTCGGGACCGACGCAGCCCGATCCCACGACCTGCGCCGACGCCCTGGCGATCCTCGACCGCTACGGCATCGCGGCGCCGCAAGCCGTGCGCGCGCGGCTCAGTTCGGACGCCGCGGAAACGCCGAAGCCCGGCGACGCGGGCTTCGCGCGCAACGAATCCCACATCGTTGCCGCGCCGAACGCCGCGCTGGCCGCCGCCGCGGAAGCCGCGCGCGCCGCCGGCATCACGCCGCTGGTGCTCGGCGACCGCATCGAGGGCGAAGCGCGCGAAGCCGCGCGCGTGCTGGCCGGCATCGCGCTGTCGTGCGCCGAATCCGGCATCCCCGCGGCGGCGCCCTGCGTGATCCTCTCGGGCGGCGAGACGACCGTCACTGTACGAGGCCGAGGACGCGGCGGCCGCAACGCCGAGTTCCTGCTGGCGCTGGCTCTCGCCCTGCGCGGGCACCCGCGCATCCACGCCATCGCCTGCGACACCGACGGCATCGACGGCAGCGAGGACAATGCTGGCGCCGTCATGACCGCCGATACCTTGGCTCGCGCTCGCGCTGCCGGGCTCGATGCTCGGGCCATGCTCGGGGATAACGACGCTTACGGTTTCTTCGCGGCCTTGGGCGACCTTGTCGTCACTGGGCCTACGCGGACCAACGTCAACGACTTTCGGGCGATATTGGTCGAGCCCTAAACCGGTGCCTCCGGCTCGCCGAGGGCGACGGGTGGTTCGTGAGACCGCCGTGCCTTCGACCCGCCGAGGGCGACGGGTGGTCGTCGCCGCTTCGTGTCCCCCGGCGGACAAGATCGAAAAGGCGTCCGCCTCCTCCTTTACCTACGCGTCGACGACCACCCGCCACCCTCGGCTCAACGCGGTGAGCGGTTTGGCGCTT
>JBLNBJ010000070.1:0-10945 GCA_050259835.1 Ignavibacteria bacterium | reverse complement strand
CAGGAAGCGGCCGCGCGTGCCGCCAAGCCGGCGGCGACGGCGAAGGCAAGCGCCCGCCCGGCGCAGCGTCCGGCCGCCAAGCCGGTCAGCGTCGCGACCGAGCAGGACTTCGAGCGCTTCTGAGAGGAGGCCGACATGGGAGAACTCGTGCAAGCGCCCACGGGCGGAGCTGTGGCGGTGCGCACCGCCACGGCCGGCGGCGAAACGAACCAGTATCTGACGTTCCAGCTGGCCGGCGAGATGTTCGCCGTGGGCATCCTGAACGTGAAAGAAATCATCGAGTACGGCAGCCTGACCGAGATCCCGATGATGCCGACGTTCATCCGCGGCGTGATCAACCTGCGCGGGGCGGTGGTGCCGGTGATCGATCTGGCGGCGCGCTTCGGCGGACGTGCGACCGAGGTGGCGCGGCGTACCTGCATCGTGATCGTCGAAGTGCAGCAGGAGGAAGGGCGGCACGACATCGGGATCATGGTCGACGCGGTGTCGGAAGTGCTGGAGATCGGGTCGGCGGAGATCGAGCCGCCGCCCGCGTTCGGCGCGAAGATCCGGGCCGACTTCATCGCCGGCATGGGCAAGGTCGACGGCAAGTTCGTCATCATCCTCGACATCCTGCGGGTGCTTTCCGTCGACGAGATGGCCGCCATCGCGGGCGTGACCGGCACCGCGGTACCCGACACCCCGCGCCCTTCGGCCTGAAGGGAAGAATCACGGCATTCCACCAACCGCCGCCGTTCGGCCCCGATGCATGCCATCGCCATTGACTGCAGCTTTACTTCAAGGGAGTACCCCACATGCTGAAAAACCTTGGGATCGGCGCAAGACTCGCCTTCGGCTTCGGCTTCGTGCTCGTCCTGCTGGCCGTCATCTGCACCCTTGCCTACGTCCGCGTCGGCCAGTTGAACACCCAGGTGGATGGCCTGGTGAACGACAAGTTCCCGAAGACGGTCTGGGCCAACGCCATCATCGACAACGTCAATCTGATGGCCCGCATCATGCGCAATACCCTGCTGGTCAAGCCGTCGGAAGTGCAGAAGGAGCTCGATCGTCTCCCGGTCGCGCGCAAGACCATCGACGAAAACACCGAGAAGCTGGAGAAGACGGTCCGCAGCGAGGAAGGCAAGAAGATGTTCGCCAGGCTGATCGAGGCGCGCAAGGGCTACGAGGCCGACCAGGCGAAGTTCTTTGAACTCGTCAGGTCGAATCGGCGGGACGAAGGCATCGAATTCATGATGACCGTGCTGCGGAAGAGCCAAGGCGAGTACATGGCCGCCGCCGAGGACCTGATCAAGCACCAGTCGGACAGCATGAAGAAGGCCGGCGCGCAGTCCCTCGCGGATGCCAGCGAAACCGAGACGCTCATCGTCGCGCTCGGGCTCGCTGCCGCGATCCTGGCTGCGGCCTTCGGGTTCTGGATCACCCGCAGCATCGTGGGGCCGATCAACGAGACCGTCGTTGCGGCAAACGCGCTGGCGGCGGGGGACATGACGGTCGCCATCGAGGTCGACGGGCGCGACGAGACGGGCCAGCTCAAGCAGGCCATGCGGAACATGGCGGCCAAGCTCACCCAGACCATCGGCGAGGTCAACGTTGCGGCGCATGCGCTCAACAATGCCGCCGCGCAGGTCTCCGCCACGGCCCAGTCGCTGTCGCAGGCGTCCTCGGAGCAGGCGGCGTCGGTCGAGGAGACCACGGCGAGCATCGAGCAGATGACGGCCTCGATCACGCAGAACACCGAGAACGCCAAGGTGACCGACACCATGGCGACCAAGTCGTCGCAGGAAGCCACCGAAGGCGGCACGGCGGTCAAGGAGACGGTCGACGCCATGCAGCGCATCGCCGAGAAGATCGGCATCATCGACGACATCGCCTACCAGACCAACCTGTTGGCGTTGAACGCGGCCATCGAGGCGGCGCGCGCCGGCGAGCACGGCAAGGGCTTCGCGGTGGTGGCGGCGGAAGTGCGCAAGCTCGCCGAGAGGAGCCAGGTGGCGGCGCAGGAGATCGGCGAACTGGCCGGCTCCTCGGTGAAGATGGCCGAGAAGGCGGGCCGGCTGCTCGACGAGATGGTGCCGAGCATCAAGAAGACTTCGGACCTGGTGCAGGAGATCGCGGCGGCGAGCCAGGAGCAAAGCGCCGGCGTGGGCCAGATCAACGGCGCCATGGGCCAGCTCAACAAGGCGACGCAGCAGAACGCGTCGGCGTCCGAGGAGTTGGCGGCCACCGCCGAAGAAATGGGCGGCCAGGCGGCGCAACTGCAGGAGCTGATGGCCTTCTTCAAGGTCGAGCAGGAAGCGGCGGCGCGCGCCGCCAAGCCGGCGGCGACGGCGAAGGCAAGCGCCCGCCCGGCGCAGCGTCCGGCTGCCAAGCCGGTCAGCGTCGCGGCCGAGCAGGACTTCGAGCGCTTCTGAGGAGCTGCCGGACCAGTATCGTTTTCAGCATTGTCGGCGATTCCGCCTGCCGAGACACCCGCCGGCGGACCGCCCAGGAACAGGAAGCGAACGGCCGTCCGCCCGGGCGGCCGCGCGGGATGCCCGCTGCGGCGCGACACCCCCTGGACCAGGCGGTATGATGTGGCGGGAAAGCCCTGCGGCACGCAGGAAGTGAATTGCCGCCCGACCACCGAAAAATGATTGAACAAGAGATCTCCAGCGCCGAGTTTGCCAAGTTCCAGCAGCTCATCTACAAGATCGCTGGCATCAGCCTGGCCGACACCAAGAAGGTCCTGCTCGTCGGCCGCCTTGGCAAGCGCCTGCGCGCCCACGGGCTGACTTCATACTCCGACTACTTCAAGCTGGTCTCGAGCGGCAGCGACCCGGCCGAGCTCCAGTTGATGGTCGAACTGCTGACCACCAACGAGACCTACTTCTTCCGCGAGGAAAAGCACTTCGACTTCCTCGCCGACCACATCGCCGCGAAGCACCCGGCCGGGAAGGCGCTCGACATCTGGAGCGCCGCCGCGTCGACCGGCGAGGAGATCTACACCATATGCATGGTGCTCGCCGACACGCTGGGCATCGACGGCAATTGGTCGGTGATGGGCTCGGACATCAACACCCAGGTGCTGGCCCTGGCCAGCAGCGGGCACTATCCGATGGAAAAGGCGCGTGGCCTGCCGCCCGAGTATCTGCGCAAGTATTGCCTCAAGGGCGTGCGCCAGCATGAGGGCACGTTCCTCATCGCCCCTGAGCTCCGCAAGCACACGCGCTTCACGCCGGTGAACCTCAACCGGCCGCTGCCCGGCAGCATCGGCAAGTTCCATGTGATCTTCCTGCGCAACGTGATGATCTACTTCGACAACGACACCAAACGCCAGGTGGTCGACCGGCTCATCAACCAATTGCATCCGGGCGGCTACTTCATCGTCGGACATTCGGAGTCGCTGAACGGACTTACTGAACGCCTCGTCTCGGTGCAACCGACCATTTATCGTCTGCCGTGAACAACGCCTACCTGGAACCCGGCGGATTCGAGTTTGGCGCGGCGCCGCTGCGCCTGACCACCCTGCTCGGCTCGTGCGTCGCGGTCACGCTGTGGCACCCGCGCCGGCACATCGGCGGCATGTGCCACATCCAGTTGCCCGGCCATTCGCGCCACAGCCAGAACGGCAGCCTGGACGGGCGCTACGCGGAAGACGCCTTCGCCCTGTTCGACCACGAACTGGCGCGCCATGGCAGCCATCCGCGCGAATACGTCGCCAAGCTCTTCGGCGCCGGCAACATGTTCCCGGGCAGCTCGGCGTCTGCCATCAAGATAGGCTCCCGCAATCTCGACGCCGCCCGTCACGAGATGGCCCGGCGCGGACTCGTGCCCGCCGCGGAACACGTCGGCGGCGCGGGGCATCGCAAATTGATTTTCGATCTGGCGAGCGGCGACGTCTGGCTTGCCTTTTCCAATCTAGAACCCGTTGAGGAACCAGCAATTGGCTGACAAGATCAAGGTGATGGTGGTCGACGATTCGGCCGTAGTGCGCCAAGTGGTGACCCAGGCGATCGCCGGCGACCCGAGCATCGAGGTCATCGCGACTGCCCAGGACCCCGTCTTCGCCCTCGAGAAGATGAAGATGCTTTGGCCCGACGTGCTGGTTGTCGACATCGAAATGCCGCGCATGGACGGCCTCACCTTCCTCAAGAAGATCATGGCCGAGCACCCGACCCCCGTGATCATCTGCTCCTCGCTGGCCGAGAAGGGCGCGCAGGTCACGATGGAAGCCCTGGCCTCGGGCGCCTTCACCATCATCACCAAGCCGAAGATGGGCGTGAAGTCCTTCCTGCAGGATTCGGCCAACGACCTGGTTTCCGCCATCAAGTCCGCCGCCCGCGCCAACATGGGCGCCGTGCGCCGCATGACGAGCGCGCCGGCCGCAACGCTGAATCCGCCGCCCAAGCTCACCGCCGACGCGATGATCTCGAGCCAGCATACCGGCGCCAGCATGTACGGCACGACTGACCGCCTGGTCGCCATCGGCACCTCCACCGGCGGCACGCAGGCCCTTGAGGCGGTGCTGACGCGGCTGCCCGCCGTGTGCGCCGGGATCGTCATCGTCCAGCACATGCCGGAAAAGTTCACCGCGATGTTCGCCGAGCGGCTGAACGGCCTGTGCCGTCTAGAGGTGCGCGAGGCGCAGAACGGCGACCGCGTCATTCCGGGGCGCGCCCTCATCGCCCCCGGCGGCCGCCACATGATGCTCAAGCGCAGCGGCGCCCAGTACTACGTCGAGGTCGCCGACGGGCCCCTGGTCAACCGCCATAAGCCCTCGGTCGACGTGCTGTTCCGCTCCGTGGCACAGGTGGCCGGCAAGAACGCGCTGGGGATCATCATGACCGGCATGGGCGACGACGGCGCGCGCGGCATGAAGGAAATGCACGACGCTGGCGCGCAGACCGTGGCGGAGGACGAATCGACCTGCGTGGTCTTCGGCATGCCGAAGGAGGCCATCAAGCTGGGCGGCGTCGACAAGATCGTGCCGCTCGACCGCATTCCGCAGGAAATCGTCTCTTACGGCGGTTGACGACAGGGGAAAACGTCACTTTTCGGGTCTATAGTGTGGAAGTTGCTGCAATGCAGCAACCACGAAGTGAAAGGAAGCACACATGCCTGAAGCGCTCCAAGACACGGTCGCTGCCGTAGCGGCCAAGCACAATCACGACGGCACCCGGCTGATGCAAATCCTGCGCGAAGTGCAGGAAGCCCATGGCTGGCTGCCCCCCGCCGCCATCACGGCCATCGCGGCCGCCGTCGGCTGGCCGCGGGCCAAGGTGGAAAGCACCGCCGGCTTCTACAGCTTCTTCCATACCGAGCCGCTGGGCCGGTATCGCGTGCTGTGGAGCGACAACATCACCGACCGCATGCTCGGCAACCAGGACCTGATGGACGCCATGTGCCGCAAGCTGTGGCTGGAGCCGGGCCGCGTTTCCGAGGACGGACTGGTGAGCGTCGACACGACTTCCTGCACCGGCATGTGCGACCAGGGGCCGGCCGTGCTCGTCAACTACCGCGCGATCCCGGCGATGAACGCCGAGAAGGTCGAGCGCATGGCCGAGCTCATCCAGAAGCAGGTGCCGGTGGCGGACTGGCCGCCAGAATGGTTCCTGGTGCAGGACAACGTGCGCCGCGCCGACATCCTGCTCGAGAACGGTCTCGCCCCCGGCGTGGCGCTCGCCGCCTGCTTCGCGCGCGGACCGGAGGACGACATCGAGGCCGCGTCCAACGAGCGCTCCTGGCGCGAAGGCGTGCATGCCCACACGCAGGGCCCCTCGGCCACGCTCGACGAGATCAAGAAGTCGAACCTGCGCGGCCGCGGCGGCGCCGGCTTCACCACCGGCATCAAGTGGGAAGCCTGCCGCCACGCACCGGGCACCACGCGCTACGTCGTCTGCAACGCGGACGAGGGCGAACCCGGCACCTTCAAGGACCGCGTGCTGCTGACACGCCAGGCCGACCTGGTGTTCGAAGGCATGACGGTGGCCGCCTACGTGGTCGGTGCCAGCCGCGGCTACCTCTACCTGCGCGGCGAATACCGCTACCTGCTCGAACCGCTCAACGCCGTACTGGAGCGGCGCCGCCAGCAAGGCTGGCTGGGCTGCAAGATCGGCGGCCAGGCGGGCTTCGACTTCGACATCGAGATCCATCTCGGCGCAGGCGCCTACGTGTGCGGCGAGGAATCGGCGCTGATCGAATCGCTCGAGGGCAAGCGCGGCGTGCCGCGCAACCGTCCGCCCTACCCGGTCACCAACGGCTTCCTCAACCAGCCGACGATCGTGAACAACGTCGAGACCTTCGCCGCCGCGGCGCTGATCGCGCTCAAGGGCGGCGACTGGTACCGCGCCATCGGTACCGCCAAGTCCGCCGGCACCAAGCTGCTGTCGGTTTCTGGCGACTGCGAGCGGCCCGGCATCTACGAATATCCTTTCGGCATCACGGTCGCACAGGTGCTCGCCGACTGCGGCGCCCGCGACACGCAGGCGGTGCAGGTCTCCGGGCCGTCGGGCATCTGCCTGGCCGACAACGAGTTCAGCCGGCGCATCGCCTTCGAGGACATCCCGACCGCCGGCGCCTTCATGGTGTTCGACCACGGCCGCGACATGTTCGAGGTGGCGCGGAACTTTACCCACTTCTTCGCACACGAAAGCTGCGGCTTCTGCACCCCTTGCCGCGTCGGCACCTCGCTGCTGAAGAACCTGATGGACAAGATCGCCGACGGCCACGGCACGCAATACGACCTCAACGAGATCTACAAGCTCAACCAACTGCTGCAGATGGCCGCGCACTGCGGCCTGGGCCACACCGCCTGCCATCCGCTGTTCGACACCATGGAAAAATTCCGCCCCGCCTACCAGCGCCGGTTGAAATCGCTCGAATTCGAGCCCGCCTTCGATCTCGACGCCGCGCTGTCGCAGGCGCGCCAGATGACGGGCCGCGACGACGTCGGGGCACACCTGGGTTCCGCCGAGGAGGGAGCCAAATGAGCAACACCTTCAACATCGACGGACGAGAGGTCGCTTTCGCGCCGGGCCAGACAGTGATGCAGGCGGCGCTCAGCGCCGGCGTTTTCATCCCGCACCTGTGCTACCACCCCGAGTTCAAGCCGCACGGCAGTTGCAAGCTCTGCACGGTCAAGGTGAACGGCCGCCCGGCGACGTCCTGCACCCTGCCCGCCGCCGCCGGCATGGAAGTCGAAAGCAACACGCCTGAGATCCTGGACAAGCGCCGGACGCTGCTGCAGATGCTGCTGGTCGAGGGCAACCATTTCTGCCCGTCGTGCGAGAAGAGCGGCAGCTGCAAGCTGCAGGCGCTCGGCTACGAGTTGGGCGTGATGACGCCGCACTTCACGCACTTCTTCCCCGACCGGCCGGTCGATGCCTCGCACCACGACGTGCTGCTGGACTTCAACCGCTGCATCCTCTGCGAGCTCTGCATCCGCGCCAGCGCCGAAGTCGACGGGAAGAACGTCTTCGCGCTGTCCGGACGCGGCCTGAAGAAGCACCTGATCGTCAATGCCGAATCGGGACGCCTGGCGGACACCGATTTCGCCGCCACCGACAAGGCCGCGCAGGTCTGTCCGGTGGGCGTGATCCTGCCCAAGCGAAAGGGCTTCGCCGTGCCGATCGGCCAGCGCCGCTTCGACGAGGCACCGATCTCGGCGCACGTCGCGGAGTTCGCACCGGTCGCGCCGGCCAAGCAGGGAGAGACCAAATGAACGCCCCGGCCGTGAAACCCAAGATCCGCGTCGCGACGACCTCGCTGGCCGGCTGCTTCGGCTGCCACATGTCCTTCCTCGACATCGACGAGCGCATCATTCCGCTGCTCGACCTCGTCGAGTTCGACCGCTCGCCGATCACCGACATCAAGCACTGCGGCCCCTGCGACGTCGGCATCGTGGAGGGCGGCGTGTGCAACGCGGAGAACGTGCACGTGCTGCACGAGTTCCGCCGGAACTGCAAGATCCTGGTCGCCATCGGCGCCTGCTCGGTCAACGGCGGCCTGCCGGCGCAGCGCAACCACCTGGACCTGCGCGACATCCTCGAGGAGGTCTACCAGACGGAACCGGGCATCGGCCGCGGCGGCATTCCCAACGATCCCGAGCTGCCGCTGCCGCTGAACCAGGTCCACCCGATCCACGAGGTCGTCAAGGTCGATTACTTCCTGCCCGGCTGCCCGCCGCCCGCCGACGCTATCTGGAAGTTCCTGACCGACCTCATCGCCGGCCGCACGCCCCAGCTGGGCCACGGCCTGCTCCACTACGATTGAGGCACCGATATGGCCTTCGAACTTGAAACCGCCACCCACCCGGAGACGCTGAAGCGCGTCGCCATCGAGCCCGTCTCGCGGGTCGAGGGCCACGGCAAGGTCACCATCCTGCTCGACGACGACAACAAGGTGCACCAGGTGCGCCTGCACATCGTCGAATTCCGCGGCTTCGAACGCTTCATCCAGGGGCGCCCGTACTGGGAAGTGCCAGTCATGGTGCAGCGCCTGTGCGGCATCTGCCCGGTCTCCCACCACCTGGCCGCCTCCAAGGCGCTCGACATGGTGCTCGGCGCCAAGCTGACGCCGACCGCCGAGAAGCTGCGCCGGCTCATGCATTACGGCCAGATCCTGCAGTCGCATGCGCTGCATTTCTTCCATCTCTCGTCGCCCGACCTGCTGTTCGGCTTCGGCTCCGACATGGCGAAGCGCAACGTGGTCGGCGTCATTGCCGCGGCGCCCGAGGTGGCCAAGAAGGGCGTGCTGCTGCGCAAGTACGGGCAGGAAATCATCCGCCTGACGGCCGGCAAGCGCGTGCACGGCACGGGTTCCGTGCCGGGCGGCGTCAACAAGGCGTTGAGCGTCGCCGAGCGCGACCTGCTGCTCAAAGACGCCTACCAGATGGTGGCGTGGAGCCGCGAGGCGGTCGGCATCATCCGCGACCTGTTCGAGAAGAACCTGGCGGCCTACAACGACTTCGGCCGCTTCGACGCCAATTCGCTCTCGCTGGTGCGCGCCGACGGCGCCATGGACCTCTACCACGGCGGCATCCGCGCGCGCGACAAGAGCGGCAAGCTGATGTTCGACCACTTCGACTACAGCCGCTATTGGGAAATCATCACCGAGGACGTGAAGCCCTGGTCCTACATGAAGTTCCCGCACTTGAAGAGCCTGGGCGCCGAGGAAGGCTGGTACCGCGTCGGACCGCTGGCGCGCGTGGTGAACTGCGACTTCATCCCGACCCCGCTGGCCGACAAGGCGCGCAGCGACTTCCTGGCCTACGACGGCGGCCGTCCTTCAGGCGCCACGCTCGGCTACCACTGGGCACGCATGATCGAGATGCTGCACGCAGCGGAGAACATCAAGGACCTGCTCCACGACGACGACATCCTGGGCACCGATTTGATGGCGAAGGGCGAGCGCCAGGAGCGCGGCGTCGGCGTCATCGAAGCGCCGCGCGGCACCCTGATCCACCACTACCGCGTCAACGAGGACGACCTCGTGATCCGCGCCAACCTGATCGTCTCCACGACGCACAACAACCAGGCGATGAACGAGGCGATCCGCAAGGTCGCCGTGCAGTACCTGGACGGCAAGGAGATCACGGAAGGCCTGCTCAATCACATCGAGGTCGCCATCCGCTGCTTCGACCCCTGCCTGTCGTGCGCCACGCACGCGCTCGGACAGATGCCGCTGGAGGTGACGCTCGAGGCCGCCGACGGGCAGGTGCTAGACCGCAAGTACAAGGACGCCCACGGCGTGCAGGTGCTGGCATGAAGGCGCCGGTGCTGGTGTTCGGCTGGGGCAATCCCAGCCGCGGCGACGACGCCCTCGGACCGCTGTTCGTCGAACGCATCGAGGCCCTGGGCCTGCCCGACGTCGAATGCCTGACCGACTTCCAGCTGCAGGTCGAGCACGCGCTCGATCTCCACGGCCGGCGGCAGATCCTGTTCGTCGACGCCAGCGTTTCCGCCCAGGCGCCCTTCGGCGCAGACCGCATTGCGCCGATCAAGGATGCCAGTTTCACCACGCACGCCATGACGCCGCAGTCGGTGCTGCAGGTCTATCGCGACCTCGAGGATGAGGATCCGCCGCCCTGCTGGCTGCTGGCGATACGCGGCGAGCGTTTCGAACTCGGCGAACCGCCGACCGAGGGCGCGCAGCGAAACCTGGAGGCCGCGGTCGCCTGGACGCGGCAGTGGCTCGCCGAGGGATGCCGCTAGAACTGAAGCGCCTCGGTCAGCGAGGCGACCTCTGCCTCGGATTCCCCCAGGATGCCTTTCAGCGTATCGGCCCCGACGACCATGTCGATCGATGCCGTCGTGCCGGAGCCCTTCGCGTCGAGCCGGTGCAGGGGCGAACCGAAGGGGGAAAGCTCCTCGGCCAGCAGCAGCGTATCGGCCAAGGTCGCCGGCGGCATCGCCAGGAAACCGTCCCAATAGCCTTCCATCGCGGCCGTAACGGCATGCGGCACGCCCAGCACGCCGAGCACGGCGCGCCCGACCTCGCGTTCGCCTTCCATGATCCATTCGAGCGGCTCGCCGTCGAGCAGCCCGTCGAAGTCCTTGGCGCGAGAGAGCATGTAGAAGCCGCCGACCTCATGCACGATGCCGGCGAACATCGCGGTCTCCGGATCCTGGTGCGTGACGTCGCGCGCCAGGATATGCGCCAGCGACGCGACGTGGGCGGTGTGACGCCACAATTGCGCCGCCATCTCGCGCGCGCCCGGCGGCAACTGGGCGCCGGCCAACTGGCGGGTCACGAGAGCCGTCGCGAGCGCCCTCACGGTGCTGAAGCCCAGCCGAGTGACGGCTGTGCGCACATCGGTCACTTCGCGCCCATAGCGGTTGAATGCCACCGAGTTCGCCATCGCGACGATGCGCGCCGAGAGCAGCGGCTCGGCCTGCACCAGATGGGCCGCCTTTTCGATATGGCACTCGGGATCGTCGAGCGCGCGCCTGACGCGCATGGCGATCTG
>JBLNBJ010000069.1:0-8247 GCA_050259835.1 Ignavibacteria bacterium | reverse complement strand
GCCCCATTGACAGCGGCAGAAAAGCTGTCATGATGAGAACGGTTCTCATTCGCACGAATTCGAAAGGGGCAGGAATGAAGTCAAAAATCTTGTTGAAAGCGGGGCTGGTCGCGGGGGCAATGGCCCTGGCCGGGATGGCACAGGCGCTCGAGTATCCGATCGGGTCGCCACAGCAGCAGGCGGGCATGGAAGTCGCCGCGGTCTATTTGCAATCGGTGGATATGGAGCCGGAAGGCCATATGCGGAAGGCGGCCGAGTCGGACATCCACCTGGAGGCGGACATCCACGCCTTGTCGAACAACCCCAACGGGTACAAGGAAGGCGACTGGATTCCCTACCTGATGGTGAAGTACGAGGTGACGAAGCTCCCCGGCGGCGAGACCGTCAAGGGCGACATGATGCCGATGGTGGCCAACGACGGCCCGCACTACGGCGACAACGTGAAGCTCGCCGGCCCCGGCAAGTACAAGGTCAAATTCATCGTCCTGGCGCCGAACGCGAAGGAAAACCCGCTCGGCAACCATTTCGGCCGCCATACCGACCGCCTGACCGGCGTGCGCCCCTGGTTCAAGCCATTCGAGATCCAGTGGGAGTTCACTTTCGCCGGCATCGGCAAGAAGGGCGGGTACTGAGATGCGCCTGAAGCCGATCGCCCTCGCCCTGGCGCTCGCCGCGTCGCCTGCCCTTGCGGCGGTCGATGAAGCGGCCGCTCTGAAGGCGGAGTTGGCTCGCCTCGCGGCGCGCATCGAAGCCCTCGAGCAGCAGAACAAGGATATGGAAAAGGCGCTCGCTTCCGAGCGCATCAGCGAGCGGGAGCCTGAACTCGTCACGCGTCTGAAGGCAGTGGAATCGCAATCGCTCGGCATGCTGAAGCAGGCGCGCACGGTGGAGGCGCTGGACGGCATCCAGGCCGGCTTCTCGCTGACCACCGTGGCCCAGCAACCTTCGCGTCCCGCGCGCGTGGCGGGCGCCGACATCGACGGCAAGTTCGGCAACAGCCAGCTCAACTATCGCGGCGACGCCTACGTGACCCTGCCGCTCGACAACATCGGCGACACCGAGAGCAAGGTGTTTGCGCATTTCCGCTTCGGCCAGGGCTTCGGGCTCAACGACATGTATTCGTTCTCCAAGCCGAATGCGAGCGCCTTCCGCGTCACCTCCGCCAACCCCGACGATTCCGTCGCGATCCTCGGCCAGGCGTGGTACCAGGCGACGATCCCGCTGCCCTTCGGCGGCTTCAAGCCGCACTCCAAGGAAACGCTGGAGATCAACTTCGGCAAGATGGATCCGTTCCTGTTCTTCGACCAGAACGCCGCCGCCAACGACGAGACCAAGCAGTTCCTCAACACCGCCTTCGTGCACAACCCGCTGCTCGACGCCGGCGGGGACATCGGCGTGGACGCCAACGGCTTCACGCCCGGCATCCGCGTCTCCTATGTGAACAAGCAGGACAAGCGCGAGCCCTGGCGGCTTTCGCTGGGCGTCTTCGGCGCCGGCCGCGGCGCCAACTACACGCGCTTCTTCTCGTCGCCGCTGGTCATCGCGCAGGCCGAAACGCAGCAACGATTCTTCGGCGGCCTGATGGGCAACTACCGCGTCTACTACTGGCGCAACGGCCAGGCGCCGGGCTTCGACGGCACCACGGCGCACCGCTCGGGCTGGGGCGTCTCCGCCGACCAGCGCGTCGGCGACGACACCACCCTGTTCGCGCGCTACGGACAGCACATCTCGGGCAGCGGCGCGCGCTTCGATCGCGCGCTGACCGGTGGCTTCGAGATCAGCGGCTCCGACTGGGGTCGCGGCGCCGATTCGATCGGGGTCGGCGGCGGGCTGCTGCATGCCTCGAAGGACTTCCGCGCGGGCTCGCTTACGGCCGACGCCGACGGCAACGGGATTCCCGACTACGCCTACGCGGCAACAGGCTCCGAACGCGTGATCGAGGTCTACTACCGCTGGCGCTTCAACAAGCAGTTCGAGATCTCGCCCAGCCTGCAGTTGATCGGCAATCCGGGCGGCAACGGCGGCGCCCCGGTATTCCGTCTGCTCGCCTTGCGGGCGCAACTGACCTACTAGGACGAAGCATCATGAGAAAGCTCCCCTTCCTGCTGGTCGCGCTTGCCCTGTCGGCCGCCGCATCCGCCGAAGACCCGGTCTTCCAGATCGTGGCGCGCGACGGCCGCCTGTCGCCGGAACGCCTCGAAGTGCCGGCCGGCACGCGCTTCAAGCTCGCCTTGCGCAACGAAAGCCGCGCGCCGGTCGAATTCGAGAACCTCGACCTGCGCGTGGAGAAGGTGCTGGGGCCGGGCGCCAGTTCCTTCGTCGTCATCCGCTCGCTGGCGCCCGGCAGCTACAAGTTCGTCGACGAGTTCCACGCCGATACGGCGCAACTCCTCATCATCGCGAAATAGCGCCACCATCATGCTCAACACCCTCATCGTCGTCTGGCGCGAAAGCCTGGAAGCCATGCTCGTCATCGGCGTGCTGCTGGCCTGGATCGGCCGCCAGCCGGAGCCGGCGCCACTGCGGCGCGGCCTGTGGGGCGGCGTCGCCGGCGGGCTCGCACTCGCCATCGCGCTCGGCGCCGCGACCTTCGTCGTGCAAACGGAATTCGCCGGCAAGTCGCTCGACGTCTTCCAGCTCTGCATGCTGCTGTTCGCCGCCGTGCTGATCGTCCAGATGGTGCTCTGGATGCGACGCCACGGCCGCACCATGAAGCGCGAGCTCGAGGCGCAAGCCGCGCGCAGTGCCGGTGCCGCCGGCATCGGCCTGGTCGCGGCGCTCGCGATCGCCCGCGAGGGCAGCGAGACAGTCGTCTTCCTCTACGGCCTGGGCATGGAAACGGGCGGCGAGCACCTGGCGCGCATGATGGGCGCCGCGGCCGCCGGACTCGCGCTGGCGCTGGCGACGAGTTGGCTGGTGGCGCGCGGCGCGCGTTTCCTGAACATGCGGGTCTTCTTCCGCATCAGCGAAATCCTGCTGCTGCTGATCGCCGGCGCCCTGCTCGCCAACGGCGTGGACCGCATGATCGGCCTCGACTGGCTGCCGCCGCTGCTCGACCCCGTCTGGGACAGCTCGCAGATGCTCGACGACACGCACGGCGCCGGCCGCCTGCTGGCCGACTTCGTCGGCTACCGGGCGCGACCCGCTGCGACGCTGCTGGTCGCCTATCTGGCCTATTGGGCCGTGGTGCTCTGGCAACTGGGCCGCCTCGAAAGAAAGGCCCAATAATGGAAACCGTCGTTCCGATCCGCTTCATGCCGCAGGCCCGCCGCACGCGTCTGGCGCGCCTCGGCGAGTGGATGGCGCGGCACCGCCGGGTCATCCTCGGCATCCAGTGGTTCGTCGTGATGTTCTACGCGGTGCTGGTCGTCGTACCGGCCTTCCTGCCGCACCCGAATCCCGAAGCCCGCCTGTTCTCCAGCGACTTTGGCGCCGCGAGCTTCGTCGACCCGACCTGCGTCTCCAACGGCGCCGCCATGTCTTCCACGCAGGACAAACCGCCCTACGTCGCGCAATGGCACGATCGCATGGTGCTGTTGGCGCAGTACCTGTTCTGGGGTGTCTGGTGGCCGTTCGTGATCGTCTCGATCATGCTGGCGGGCCGCCTCTGGTGCGGCGTGCTGTGTCCCGAGGGCGCGCTGACCGAATTCGCCAGCCGGCACGGCAAGGGCGGCGCGATCCCGAAGTGGCTGCGCTGGAGCGGCTGGCCGGTCGTCGCCTTCGTCCTGACCACCGTCTATGGCCAGCTCGTCAGCGTCTACGACTACCCGCAGGCCACGCTGCTGATCCTCGGCGGCTCCACCGTCGCCGCCGTCGCCATCGGCTATCTCTACGGCCGCGGCAAGCGTGTCTGGTGCCGCTACCTGTGCCCGGTGTCGGGCGTGTTCGCCCTGCTCGCGCGCGTGGCGCCCATCCATTTCCGCGTCGACCGCGAACGCTGGGCTGCCTTCCCGCAGAAGAGCGGCGCCGTCGATTGCCCGCCGCTGCTCGACGTCAAGCACATGACCAGCGCCTCGCAATGCCACGCCTGCGGCCGGTGCGCCGGCCACCGCGACGCGGTCGAACTGGCCGTGCGCGCACCGAACCGCGAGATCCTCGAAGCCAAGCCGGCCTCCACCCCGGAAGCCGTGCTGCTGATCTTCGGCATGCTCGGCGTCGCCGTCGGCGCCTTCCAGTGGACGGTCAACCCTTGGTTCGTGCGCGCCAAGCAGGCGGCCGCGGAATGGCTGATCGCGCGCGACATCGCCTGGCCGCTGGCCGACAACGCGCCCTGGTGGGTGCTCACGAATTACCGCGACACCGGCGACGTCTTCACCTGGCTCGACGGCGGCCTGATCCTCGCCTACATCGCCCTGGTGGCGCTTGCGCTGGGCGGCACGATCCGCCTCGGGCTCGGCGTTGCGGCCCGCCTAGTGCGCCTCGACTGGCGCGCGCTGGCCCTGGCCCTCGTGCCGATCGCCGGCGCCGGCCTGTTCCTCGGCCTTTCCATGATGACGGCCAATCACTTGCGCGCGGAAGGCATGGCGCTCTCATGGCTGGCGCCTGCGCGCACTGCGCTCCTCGCGGGCGGACTGGTCTGGTCCGCGTGGCTCGGGCTGCGCCTGATCGTTGGCGCACGGCCCCTCGCGGCCCGCGCGTTCGCCGCGGTTCTCGCCTTCGCCGTGCCGCTGGCTGCCATCGGCGGCGCCTGGGCGATGACCTTCTTCGTTTGGTGAGCGAGGCGTTTTAGGCTACATTCGCGGCTCTCCCGCGAACTGAGCCATTACCTTGCGCCTCTTCCGCCTCGCCAAGATCGCCCGCGTCGCGATCCGCTACGGGCTCGACGAACTCATCCTCGAGCACGAGCCCACCGGACGCCTGCGCTGGCTGAAGCCCCTTTCCGGCACGCTGTTCTTCTGGCGCGACCTGTCGGTGCCGCGCGCCGTTCGACTGCGGCTGGCGCTAGAAGCGCTCGGGCCCATCTTCGTCAAGTTCGGCCAGGTGCTATCCACGCGCAGCGACCTCCTGCCGCCCGACGTCGCAGAGGAACTCGCCAAGCTTCAGGACCAGGTGCCGCCCTTCCCGTCCGAACTCGCGGTCGGGGAAATCCAGCGTGTGTTCGGCCGTCCCGTCGACGAGGTCTTCGCCAGCTTCTCGCGCGAGCCGGTGGCCTCGGCCTCGGTCGCCCAGGTCCATTTCGCCACGCTGCCCGACGGCCGCGAAGTGGCGGTCAAGATTCTGCGGCCGGGCATCGCGCCGGTGATCGAGCACGACATCGCGCTGCTGGACACCTTCGCCGGCCTGCTCGAGAAGCTCTGGTCGGACGGCAAGCGCCTCAAGCCGCGCGAAGTGGTCGCCGAGTTCCAGAAGCACCTCTCCAACGAGCTCGACCTGATGCGCGAGGCGGCCAACTGCTCGCAACTGCGCCGCAACTTCAAGGACTCCAAGCTGCTGCTGGTGCCCGAAGTGCACTGGGACTGGTGCTCGACCTCGGTGATGGTGATGGAGCGCATGAGCGGCATCCCGATCAGCCAGACCGAGCGCCTGCTCGAGGCGGGCATCAACCTGAAGGAACTGTCGCGCGCCGGCGTCGAGATCTTCTTCACCCAGGTGTTCCGCGACGCCTTCTTCCACGCCGACATGCACCCGGGCAACATCTTCGTCTCCACCGCGGGGGAGACGCGCGGGCGCTACATCGCGCTCGACTTCGGCATCGTCGGCACGCTGTCCGAGGTCGACCAGCGCTACCTCGCGATCAACTTCCTCGCCTTTTTCCAGCGCGACTACAAGCGCGTCGCCGAGGCGCACATCGAGTCGGGCTGGGCGCCGCCGGAGACGCGCGTCGATGAGCTCGAAGCGGCAGTGCGCGCCGTCTGCGAACCGATCTTCGACCGCCCGCTGCGCGAAATCTCCTTCGGCAAGGTGCTGCTGCGCTTGTTCCAGACCTCGCGCCAGTTCAACGTCGAGATCCAGCCGCAGCTCGTGCTGCTGCAGAAGACGCTGCTCAACATCGAAGGCTTGGGCCGGCAGCTCGATCCCGACCTCGATCTCTGGCAGACCGCCAAGCCCTTCCTCGAGCGCTGGATGCAAAGCCAGGTCGGCTGGCGCGGCCTGCTCAAGAACGCCCGCCGCGAAGCCCCGTTCTGGGCGCGTGCGCTGCCCGAGCTGCCGCGGCTCATCCATCGCGCGCTGGAGCGCGACGAGGTGCCGCGCCTGACGGCCGAGATCGCCGCCCTGCGCGCCGAGCAGGCCCGGCAGAACCGCTGGCAGATGACCATCGCGCTGCTGCTCGGCGCGCTCGTCCTGTTCCTGGTGATCGGCGCCTAGCCGACCGCGGCGGGCTCCTGCCGGGAACCCGTACTAATAATGGGCTTTTTGTCATAGAGTAGGCGCTCCGCAAAACCAAGTGGAGTTCACCGAAACATGAAGACCATCCGCATCGTTCTGATCGGCGCCGGGGAAACCGGCACGCCCTTGCTCAAGCAGCTGCTGGCGGCCGATTTCGTCGAAGTGATCGGCGTCGCCGACCTGAACGACGACATGCCGGGCATCCAGCTCGCGCGCCAGCACGGCATCGCGACCACCAAGGATTTCATGACCCTGGCGCGCCTGGGCGACGCCGTCGATATCATCATCGACGTCACCGGCGCGGCCAAAGTGCGCGAACAGCTGCGCCAATACCTGCAGGAATCCGGCAACCACCACACGATCATCATGCACGAGCTGATCGCCGTGCTGCTGATGTCGCTGTCGCAGGGCAAGCTGGTGTCGATGAAGCACAACGCGGCCGATTACGCCTGACCGCAGATTGACGCCGGCCCCGCTCCAGCCGGCACTTCCGCACTTCCGCCGTAGGTATAATTCCGCCCCTTCCCCACGCCGCGGCGGAGTTTCCATGCTGCTCTGGTTCGTCATCCTCTATCTGATGGTGTCGGTCGGCATCGGCCTGTATGCCGCGACGCGCGTGCATAACACCAAGGACTTCGCCGTCGCCGGCCGCCACCTGCCGCTGCCGGTGGTCACCGCCACGGTTTTCGCCACCTGGTTCGGGGCCGAGGCCGTGTTCGGCGCCTCCGCCACCTTCGTCAAGGAAGGCCTGCACGGTGTGGTCGCCGACCCGTTCGGCTCGTCGATGTGCCTGATCATCGCCGGCCTGTTCTTCTCGCGTTACCTCTACAAGCTCAACATCATCACGCTGGGCGACTTCTATCGCATGCGCTACAACCGCACGGTGGAGGTGATCACGACGATCTGCATCGTGGCCTCGTACCTCGGCTGGGTGTCGGCGCAGATCAAGGCGCTGGGCCTCATCTTCAACGTCGTCACCGACGGCGCCGTCGACCAGCAGACCGGCATGATCCTCGGCGCGGCCATCGTGCTCACCTACACCACCTTCGGCGGCATGCTGTCGGTGGCCGTGCTCGACTTCGTCCAGATGGCCGTCAGCATGGGCGGCCTGTTCTACATCGCGACCATCGTCGCCGACAAGAGCGGCGGGACCGCGGCAGTCATCGAACACGCGCGCGCGGCCGGCAAGTTCGAGTTCTTCCCCGCGCCCAACCTGCTCGAATGGGTAACCTTCCTCGGCGCCTGGGTGACGATGATGCTCGGCTCGGTGCCGCAGCAGGACGTGTTCCAGCGCATCACCTCCGCCAAGAGCGCCAAGATCGCCGTCAGCGGCTCGATCCTCGGCGCGACGATCTACTTCTGCTTCACTTTCGTGCCGATGTTCATCGCCTACTCGGCGACCATCATCGACCCGGCCCAATACCTGCCGCTGCTGCAGTCCGAGGCCCCCAGCGACTACCAGCGCGTGCTGCCGATGCTGGTGATGGCCAACACGCCGCTGTTCGCGCAGGTGATCTTCTTCGGCGCCGTGCTCTCCGCGATCATGAGCTGCTCGTCGGCCACGCTGCTGGCGCCTTCGGTGACCTTCGCCGAGAACATCATCAAGGGCTTCTACCCGAACATGGGCGACCACCAGTTCCTGCGCGTGATGCGCGGCTGCATCGTCGCCTTCGCGATCATGGTGCTGCTGTTCGCGCTCAACACCAACGCCTCGATCTTCAAGATGGTCGAGAACGCCTACAAGGTCACGCTGGCGGGCGCCTTCGTGCCGCTGTTCGCCGGCGCGCTGTGGAAGCGCGCCACCACGCAGGGCGCGCTCGCCGCCACCTTCGGCGGCCTGCTCTCGTGGCTGCTGATCGAAATCCTCATCGGCGAGGAAAGCCCGGTGCCGCCGCAGCTGATCGGGCTGGGCATCTCGGC
>JBLNBJ010000068.1:0-4606 GCA_050259835.1 Ignavibacteria bacterium | reverse complement strand
GCTGCCAGACGTCGTCCGCGTCGAGCCGCTGGTCGGTGATGAGCCTTTCCATCAGCGGCAGGCAGGCTTCCGGCATGTCGAGCTGCGAGAACCACAGGGGCCGCGCCTCGTCGAGCGCCGTCGCGTCGTGCTGAACGGCCAGGCGCGCCTGCAGCGCGTAGCAGGCGACGTCGTTGTCGGGCTGCACGAGCCTGGGATATTCCTGCTGGAAAGCCTCCCAGGCGCCCCGCTTGCCGAGCCAGCGCAGCCAGTCGCCGCGCAGCTTCTCGGCCAGGTAGGAACCCGATTCGCGCGCCAGGAAGTCGGCGATGCCGTCGGTCTGGTTGTCTTCGAGCTTGAGGCGCAGTTGCCAGTACTCGGCCCACGGGCGCAGCTCGTTGCCCTGCAGCGCGTCCACGCTGCGGGCCAGGCGCGCTCGCTCGCCGTTGCGGAAGGCTTCGCGCGCGGCGAGGAAAGCGTCGTCGCCGGGATTGGCAAAGGCCAGCAGCGGCGCGAAAAGGAATAGGGGGAACAGGCGTTTCATCGGGTATCTTTGCGGTACAGCTTCCATCAAGTTAGCACATGAGCGATGCTCTTCGGCCGGCGGAACAGCCCGCCAATAACGCGGCAAATCGCGACGACGGTGACATGGCGCGGCGGGCCCGCCTGCGCCGGGAGAGGATCGCCGCGCGCGAGTCGTTGCCGGCGGCGGAGCATGCGCGCCTGTCGGCGTTGCTGGAGGCCCACCTGGAACATGCCTTCGCGCAGCGCGATCCCGGTGTGGTGGCCTTCTGCTGGCCGATCCGCGCGGAGTTCGATGCGCGTCCGCTGGTCGGCCGCCTGCTGGCGCGGGGATGGCGCGCCTGCATGCCGGTCGTCGAGACGATCGCGGCGCCGATGGCCTTCCGGGCGTGGACGCCGACGTCCGCCATGAGCGTCGACCCCTACGGTATTCCCGTGCCCGCGGCGCGCCAAGTGTCGCCGCCGCCGGACATCGTGCTGCTGCCGCTGGTGGCCTTCGATGCGCGCGGCTATCGCCTTGGCTACGGCGGGGGCTATTTCGATCGCACGCTGGCGGCCCTTTCCCCGCGTCCCGCGGCTTGGGGCGTCGGGTTCGAACTGGCGCGCACGGCCGAGCTGGCGCCCCAGCCGCACGACCTTCCGCTCGACCTTATCGTCACCGAAGCGGGCGCAGGCCCGAAAAGCGGCTGAAAGCAGGGATTCTCCCGAGTTGCGCAAACGCGCTTTCGGGACGATGATGGCGGCCATAATACGAAGGCAATCTTTTTGACCAACATGAGCGGCTCATTTCCCCTAGTAACGGTTCAACCCGTGGCCGACGCGCGCAACGCCTGGGTCGCGCTCGCGCTCGATGCGGCACCGCCGGACGCTGCGGCCATCGCACGGATGTTTACCGAGTTCGAACTCGGCGAAGCCCTCGGCCCGCTGCCCTGTGTGATCGGCCTGTCAAGCGTGGACGCCGTTCCCGAAGCCCTGCCGGCAAGCCAGATCGTGCTTCGCCTGCCGGTGGAGGTGTGCTGCGATCCGGCCAGTGCCGACACCCTGCACACCCTGCGCGCGAGGGGGTTCCGCCTGATGGCCGAAGGCGTTCCGCCGCATGGGGCCGACCTCAACGAGAGCGTCCATTCGCTGGCGCTCGCCTGCCCCGGCCATGGTGTCCCGGTCGGTTTGGGCACCTGGCTGAGCCGCCTGCCCGGGCCGCACATGGCGCTCGCGGCCGCAGCCTCGGGCTGCCCCGGCGCCTGCCATTTCCAGTGGCTCGCCGGGCACGCCCCGGACGCGATGCGGACGGCGGCGCCGGCCAAGTCGATCGACGCCCCGAGCCGGCTGCTGCTGCTCGAATTGCTGTCCAAGGTGGCGAACGACGCCGACTCGCACGAGATCGAGGCCACCATCAAGCGCGACCCCCAGCTTTCCTACTACCTGCTCAAGCTGGTCAATTCCGTCGGCTTCGCGCTCACCACCAAGATCACCAGCTTCAACCAGGCGATCACGCTGCTCGGTCGTCGCCAGCTGCAGCGCTGGCTGCAACTGCTGCTCTACGCGCGCACGCGCGACGGCGACAAGGCCAACTCGCTGCTGCCGCGCGCGGCCATGCGCGCCGGTCTCGCCGAGGCGCTCAGCAAGGCCAAGGGCGGCAGCCATGAGGCGCAGGACCGCGCCTTCATGACCGGCATGTTCTCGCTGCTCGACCGCCTGTTCGGCATGCCGATCGAGGAAATCGTCGGCCCCCTCAACCTTTCCGACGACGTCCTGGCGGCGCTGACGCGCCGCTCCGGGCCGCTCGGCCCGCTGCTGCGCGCCGTCGAGGCGGGCGAGCATCCCGGCGGCAACGGCGACCTCGCGGCAAGCCTGGCCGAGGCGGGCATCGACAACGAGTCGTGGGCGCGCGGCCTGGTCTCGGCGTGCCATTGGGCCGTCCAGGTGAGCTGCGAGGCGTAGATCCATGACGCAAGGCAGTTCGCCGCACGCCAGCGACTTCGAGCGCATCGAAGCGCTCGGTCGCGAACTGGTGTCGCGCGGCGACGCCATGACCGAACGCGGCCGCGAGCTGCTCTACCACGCCGGCCGGCTGCGCGAGGGCCTGCGCCAGCAGGCGCAGATCCTCGACCGCATCCAGGAATCCATCATCACGCTCGACCTGGATGGCTACATCACCGGCTGGAACCACGGCGCCGAGAAGCTGTTCGGCTACACGGCGGCCGAGGTGATCGGCAAGCACATCCTCTTCCTCTACGCCGACCCGGACGACGAGGACACCAGCTTCCAGGACGTCTTCCTCGAGCAGGGCGGCCGCGAGATGGAGGTGCGCCGCCGCCGCAAGTCGGGCGAGATCTTCTGGGCCAGCCTGCAGCTCTCGCTGGTGCGCGACGCCGAGGGCGATCCCACCGGCGTCATCGGCTACCTCTCCGACATCACCGAGCGCATCGCCTCGCAGGAGACGCTGCGGCTGCATGCGCGCATCTTCGAGCACAGCGACGAAGGCATCCTGATCACCGACGCCGGCGGCCGCATCGTCTCGGTGAACCGCGCCTTCTCCCGCATCACCGGCTACGGCGAGGAAGAGGCGATCGGCCAGACGCCGCGGCTGCTCCGCTCCGGCATGCACGGGCGCGAGTTCTACGACGAGATCTGGCGCCGCATCGAGGTCGAAGGCCGCTGGCAGGGCGAGATCCAGGACAAGCGCAGGGACGGCGAGATCTACCCGACCTGGGTCTCCATCAGCGCCGTGAAGAACGTCGAAGGCAGCATCACGCACTACTTCTCGATCTTCTCCGACATCACCGAGCGCAAGCGCGCCGAGGAACGCATCCACTACCTCGCCTACTACGACGCGCTCACCGAACTGCCCAACCGCGCGCTGTTCTACAAGCTGGTCGACCAGGCGCTGATCGAGGCGCGCCGCAACCGCGAGCACGGCGCGCTGCTGTTCATCGACTTGAACCGCTTCAAGCCCATCAACGACACGCTCGGGCACGGCATCGGCGACCGCCTGCTGCAGCAGATCGGCCGGCGGCTGCGCGAGACGCTGCGCAACGAGGACGTCGTGGCGCGGCTGGGCGGCGACGAGTTCGTCGTCGCGCTGTTCGACATCGCGCGGCGCGACCATGCGGGCGTCGTGGCGCAAAAGCTGCTGGCGGCGCTCGATCCGCCCTTCCTGATCGACGAGCACGAACTGCGCGTCGGCGCCGCCATCGGCATCAGCGTCTATCCGCAGGACGGCTTCGACACCGAGACGCTGCTGCGGCTGGCCGACATCGCCATGTACCGGGCCAAGCAGTCGGGCGAGGACGGCTACGCCTTCTACAGCCACGAGATGAACCAGCGCGCGCTCGACCGCCTGAAGATCGAGAACGAGCTGCGCCACGCGATCGAGCGCCAGGAACTGCTGCTGCACTACCAGCCGAAGGTGGACATCGTTTCCGGCCGCATCGTCGGCGCCGAGGCGCTGGTGCGCTGGCGGCATCCCGAGCGCGGCATGGTGCCGCCGGGCGACTTCGTGCCGGTGGCCGAGGAGACGGGCGTCATCGTTCAGATCAGCGCCTGGGTGCTCGAGACGGCAGTGCGCCAGGCGCGCGCCTGGCTGGACGCCGGGCTGCCGCCGGTCAAGATGGCCGTCAACCTCTCGGCGCGCGACTTTTCGTCGGCGTTGCCGGAACGCGTCGATGCCGTGCTTGCGACGCACCGGCTGCCGCCCGAACAGCTCGAGCTCGAGATCACCGAGAGCATGCTGATGCATAGCGCCGAGCGCGTCATCGGCATGATGGACAGCCTGGCCGAGCGCGGCATCACGCTGTCGCTCGACGACTTCGGCACCGGCTACTCGAGCCTTTCCTACCTCAAGCGCTTCCCCATCGATACGCTGAAGATCGACCGCTCGTTCGTCGATCACATCCCGGACGACCCCAACGACTGCGCCATCGCGGGCGCGATCGCCAGCATGGCGAAGCAGCTCGGCCACAAGGTGATCGCCGAGGGCGTCGAGACGGCCGAGCAGCTCACTTTCCTGCGCGGCGTGGGCTGCGACGAGTTTCAGGGCTACCTGTTCTCGGCGCCGGTGGATGCGGCGGCCTTCGCCGCCATGCTGCGCGAGGACAAGCGGCTC
>JBLNBJ010000067.1:0-6198 GCA_050259835.1 Ignavibacteria bacterium | reverse complement strand
CTCTGGGAAGCCGTGACGCGCGAGGGCCACTGGGAAGGCGAGATCTGGAACCGCCGCAAGGACGGCAGCGTCTTCGCCGAGTGGCTGTCGATTTCCGGCGTGCGCGACGCTTCCGGGCGCACCACCCACTACCTGGGGAGCTTCTCGGACATCAGCGATCCGCGTGCGCGCGAGCGCAAGATCGTCGAACTGGCGTTCTACGATCCGCTCACCGCCCTGCCGAACCGGCGCCTGTTCATGGACCGGCTGAGCCAGGCCGCCGTGGCGAGCGCGCGCAGCGGCGAGTTCGGCGCGGTGCTGCTGCTCAACCTCGACCGCTTCAAGATCCTCAACGACGCGCGGGGCTATACGGCCGGCGACGAACTGCTGAACGCCGTGGCGACACGGCTGCGCGCCTCGCTGCGCGAGACGGACTCGGCGGCGCGCCTCGGCGGCGACGAGTTCGTCGTGCTGCTCGAGCGGCTCAACCGGGATGCGCTGGCCGCCGCCAACATCGCCGAAGGCATCGCCGAGAAGCTGCGCTCCGCGATCAGCATGCCGGCCGTGGTGGGCGGCAAGGCCCACCACATCACCCCCAGCATCGGCATCACCCTGTTCCACGACCCGCGCGACGACGCCGAGACGCTGCTGCGCCAGGCCGATCTCGCCCTCTACCAGGCCAAGGCGGCGGGGCGGGACACCATCCGCTTCTTCAGTCCCGAGATGCAGGCTGCCGTCGAAGCGCGCGCCGAGATGGAGGCCGGCCTGCGCCGGGCGCTGGCCGAGGGGGAACTTGAACTGCATTACCAGCCGAAGGTCGAGCTGCGCCGCGGCGTCATGGTGGGGGCCGAAGCGCTGATCCGCTGGAACGACCGCTCCGGCAGCCTGGTCCGACCCGACGTCTTCATCCCGCTGGCCGAGGAGACCGGCCTCATCGTGCCGATCGGCGAGTGGGTGATCGAAACCGCTTGCCAGCAGATGGCGACCTGGCGGCGCGCCGGTCTGCCGGCGCCGCGCATCGCGGTGAACGTTTCGCCGCGGCAGTTCCAGCAGGAGAATCTTGCACAGGTCGTGGCGCAGGCGCTGCGCCTGAACGATCTCGAGGGCGAAGCGCTGGAGCTCGAAGTGACCGAGAGCGCGGTGATGGGAAGCCCTGAGGAAACGGCGGCCATCCTGCATGAGCTCAAGCGCCTCGGCGTTCGCATCTCGCTGGACGACTTCGGCACCGGCTACTCGAGCCTCGGCCATCTCAAGCGCTTCCCGATCGACACCCTCAAGATCGACCGCTCGTTCGTGCGCGACATCACGACCGACCCGGAGGACGCCGCCATCGCCGCGATGATCATCGCGCTGGCGCACAACCTGAAGCGCACCGTGGTGGCGGAGGGCGTCGAGACGGAAGCGCAGCTCAAGTTCCTGCAGCAGCGCCGCTGCGACGAGATGCAGGGCTACTTCTTCAGCCGCCCGTTGCCGGCGGCGCAATTCACCTCGCTGCTGCGCGAGCAGCGTCGCCTGGAGCCGGCGGCGGCAGACGAGGCCTGACCGGCTCGCCTACTCGACAGTGACCGATTTCGCGAGGTTCCGCGGCTTGTGGCTGCGGCCGCTGCGCTTAACGGTCGCTTCGCTCCCGTTAGCCTTCGCCGCAAGCAGCTCGGCCTACTCCACGGTTACCGATTTCGCCAGATTCCGCGGCTTGTCTACGTCCGTGCCCTTGACCAGGGCGGCGTGGTAGGCGAGCAGCTGCAGCGGCACCACGTGCAATATCGGCGACAGGGCGCCGTAGTGCTCGGGAAGCCGCAGGATGTGGATGCCCTCTGACTCGTGCACCTCGGAATCGGTGTCGGCGAAGACATAGAGCTCGCCGCCGCGCGCGCGCACTTCCTGCAGGTTCGACTTGAGCTTCTCCAGCAGCGCGTCGTTGGGCGCCACCGCGATCACAGGCATTTCGCGGTCGACCAGGGCCAGCGGGCCGTGCTTGAGTTCGCCGGCCGGGTAGGCCTCGGCGTGGATGTACGAGATTTCCTTGAGCTTCAGTGCGCCCTCGAGGGCGATCGGGTAATGGTGGCCGCGGCCGAGGAACAGCGCGTGCTGCTTGGCGGCGAAGCTCTGCGCCCAGCGCTCGATCTCGGGCTCCGTCGCCAGCACCTTCTGCACGGCGACCGGCAGATGACGCAGCGCCGTCAGATGCTCCGCCTCGCGGGCCGCGTCGAGGCGGCCGCGCAGCTTGGCCAGCACCAGCGTCAGCAGGAACAGCGCGGCCAGCTGCGTCGTGAATGCCTTGGTGGACGCAACACCGATCTCCGGGCCCGCGCGCGTGATGAAGCGCAGCTTCGATTCGCGCACGATGGCCGACTCCGGCACGTTGCAGATGGCGAGCGTCAGCGTCTGTCCGAGTTCACGCGCGAAGCGCAGCGCGGCCAGCGTGTCGGCCGTCTCCCCCGATTGCGAGATGGCGACGACGAGCTGGTTGGGTCGCGGCACCGAATCGCGATAGCGGTACTCGCTGGCGATCTCGACGGTACATGGCACGCCGGCGATCGACTCCAGCCAGTAGCGCGCGACAAGGCCCGAGTGAAAGCTGGTGCCGCAGGCGAGGATCAGCACGGAATCTGCCGCGCGCAGTGCCTCTTCGGCATCGGCGCCGAACAGCCCCGGCTGGATGCTCTTCGCGGCGCCCGCCATCTCGAGCGTATTCGCCAGCGCGTCGGGCTGCTCGAAGATCTCCTTCTGCATGTAGTGGCGGAAACGGCCGAGCTCGACGGCGTCGGCCGAGAGCTGCGACAGCGCGACCGGGCGCTCCACCGGCACACCGTCGCTGCGCACCACGCGCCAGCGGTCGGCGGTGATCTCGGCGATGTCGCCATTCTCCAGGTAGACCATGCGCCGCGTCACCTGCAGCAGCGCCGAAGCGTCCGACGCCGCGTAGTTGCCCTGCTCGCCGACGCCCAGCAGCAGCGGCGCGCCTTCCCGCGCCACGACGACGCGGCCGGGATCGGCCTCGCGCACGACGGCGATCGCATAGGCGCCTTTCAGCCGGCGCACGGTTCGGCAGACGGCCGCGAGCAGGTCGGGCTCTTCCTTCAGCGTGTGCTCCACCAGGTGCGCGATGACCTCGGTGTCGGTATCGGAGACGAACGCGTAGCCGAGGCCGGTGAGTTCAGTCCGCAGCTCGGCGAAGTTCTCGATGATGCCGTTGTGCACGACGGCGAGGCCGCCGTTCGAGATGTGCGGATGCGCGTTGCGCTCGCACGGCGCGCCGTGCGTCGCCCAGCGGGTATGGGCAATGCCGGCCGCGGCGGAGAGCCCGCTCTGCGCGGCCTGCGCCTCGAGCTCGGCGACGCGGCCGACGCTGCGCAGCCGCGCCAGCCTGCCGCCTGCGATGACGGCCAGGCCGGCCGAATCATAGCCGCGGTACTCGAGCTTCTTGAGTCCTTCGAGGAGGACGGCGATGATGTTCCTGCCGCTGCCCGGCTTCTCGGCGCCGGCGACGATTCCGCACATGCTATGCCTCCGTAGGGCCGCCGAGGGGCGGCGTGCGCTCCCCGGTGGTGGGCAGCGGGCGGGTGTAGTGAACCATGCCTATTCCTTCCTGGCCTTCTGCGGCCGCTTCCAGCCCGGCACGCTGGCTTGGCGCGCGCGCGACACGGTGAGCTGGTCGGGCGGCGCATTGCGCGTGAGCGTCGTGCCCGCGCCCAGCGTGGCGCCGCGACCCACCGTCACCGGTGCCACCAGTTGGGTATCGGAGCCGATGAAGACGTCGTCCTCGATGACCGTGCGGTGCTTGTTGGCGCCGTCGTAGTTGCAGGTGATGGTGCCGGCGCCGACGTTGACCCGCCGCCCGATCGTGGCGTCGCCGATGTAGGCGAGGTGGTTGGCCTTCGAGTGGTCGGCGATGCTGCTGTTCTTCACTTCGACGAAGTTGCCGATGTGCACGTCGTTGCCGAGCTGCGCGCCGGGCCGCAGGCGGGCATAGGGACCGATCGCGGCGTCGCCGCCGACGATCGCGGATTCGAGGTGGCAGAAGGCGAGGACGCGCGTGGCGGCGCCGATCGCGCAATCCCGGATGACGCAGTTCGGTCCGATACTCACGCCATCAGCCAGCACGACGCGCCCTTCGAAGACGCAGCCGACGTCGATGCTCACATCCTTGCCGCACACCAGCTCGCCGCGCACGTCGATGCGCGCGGGGTCGGCGAGCGTCACGCCTTGGTCGAGCAGCGCATCGGCGACGTTGCGCTGGTGCACGCGCTCGAGCTCGGCAAGCTGGAGCTTGCTGTTCACGCCCTGGACTTCCCAGGCAGCGGCCGGCTGCGCCGAGCGCACCGGCAGGCCTTCGGCCACGGCGAGCGCGACGATGTCGGTCAGGTAGTACTCGCCCTGCGCGTTGCGGTTGTTTAGCCCAGGCAGCCAGCGGACCAGCGCGGCCGTCGGCACCACCATGATGCCCGTGTTCACTTCGTCGATGGCGCGCTCGGCGTCGTCGGCGTCCTTCTCTTCGACGATGCGGCGCACGGCGCCGTCGATGCGCACGATGCGTCCGTAGCCACGCGGGTCGTCGAGACGCACGGTCAGCAGCGCCAGGGCGTCGACGCCGGCGGTTGCCATCAGTTCGCGCAGCGTGTCGGTGCGCGTCAGCGGCACGTCGCCGTAGAGGATCAACGTTGGCTGCGCGGGGTCGAGCTGCGGCAGGGCCTGGAGCACGGCGTGGCCGGTTCCTAGTTGCGGGTCCTGCTTGGCCCAGCAGAGATCGTCGGCGGCCAGCGTCTCGCGCACCCGTTCGCCGCCGTGGCCGTAGACGATGACGATGCGCTTGGGCTGCAGCGCGCGCGCGGTGTCGATAACGTGGCTCAGCATGGGCTTGCCGGCGATCGCATGCAGGACCTTGGGCAGATCGGAGCGCATGCGCTTGCCTTGGCCGGCAGCGAGGATGACGATGTTCATGGCATGGGCCTTGTCGCGGGAGCCCGAATTTTACAACCTGTGGATGCAAAAACGCCGGTGTCGGGCACCGGCGTTTCTTGCTGTTCCAGTCGGAAGATCAACGCGGCAGCGTGGTGCTGCCCATCAGGAACTCGTCGACGGCGCGAGCGCACTGGCGGCCCTCGCGGATCGCCCAGACCACCAGCGACTGTCCGCGGCGGACGTCGCCGGCGGCGAAGACCTTGCCCACGTTCGTGGCGTAGCAGCCGTTGCCGTCGGTGGCGGCCTTGGCGTTGCCGCGCAGGTCCTTCTCCACCCCGAAGGCGTCGAGCATGCTGGCCACCGGGTTGGTGAAGCCCATCGCCAGGAAGACGTAGTCGGCCTTGACCTCGAACTCGGAGCCGGCGACTTCGGTCATCTTGCCGTCCTTCCAATCGAGACGCACGGCCTTGAGCGCCTTGACCTTGCCACCTTCGCCGAGGAACGACTTGGTCGCCACCGACCAGTCGCGGGTGCAGCCTTCCTCGTGCGACGACGAGGTGCGCATCCGCGTCGGCCAGTAGGGCCACACCAGCGGCTTGTTCTCCTGCTCGGGCGGGCGCGGCAGCAGCTCGAACTGCGTGACCGACGCAGCGCCCTGGCGGTTCGAGGTGCCGACGCAGTCGGAACCCGTGTCGCCGCCGCCGATGACCACGACGTGCTTGCCGCGCACGTCAATGGGATTCTTGCGGCCGCCGGCCACTTCCTTGTTCTGCGGGATCAGGAACTCGAGCGCGTAATGCACGCCGCCGAGCTCGCGGCCCGGCACCGGCAGGTCGCGCGGGGTTTCGGAGCCGCCGGCGAGCACCACGGCGTCGAAGTCCTTCATCAGCTTGGCGGGCGCGATCACCTTGGTCGCGTCGTTGATGACGCCCTTGGGCGCGTCCTTGCCGACCAGCGTCTTGGTGACGAACTTCACGCCTTCGGCCTCGAGCTGCCCCATGCGCCAGTCGATCAGGCGCTTGTCGAGCTTGAAGTCGGGAATGCCGTAGCGGAGCAGGCCGCCGATGCGGTCCCACTTCTCGAGCACGGTCACCGTGTGGCCCGCCTGGTTGAGCTGCGCCGCGGCGGCAAGGCCGGCGGGGCCCGAACCCACGATGGCGATCTTCTTCCCGGTGCGGTGCGCCGGCGGCTTCGGCTTGATGAGGCCGAGCTCCCAGCCCTTTTCGACGATCGACTTCTCGATGAGCTTGATCGAGACCGGATCATCGTTGATGCCGAGCGTGCAGGCGGCCTCGCACGGCGCCGGACAAACGCGGC
>JBLNBJ010000066.1:0-4935 GCA_050259835.1 Ignavibacteria bacterium | reverse complement strand
GGTGCTGGCCATCCTCGCGCTGGCCGGCGGCATGGCCTTCGGCTGGGCTCGCCTCGACCCGATCATGGGCATCGTCGGCGCCGTCATCGTCGCCCTGTGGGCGAAAAGCCTGATCCGCGACACCGGCCGCGTCCTGCTCGACTGCGAAATGGACCATCCGGTGACCGACGAGATCCGCGAGGCGATCCACGGCGACCAGGCCTGGGGCGCGGCGACGCGCATCGCCGACCTGCACGTCTGGCGCGTCGGCAAGCGCCGCTACGCCTGCATCATCGGCGTCGTCACGAGCGACCCGCAGGTGACGCCGGAGGCCGTGCGCAGGGCGCTCGCGGTGCATGAGGAACTGGTGCACGTCACCGTCGAGGTGAACCTGCGCTAGCGCGCCCGCTGCGCCGATAGGCCTGCAGGCGGAACCAAAGCGATGGGCCCGTGCCTCACGGGGATGCACCGTGCCGCCAGCGCGGCCGTCGTCCGATGCCAGTTCACGCCATCCGGTTCCGATCCCGTTCTTCCGGCCTGCCCCGATTGTTCGCGCGCACGGCCCTCGTGCTCGCCATCCTGCTCGCGCTGGTCGCGCTGGCCCTGGCCGCCCTCGCCGCGCTGGGCGGCAACTGGCTGCGCGGGCCGGTGGAGCGCGCCGCGCTCGAGAACACCGGGCGCGCCTTGAAGATCGGCGGCGACGTCAAGCTGCATCCCGGCTGGCCGCTGCTGCGCGTGGAGGCCTCGCAGGTCGCTTTCGCCAACGCCGAGTGGGCGAAGCACCCCGACATGCTGACGACCGAGGGCGTCGACTTCGGGCTGCGCCTGCCGCAGCTGCTGCTGGGGCGCATCGTCATCGACGAGCTGCGCCTGCGCAACGCCGAGGTCTCGCTCGAGAAGGACGCGCAGGGCCGCAAGAACTGGGAACTGCCGGGCGGACCGAGCCGCGTCACCATCCAGCGCATGGCGCTCGACGACGCCCGCATCGCCTACGATGAGCCGGCGAAGAAGACTTCCGTGCAGGCGCACGTCGCCGCGACGCCGCAGGGCCTGGGCTTCAATGCCAAGGGCAGCTTCGCCGGGCAGCCGCTCGAGGCGCACGGCAGCGGCGGCCCGCTGCTCGCGCTGCGCGACGAGAGCGAGCCCTACCCGTTCAGCGTCGAGGCAAGCCTTGGCGCGACGCAGGCCAAGGCGCAGGGCACGGTCACCGGGCTGCAGCGCATCGCGGCGCTCGACGCGCGCGCCGAGGTGAGCGGCGACAGCCTCGAGCGCTTGTATCCCCTGCTCGGCGCGGCGCTGCCGGAAACGCCCGCCTACCGGATGCGCGGCCGCGTCGTGCACGACGGCAAGGTCTGGCGCGGCGAAAACTTCGCCCTGCACGTCGGCGAAAGCGACGCCAGCGGCACCGTGCAGGTCGACAACTCGGGCGCCCGCCCGAGCGTCACCGGCGACATCGTGTTCGGCCTGCTCGACGTGACCGACCTCGGCGCCACCATCGGCACGCGGCGCAAGCGCGAACGCGTCCTGCCCGACGCGCCCTTCAACACCGATCGGTGGAACAGCGTGGACGCCGACCTCAAGCTTTCGGCCAAGAAGATCGTGCGCCCGCAGGGCGTGCCGCTCGAGCACTTCGAAACGCGCCTCGCCCTGCACGACGCCGTGCTCACGCTCGACCCGCTCGAGTTCGGCATCGCCGGCGGCAAGCTCACGGGCAAAGTCAGGCTCGACGGCCGGCGCGACGCGATCCGGGCCACCGCCCGCCTCAAGGTGAGCAAGGTGGCGCTCGACCGCCTGGTGCCCGGCTTCGACACCTCGCAGGTGGAAACCGGCCGCATCGACGGGGCCGTCGATCTTTCCGGCAGCGGCAACTCGGTGGCGCAGCTGCTGGGCAGCGCCGACGGCACCGTGGCCTTCCTCATCGACGGCGGGCATGTGAGCCGCCTGCTGATGGAGGAAATCGGCCTGCACGTGCCGCGCATCGTCGCGCTCAAGGCGGGCGGCGACCGGCGCGTGCCGATCCGCTGCGCCGCCGCCGACTTCAAGGTCGAGGACGGCGTCATGCACACGCGCACCGGCGTCTTCGACACGACGGTCACGACGGTGGACGCCGGCGGCGACATCAGCCTGCGCGACGAGACCCTCGACCTCACGCTCACCCCGCACACCAAGGAAACCGCGATCGGTTCGCTGCGCACGCCCATCCACGTGCGGGGCAGCTTCGCCAAGCCCGACGTGCAGCTCGAGAAGGGGCCGCTGGCGGCCAAGGGCCTCGGCGCGGCCGCGCTGGCCGCCGCCAACCCGCTGCTGGCGCTGCTGCCGCTGATCGAGGCCGGCCCCGGCCAGGACAGCGACTGCGGGCGGCTGCTCACCGCCTCGCCGGCCGCCGCCGACGCCAAGAAGCCGCCGCACGCCGCGCCCAAGAAATGACCGTGCGCTTCTCGACGCTGCTCTACCGCTACCTGTTCTTCGACTGGCTGTTCGCCGACATCTCGGGTACGCGCGACTTGTTCGAGCGCAGCGCCCGCTGGCGCCACAACCGCGCCATGCGCCGCCACCTGCCCACCTACCTGCGGCGCTGGTCGGTGCTCGCCCTCGCCTCCTTCGGTCTCGGCAGCCTGTCGGAGCAGCTGCTCGCCGTGCGCGTCGCGGCCTGCTGCTTCACCGGCTGCGCCATGCTCATGAGCGGCATGGCGCTCATCGCCGCGCTGTGGCTGCTGCTGGCGCGGGCAGATTCGCCCTAGCCCGTCGCCTCGTCGAACACGCGCAGCCAGTCGCTCACGAAGCGATCGATGCCGAAGCGCTCGCGCGCGACGCGGCGCGCCCGTTCGCCCATGCGCCGCGCCGTCTCCGGTTCGTCGAGCAGCAACTGCATGCAGCGCGCGAGGCGCTCTGGATCGGTGTCGACGAAGCCGGCCTCGCCGTCGCGCACCACCGCGGCGAGCTCGGTGGTCGCCAGCCCGACCACCGGCAGGCCGATGGTCATCGCCTCGACCAGCGAAAGCCCAAGGCTCGTCCAGCGCACGGGATGGAAGTAGAAGCGGTAGCGCGCCAGGAAGGCAGGCAATTCCGGGTTGCGGATCTCACCGAGCCCGCCGCTGCGCTGCGAATCCATGCCGACGAGGTCGATCGGCAGGCGCTCCTGCATCTGCGCCAGCACGTCCGCGCCGAGCCGGCGTCCGCGCCGCGCCAGGTTGTTCACGACGGCGATGCCGCGCGCCACGCGGCCGTCGTAGCGCACCGACGGATCGACCACCACGCCGTGCTCGACCACGCGCGTCGGCGTGCGGCCGCTGTCCCACATCAGCCGGTTAAAGTGCGTGACGTGCACCAGCAGCATGCTCGGGTCGTCCACCGGGTGGCGCGTATCGCTCGGATGCTGCTGCGGCGGGTCGTGCTCGAGGTAGATGCGCGGCAGGCGGCGCTGCTGGTCCGACAGCAGTTCGTACTGGTCGCGCTCCCAGGCTTGCCGATGCTGGAACAGGATGCAGTCGAAGCGCGTCTCGCGCGCCCGCTCGACCGGCAGCTCCACGACGTTGGCGCCCCACGGCAGGTGACCGGCGCGACCGCCGTAGCCGGGCGAACGCGCCGCATCGGCCAGCACGTGGAACGTGTGCGGCACCTGCGTCAGGTAGTAGAGGTAGTTGCCGTGGACGTGCCAGGTGAGGATGCTCAGTTCACGCCGGGGCATGGGTCGCATCTCCGAAGACGGCGAGCAGGCCGAGCGCCTCGCGCACCACGGCGCTCGCCGAGATGCCCTCGGCGCATTCGTGGCGCGTCGGGCAGAGGTCGTGGTCGCAGGGCCGGCAGGCCACGGGATGCCAGAGCACCTGGTGCCGCGCGGTGTCGAGCGGTTGCCAGCGGCCGGCATCGGCGCCGCAGCAGACCACCACGCTCGGCGTGCACATGGCGGCCGCGACGTGCGAAATGCCGGTGTCGTTGCACACCACGAGCTCGGCCTGCGCGACCAGTGCCGCCAGCGTGCCGAGGTCGGTGCGTCCGGCCAGGTCTTCCGCGCTCGCCATCATCGAGGCGGCCACCTGGCCCGTCAGCGTCGCCTCGGCCGCGCTGCCGGTGAGGACGATGCGATAGCCGGCATCCGCGAGCTCGTCGGCCACCGCCGCGAAGCGCTCCGGCGGCCAGCGCCGGCTCGCCAGGCGCGCGCCCGGATGGATGCAGATGTAGCCGTGCGGCGCATCTTCCCTGCCGATCGGCAGCTCCCGGCGCAGCGCCACCCAGGCCGCGGCCTCTTCCGGCAGGATCGGCAACTCCAGATGCTCGCCGCGCGCCGGCGCGCCGAGCCGCTCGGCCAGGTGCAGCAGGCGGCGCACTTCGGGCACGCCCTCCGGCCACGGCAGCGAAATGTCCGGCCGCGGTCCGGGCTGGCCGGGCACGAAGAAGCCGGCGCTGCGTTCCACGTGCATCGCCGCCATGAGCGAGTTGGTCAGCACGCCGCACCCGTGCATCTGGATCGCAAGATCGAAGCCGCGCTCGCGCACCTCACCGAGGTACGCCGGCCAGGCCTCGAGATCCGGCGAACGCTCCGGCATGCCGGGAAAGCCCGGGAATTCGATGAAGTCGTCCAGGTAAGGCATGCGGCGCACGAAGTCCTGCGCCCACGGCAGTCCGATCAGGCAGATGCGCGCGCGCGGCCAGGCGGCGCGCAACGCGCGCAATGCCGGCACGGCGCACAGCAGGTCGCCTAGCTGGAGCGCCCGGAAAACGGCGATGCGGCGGGGGTTGAAGCGGGTCATGTTCGTTTCCTCAGCGGTTGCGTTTGGCGGGCATGCCCGTGCCTGCGACCCGCCGAGGGCGACCGGCAGGTCGCGAGAACCCGATGCCTTCGGCCCGCCGAGGGCGACGGGTGGTCGTCGCCGCTTCGTGTCCCCCGGCGGACAAGATCGATAAGGCGTCCGCCTCCTCCTTTACCTACGCGTCGACGACCACCCGCCACCCTCG
>JBLNBJ010000065.1:0-12088 GCA_050259835.1 Ignavibacteria bacterium | reverse complement strand
ACGGCGCCGTGCGGGCAGGCCTGCGTCGGGCCTTCGAGCCGGAAGCCGCGATCTTCCATGCAGGCCTCGATGTCGCGCGCGCGCTCGGCCGCGGCGGCGGCATCCTTGCCGGCGTTTTCCTTCTGCACGGAAAGCTGGCAGTCCCACATGTCCTCGTTCACGTTCCGGGCGCAGCCGGCGGCCAGCGCCAGGGCTGCCAGAAGCGTCATAAAGGTCTTGCGGATCATCGCGTTCCCTCCGGCCACACTAAGACTATAGGCCAGGGCGCCCGGCCGCGTTATCCTTATGCCATTGGTGCAGTCTGCAGGGAGCGTCATGATCGAGGAGGACGGCAGGCGCGACGCCGAGTACCGGGTCGAGGTCGCGCGCGACAAGATGGCCGCGACGCTGACGGTCATTCCGGCGAAGGACGGCGGCGAAGAAGCCGCCATGCAAGGCATCGACGCCGCCCTGGGCCGGGCCGGCGTCGTCTTCGGCATCGACCGCGCCGCGCTGGAGCAGGCGCTCGCCATGCCGGGCACGGCCGTCACCGTGGCGCGCGGCGCCGTCCCGCTGCCCAGCGTCGATGCGCGGCTGGAGGTGCTGATCGACGTCAGCCAGACGCGCCACCTCAAGGAAGATTCCCACGGCCGCACGGATTTCCGCGAACTCGGCATCCTGCGCGCCGTCGAGCCGGGCACGCCGCTGATGCGGCGCCACCCGCCCAAGCTCGGCACCCCCGGCCATACGGTGCTTGGCGCCGAAGTGCCCGTGCTGAAGGCCAAGGACGCCAAGTTCCCGGTCCGGCTGCCCGGCGTCCAGGCGTCGCCGGAAGACCCCGACCTGCTGGTCGCCGCCATCGCCGGCCAGCCCATCGTGCATCGCGACGGCGTCAGCGTCGACCCGGTGCTGGCTCTGGGCGGGGTCGGGTTGTCCACGGGCAACATCGATTTCCCGGGCACGGTCGAGATCAAGGGCGACGTGCAGGCCGGCATGCGGATCAGGGCGGGCGGCGACGTCATCATCCACGGCACGCTGGAATCGGCCGAAGTCGAGTCGGGCGGCGAGGTCCAGGTCAAGGGCGGCGTCATCGGTCAGCACACGGGCGGACGCGAGGGCGAGACGAAGGCCAACAGCGTGCGCATACGCGCCAAGAGCAACGTGCGCGCGCACCACGTCGACAACGCCTGGATCTTCTCGGAACAGTCGGTGTTCGTCGACGAGTCCATCGTCCAGTCCGAAGTCGTGGCCATGGACGAGGTGGTGGTCGGCAAGCAGGGTGCGCGCAAGGGCCACATCATCGGCGGCAGCACGCGCGCCACGCGCGCCGTCACGGCCTACTGCCTGGGTTCGCCGGGCTCCAGCAACACCCGCATCACCGTGGGCCTCAACCCCGAGCTGGCCAATGCCATCGACGAGAAGAAGGCCCTGGTCGCGGCCAAGCTCAAGGAGCACGACGATCTCGAAAAAGTGATCAAGGTGCTCGAGGCGCGCACGGCGGGCCGCGAGGAAATGCTGGCGAAGGCGCGCCTCACCTTCGAGAAGACCGGCGAGGAATTGCGCGACCTGATCGCCGACCAGGCGGCGCTCGAGGGGCAACTCAAGCTGGCCGACAACGCCGAAGTCGCCGTCAAGGCCAAGGTCCACCCGGGCACCACGATCACCATCGGACGGCGCTTCACCGTCGTGACCGACACTCTCGGCGCCGGCAGCTTCCGCCTCGTCACGCGCGAGACCGCCGGGCGCGAGGAGGAAGTGGTCGACTTCAGCGGCGCGCGCACGCGCTGAAACGCGAGACGTCGCGGTCCCCCGGCATGCGCGCAACCTTCATGCTGCTGCTCGCCGGATTCCTGCCGGCAGGCGCCGCGTCTGCGCAGACGCCGCCGCACCTGGGTGCGGAGGGCCGCGCGGACTATGCCGCCTACACCGCCGCGCCCAGGCACCGCGCCTTCGCCGTTGCGCCGGGCGGCGCCTGGGGCTGGATCGGCGACGAGGCGGCCGCCGCCGATGCCGTGGAGATTGCGCTGGCTTCCTGCAGCGCGCATACCGAACAGAAGTGCGTGCTCTACTCGGTCGATGGCAAGCGCGTATTCGACGACCGGACCTGGAAGCGCCTGTGGGGGCCCTACGCGGACGCCACGACCGCCCGGCTCGCGGCGGTCGGCACGCAGCTGGGCGCACGCTTCCCGGACCTCGCCTTCGCCGCCGCCGACGGCCGCCAGCTCACCTTGTCTCAGCTGCGCGGCAAGGTTGTCGTGCTGCATTTCTGGGGCTCCTGGTGCGGCCCCTGCCGGCGCGAGATGCCCGATCTGCAGAAGCTCTTCGAGGCCATGAAGGGGCGCGGCGACGTCGCCTTCGTGCTGCTGCAGGTGCGCGAGAAAGCCGCGGTCTCGCGCCAATGGGCGGCGGCGCAGGGCCTGCGCCTGCCCTTCTATGACTCGGGCGCAACGGCCGGCAAGGACGGCGAGTTGCGCACCGCTGACGGCGCGCCGATCCGCGACCGCGAGCTAGCCATGAGCTTCCCCACCACCTACGCGCTCGACAAGCGCGGCCTGGTGATCTTCTCTCACGTCGGTCCGGTGGCGGAATGGCCGCAGTACGCCGACTTCCTGGCCGACGCCGCGCAGCGCTCCGGCCGTTAGGTACGCAGGGTACGCAGCGTCCGAGACCGGTCGCGATCGGCGCGCCGGCGGGAACGATCCATGGCTGCCCCCTTCCGCGACGATGAACAACGCGTCGGGATGGCGGTCGAATCGGGACGACATTCACCGACGGCAAGCTGCGCCATGGCAAACGGATTGTTCTTCGCTTGTCTCATGCTGGCTACGGGCATCGGCATCCCCGTCATGGCTGCGCTGAGCGCCACCGTGGGCGCAAAGTACGGCAGCCCGGCATTCGCGTCCTCCGTCCTGTTCCTGGTGGCGCTTTCCGTTTCGGTCGCCTTCCTTTTCGCCGTGGAGGGCGGGCTCAGGCCGTTTCCCAAGACCTGGCTGCCGTTCTATTTCTACCTGGGCGGCGTCTTCGTGGCCTTTTATGTCCTCAGCGTCACCTGGGTGGCGCCGCAATTCGGCGTCGGCAATGCGGTTGCCTTCGTTCTTCTGGGCCAGCTCGTTTCCATGGCGGCCATCGATCATTTCGGCCTGCTCGGGGCGCCGATTCACGCGATCACCTTGCAGCGCTGCGTCGGTCTCGCGCTCATGTCGATCGGCGTCTTCCTGGCGGTTCGCCGCGGGTAATGCCTACAAAATGAAACGGGCGCGGCTTGCGCCGCGCCCGCCGCACCGGGCGAAGGGGCGCTATTTCGCCGTTGCGGATTCGGTCTCGTCCCCGACTTCCTCCCAACCCGTGATCATCGCCTTGAGGTGGGCCGTCGGCGTGTGGCCGGCGGTGGTGAGGTAGAGGTGGGCGATGAGGAAGATCAGCATCATGAAGGCGGCCGCGGCGTGGAAGAACGCCACCCACTCGAGCGACAGGTAGGCTTCCCAGCCCCAGTCGCGCCATGACCCGTAGAACAGGTAGAACAGCCCCGAGATCCAGATCATCGGCCCGATGAACAGCATCACGCCGAGATAGGCGAGACGCTGCAGCGGGTTGTGCTTCTTCAACTGCGTGGCGCGGAAGGGATGCGGTGCGTCGGTGAAGATGCCCAGGGCGTAGTACTTGATCATGGCATCCACCTTCTGCAGGGTCGGGATGTACTGGCGCCACTCGCCGGTGGTGAGGTGCCAGAAGATCGCGAACACCCACAGGCCGATGAGCGACCAGGCCGCCGTCGTGTGGTAGAGCACGGCGCGCTTGAAGCCGAAGTTCTCATACGCGCCGTGGATTTCGAAGCCGGTCAGCAAGAGCGTGATGATGAGCGCGGCTTGCGACCAGTGCCAGAAGCGTTCGAAGCGCTTGAACACGTAGATTTTGGTGGCCGACATGATTACACCGCCTTTCTCTTGGCCATATAGATGCGCAGGCCGCCGTGGAACAGCACGCCGAGCAGGGTGCCGAGCGCCGCGAGCCAGCCGATGGCGTCGAGCCACGACTTGCCGTCGCGGCCCGGCATGTAGATGCCCTGCACCTTCTGCAGCCGGCCGGACTTGCTGTGGCACTGCGTGCAGGTGAGCGCGTCTTCCTTCGGCGCCACCATGTGGGTGATCGGCCAGGTCATCTCGGTGCTGACGAAGTCGAACTTGCCGCCGAACGGCCGTCCTGCCGCCGCGGCGCCGGCCTTCAGCGCTTCTTCCCACTTGAAGTTCTGCCAGAACGCGGTGTCGTCCTTCTCGCCGTAGCCGGTGGCCGTGTGCGGCACCAGCAGCGACTTGGTCTCGAGGTCGTAGGGCTGCTTGCCACGGAAGATCTTCACCGGCCAGATGCGCGACTTCCCGTCGGCCGCCGAGCCGTCGAAGTGATTGATCTCCGTCACGCCCTGCGTATTCACCGGGTCGCCGAGCAGCGTGTATTTCACCTTGCCGTTGATCCAGATGTAGTCGGGCACCACGTCGGACTCGTAGCTGAAGTCGCCCTTCTTGCTGTCGTAGCGGTCATGGTGGCCCGAGCTGTCCTTGATGGTGATCGGCTTGCCCTTGGCATCGAGCCTGCCGGCCGTCGACCAGTCCCAACTCATCTTGGTGGCCTGTCCGCGCGCGAACTGCGGAATGTGGCAGGTCTGGCACGCCAGCTTGTCGGTGTGCTCGTTGAGCTTGGTGTGCAGGAGGTCGGTGATGCCGGCCACCTTGTGCGGCTTCTGGTCATGGCAGGACTGGCAGGTCGCCGGCTCGGCCACGTCCTTTGTCTGGCCGCGCATGAAGGCGTGCCCGGTCTCCTTGCCGGTCGGCGTGTAGCGGCTGCCCGGGATGTTGTGGCCGGTGGTCGCATGGCAGGTGCCGCAGCTGAAGTTGAGGCCCTTGGCGTCCATATGCACGTCGAGGTAGCGCTTCGGGTTCTTCAGCGTGGTGTCGAGGTCGCCGTGCTTGACCGAGTCGCCGCCGCCGCCGAGGAAGTGGCAGGCGCCGCAGGTGGCGCGCGTCGTCTTCGCGACGCTCTGCGCGACTTTGGGCAGGTCGACCGGCTTCACCGTCTTGCCGGACTTGGGCGGGAACTCCATCTCCTTGTAGGCCGGATGCCCGGCCAGCCCCGGAAGCTTGCGGTAGCTGCCCGTCGTCTCGTGGCAGACCAGGCAATCGACGTTCGTCTCCTTGGTGAAGTCGAACTTGTCGTCTTCCCAGCCGTAGCCGGCGTGGCAGGCGGTGCAGAACTTGTAGTTGGAAGGCACGGCGGTGCAGAAGTTGTTGATGACGTTCTTCTTGCCCAGCCGCTGCTGGTTTTCGGGATTGAGCCAGTCCCAGGTCCAGTGCTTGGTCTTCATCACCTGCTTGGCCGCCTCGGTGTGGCAGGAGAGGCAGGCCTTGGTGACCTCGGGACCGGACTTGAAGGATTGCTGGAGCTCCTTGAACTTGCTGTGGTCCGCCGTCGAGGCGGAAGCCTTCGGCGCTGGCGCCGCCGCGGGGGCGGGCGCCTCGTTGGCGAAGGCCGCTCCGGCGAGCAGCCACGCCGTCATCGCGATTCGCTTGAGCATGATGGTCTCCTTCAGCAGCCGCTGCCGCCGCCGGAACCGCCGCCGCCACCGCCGCCTTCGGCCTTCGGCAGGATCATTTGCGGCGCGGGTTTGTTCGGGTCCATGACCAGGAACTTCTTCTGGTCCTCGGCCACCTGTTCCATGATGTCGCCGACCAGCGGGCCGAACATGTGGCCCATGAGGCCGGCGTTCATGTTGCCGATGTAGACCTTGCCGTCGTTCTTCTTGTAGACGGTGATCTTGCACGGCATCAGGATCGACAGGAAGCGCACGGAGTCTTCCTTGAGGATCGGACCGGAGTACTTGGTGCTGCAGGCCTCGACCATCATGACGGGCAGCACGTTGCCGCCGTCGTTCTTGATCGCGTTGGCCGGATTGCGCAGGCCGGACAGCGCCCAGCCCTTGCCCGTGTCCTGGATGTTGTGCTGGATGCGGGCGACCGTCTCTTCCATGCCGAACGGGCTGACCCGCTCCTGGAACATGAGACCGCCGGCCAGGTTCCAGGCCAGCAAAGCGGTTATGACGATACCCGCAACGATTCCACCGATGATCTTCAACATGGCGCGCCCCCTTCCTGTTCGTATATTAGCAAGTCCTAATGTCCTTATAGTCGCCGGGGCCGCGAAGGTCAAGCGTTTGTGAAGGAGCATTGCCGCAAGGGTTGCCCGTCTTGCCCGGTTTGTATAAAAGGAACCGGAGACGTGCACGGGAGGAGGCAGGGCATGGCGGGCATGGTGAAGCGCGGCCTGGACCGCATCAAGACGATGGTCGCGAACGGCCGCGAGCCCGTGCTGGGCGTGCGCGAGCTGAACCGGATCCGCGAGCAACTGACGGAATGCGCCGAGCGCGTCGGCGGCGAAGTGTCGGCGCGCGCGCGTGCGGCGCGGCTGGGCGAGACTTATCTCAAGCTCGGCGACGCCGGCCGGCGCGAGTTCCTGCGCCTGCTCGCCGTCGAGTTCGGCCCCGATCCCAAGCGCGTGGCGGTCGCGCACGAGGCCTGGCAGGCGGCCATCGGCACGCCCGCGCAATGGGATGCCGAAAGCGGCCTGCGCAGCGCCATGCGTTCGCGCCGCATCCGCATCCTGACGCAGTTCAACGCGCTGCCGCAGGGCGTCAAGTTCCTCGTGGATCTGCGCGCCGACCTGCTGCGCTTCCTCAACGACAGTCCGGAACTCATGGCGCTCGATCGCGAGCTCGAGGCGCGCCTGACGGCCTGGTTCGACGTCGGATTCCTCGAGTTGCGCCGCATCACCTGGACCTCGCCGGCGCAACTGCTCGAGAAGCTGATCGAATACGAGGCGGTGCACGAAATCCGCTCGTGGACCGACCTCAAGAATCGCCTCGACTCCGACCGCCGCTGCTACGCCTTCTTCCATCCGCGCATGCCGATGGAGCCGCTGATCTTCGTCGAGGTGGCGCTCACCGACCATCTGGCCGACAACGTGCAGGCGCTGCTCGACGAGCACGCGCCCGTGTTCGACGCCCAGCGCGCCGACACGGCGATCTTCTACTCGATCTCGAACACCCAGCACGGGCTGCGCGGCGTCTCCTTCGGCAACTTCCTCTTGAAGCGCGTGATCGACGACTTGCAGCGGGACTTCCCCAAGCTCAAGACCTTTGCCACGCTGTCGCCGATCCCGCAGCTGGCCGGCTGGGTCAAGCAGCATCCGGAGGCGCTCAAGGACGCCGGCATCGAACTCGACGCCGCCCATCTCGCCACCGGCGAGTGGACGAAGAACAAGAGCGAGACGCGGCACCTGCGCGAGCCGCTGCTGAAGCTGGCCGCCCGCTACCTCACGCAGGCGAAGAACGGCAGGCTGCCGTTCGAGGCAGTGGCGCGCTTTCACCTGGGCAACGGCGCGCGCATCGAGCGCGTGAATCCCCTCGGCGACACCTCGTTCAAGGGCTTCAAGCAGTCCTACGGCCTGATGGTGAATTACCTCTACAACCCCGACGAGATCGAGAAGAACGTCGAGGCCTTCGTCACGGAAGGCACGGTGGCGATGTCGCCGGCCTTGCGCCGCCTGTCGCGCAGCGAGACATGAGCGGCGAGAACCTCTATGCCTTCCTGGTGGCGGGCTTCCCGGCCCGCGCCGGCGCCCCCTGCCTGATCCTGCCCGATGGCCGCGCCTGGACCTATAGCGACGTCGAGCGCGCCTCGGGGCGCATGGCCAACCTGCTCGTCGCTCTCGGGTTACGGCCGGGCGACCGCGTCGCCGCCCAGGTGGAGAAGACGCCCGAGGCCTTGGTGCTCTACCTCGCCACGCTGCGCGCCGGCATGGTGTTCCTGCCGATGAACCCGGCCTACCGGCGCCACGAGGTCGAGTACTTCCTGTCCGACGCCCTGCCGGGGCTGTTCGTCTGCCGCCCGTCGGAGCGCGCGATGGCCGACGCGGCGGCACGCCAGGCCGGCGTGCCGCACGTGCTGGAACTCGACGACGCCGGCCGCGGTTCGCTGATCGATGCTGCCGCGCCGCACGCCGACGCATTCGAGACGGCGGCCCGCCGCGGCGACGACCTCGCGGCGATCCTCTACACCTCGGGCACGACGGGGCGCTCGAAGGGCGCCATGCTCACGCACCGCAACCTGGCGGTGAACGCCCGGGCGCTGCACGAAGCATGGCGCTTCGCGCCCGGCGACGTGCTGCTCCACATGCTGCCCATCTTCCATGTGCATGGCCTTTTCGTCGCCTGCCATTGCGCGCTGCTGAACGGCTCGCCGATGTTCTTCGAGCCGCGCTTCGACGCTGCGCGCGCGGTGGCGCTGCTGCCGCAGTCCACCGTCTTCATGGGCGTGCCCACCTACTACGTGCGCCTGCTGGCCGAGCCCGGATTCACGCGCGAGGCCTGCCGCAACATGCGGCTGTTCGTCTCGGGCTCGGCGCCGCTGCTCAAGGAAACCTTCGACGCCTTCCGCGAGCGCACGGGCCACACCATCCTCGAGCGCTACGGCATGACGGAGGGCGGCATGTTCACCTCCAACCCCTATCGCGGCGAACGCCGCGGCGGCACGGTGGGATTTCCGCTGCCCTGCACGGAGCTGCGCATCGTCGACGAGGCGGGCAAACCCTGCGCGCCGGGGGACATCGGCAACATCCAGGTGCGCGGCGACAACGTCTTCGCCGGCTACTGGCGCATGCCCGAGAAGACGGCCGAGGAGTTCACGTCCGACGGCTGGTTCAAGACCGGCGACCTCGGCTCGCGCAGCGCCGACGGTTACGTCAGCATCAGCGGGCGCTCGAAAGACCTCGTCATCACCGGCGGGCTGAACGTCTATCCGAAGGAGATCGAGGAACTCATCGACGCGCTGCCCGGCGTGGCCGAATCGGCAGTCATCGGCGTGCCGCATCCGGACTTCGGCGAGGCCGTGACGGCGGTGGTGGCGCGCCGCAAGGATGCGGCCGGGACGGCGCTGACGGCGGACGCGGTGCTTGCTGCGCTGCGCGGACAAGTGGCCGGGTTCAAGCTGCCCAAGCGCGTGCAGCTCGTTGACGACCTGCCGCGCAACGCCATGGGCAAGGTGCAGAAGAACCTGCTGCGCGAAACCTACTCGCGCGGACGCTGAGGCGCCGGCGCCGGGCGCCATGCCAGGGCGGCGAGCGTGGCGACGCAGAACGCTGCGCCGGCATAGAAGGTGTGCGCCGGTCCGGCCTTGTCCCACAGCACGCCGGCCAGCGCGCTCGCGATCAGCATCGCGACGCCGCTGACGAGGTTGAAGAAGCCGAAGGCCGTGCCGCGCAAGTCGGCGGGCGCCGCATCGGCCACCAGCGTTGCCAGAAGTCCTTGCGTGATGCCCATGTGCACGCCCCACAGCGCGACGCCGGCGAATACCGCGGCCGGACTGCCGTCGACGGCCAGCACGAGATCGGCGGCGATCAGCACCAGGAGCCCGAGCGCCAACAGGCGGTCGCGGCTCATGCGGTCGGCCAGGCGTCCGAACGGATAGGCCGTCGCAGCGTAAAGCACGTTCATGGCGACCATGACGAGCGGCACGAAGGCGAGCGGCACGCCGCTGCCGCTCGCCCGCAGCACGAGGAAGGCTTCGCTGAAGCGCGCCAGCGTGAAGGCCGTGCCGATGCCGACGATGCGCCAGTAGGCTGCGCCGAGGCGCCGCAGGTTCGCGGCCTGCAGCGGACGCGTCGTGCCCGGCTGCTTCGGCGCGTCCGGCTCCCGCACGCCGACCAGCAGCAGTGCCACCGCCAGCGCGCCCGGCACAGCGGCCACCCAGAACACCGCGCGGAAATCGTCCGCCCACCAGAGCATCAGGCCCGTGCCGATGAGCGGGCCGAGAAAGGCGCCGACGGTATCGAGCGCCTGGCGCAGGCCGAAGGCGGCGCCGCGCACGGCTGGCGGCGTCACGTCGGCGATCAGGGCATCGCGCGGCGCGCCGCGCACGCCCTTGCCGACCCGATCGAGCAGCCGCGCGGCGAGCACCAGCCCGAGGCTCGATGCCAATGCGAAGACCGGCTTGGTGAGCGCGCCGAGCGCATAGCCGGCGAGCGCGAGCGGCTTGCGCCGGCCGAAGTGGTCGCTCAACACACCGGAGAAGACCTTGGTGATCAGCGCCGTCGCTTCCGCCACTCCCTCGATCAATCCGACCGCCGTCGAACTCGCGCCGAGAGCCCCCACCATGAACAAGGGCAAGAGGCTATGGATCATCTCGGAGGAGACGTCCATCAGCAGGCTCACGAAGCCAAGCACCCAGACGCTGCGCGGCACCGCCGTTGTGCTGTGCATCATGGCCTTTGCTTGTCCGTCTCGCCGCCTTCCATTACATTCGCCTCATCTTCCACGAAGGATATTCCCTTGGCGTACCAGATGACATGGGAGCCGCCGAGCGGCGCCTACAAGAAGTTCGCAGGCCACGTCAGCGACGACGAACTGCTGCGCTCGGTGTCGCGGCTTCACGGCGACGCACGCTTCGACGACCTGCGTTACGTCATCAACGACTTCCTCGACGTCGAATCGTTCGACGTTTCCGAGGACAACGTGATGTACATCGCGGCAATGGACGCCGCCGCGGCGCGCTCGAATCCTAACATCCGAGTCGTCATCGTCGTCACCGATGCCAAGGCCCTGGCGCTGGCGCTCAACTATGCCTCGTCGCCGTGGACGGTATACGCCACGCGCATCGTCTCCAGCGTAGACGAAGCGCGCGCCTGGCTCGCTCAGCCGGCCAGCAGGCCGTAGAGCATCTTCGTCGCCAGCAGCGCGAGGAAGCCGCCGAAGGCACGCTTCAACTGCTTGACCGGCAGCTTGTGCGCGAGCTTCGCGCCCACCGGCGCCATCAGGAAGCTGAAGGCGACGACGCCGACGAAGGCCGGCAGGTAGATGTAACCGAGCGAATAGTCGGGCAGGCCGGTGGCCTTGAGGCCGCTGCCGATGTAGCCGATCGAGCCGGCCAGCGCGATCGGGAAGCCGAGCGCCGCCGAGGTGCCCACGGCCTGGTGGATCACCACGTTGCAGAACACCATGAAGGGGATCGACAGGAAGCCGCCGCCGGCAGCGACCAGGCTCGAAATCATGCCGATCACCAGGCCCGCGACGAAGATGCCGGACGGGCCGGGCAGGCCGCGATGCGGCTTGGGCTTGAAGTCGAGCATCATCTGCAGCGAGGCGTAGTACACGATGGCCGTGAAGATCATGGCGAGCGGCCGGGTCGGCACCAGCGCCGCGAAGAACGAGCCCGAGAAGGTGCCGAGCATCAGGCCCGGCGCGAACGCCTTGACGACGTCCCAGCGCACGGCGCCGTGGCTGTGGTGCGCGCGCGTGCTGGCGATCGAGGTGAACACGATGGTCGCCATCGAGGTGCCGAGCGCGAGGTGCATGGCATGCTGCGCGGGGAAATCCTGCGCCGAGAACAGCATGAACAGCAGCGGCACGATGGTGAGCCCGCCGCCGACGCCGAACAGGCCGGCGATGAAGCCGGCGAAGACGCCGAGCGCCGGATAACTGAGCCACCAGATGGTCACGCCGCCGCCTCCTTCCGCTTGCTGCAGATCCGCCCGCCGAGATGTCGGCGGCTGAAGGCGATCGCGGGCGTGCGCATCCCCGCTGCGCGGGGCCCCTGCCTACTGCTCACGCCTTCACCTTCATGAGTTTCTCCGTAATGAACTTCCATTCGGCCGGATCCACCGGCGTGATCGACAGCCGGTTGCCGCGCGCCAGCACGCGCATGCGCTCGAGTTCCGGATGGCGGCGCAGTTCGGCGAGGCTCACCAGCCGCGTCTTCTTCGTCACGCGCACATCGACGTTCACCCAGCGCGGATTTTCGGGCGACGACTTCGGATCGAAGTAGGGGCTCTTGGGATCGAACTGCATGCGGTCCGGATAGGCGCGCTTGACGATCTCGCCCAGGCCCGCGATGCCGGGCTCGGCGCAGTTCGAGTGGTAGAAGAACATGCGGTCGCCGACGCTCATCTGGTCGCGCATGAAATTGCGCGCCTGGTAATTGCGCACGCCCCACCAGTCGACGGTCTGGTTCGGCATCGCCAGCACGTGGTCGATGCCGACGACGTCGGGCTCGGATTTCATCAGCCAGTA
>JBLNBJ010000064.1:0-18533 GCA_050259835.1 Ignavibacteria bacterium | reverse complement strand
GTCGGCGCCGTGGCCGGCGCTGCCATCGGCGGCCACCAGGGCGCCGGCGTCGGTGCCGGCACGGGCCTGATCGTCGGCACGGCCTCGGGCGCGAATGCCGGATACGGGTCGGGCTACGGCGCCCAGCGCCGCTACGACAACGCCTACGTTCAATGCATGTACGCCAAGGGCGACAAGGTGCCGGTATCAGGCAATTTCGCGCAGACCCAGGCGCCCGCACCGGCGGGGCCCACGGAGGGCAGCTACCCGCCCCCGCCGCCGCCCGGCTACGCGCCGCCGCGCTGATATTCAACCGCAAGACATCACGAACAAGGAGTGAACTCATGAACGCGCCCACCCACACTTCCTCGTCGCTGCACCCGGTCTTCTGGATCGCCGGCATTGCGGTGACCCTGTTCTCGCTGGTCGGCATCGCCTCGCTTACCGGCCTGCTGCCGTCGCGCGGCGTGCCGGCCGATCCGCAGGCCGTCGCGACCGCGCCTGCAACGTCGACCACCGCGGAACCGGCGGCATCCGCCAACGCGAGCCCGGCCGCGCCCGCGGAGACGAAGCCCGAGCCGGCGCCCGCCCCGCATCGCAAGGCCGAGAAGAAGTCGACCCGGCATGACACGCGCCAGGCAGCGGCCCTGCCGCCGCCCGCCGGTGCCGGCGTTCCGCCCGATTACGCGCCGCCGTCCGAAAAGGCCTCTGCCCCGGCCTGCGCGGCTTGCGGCGTGGTGGCCGACATCCGCCAGGTCAGGCATGAAGGCCAGGGCACCGGGCTCGGCGCCGTCGGCGGCGGTCTGGTGGGCGGCGCGCTCGCCAACAATGTCGGCCAAGGCAACGGCCGCACGCTGGCGACCATCGCCGGCATCGTCGGCGGCGGACTGCTGGGCAACAAGATCGAGAAGTCGCAGCGCGAAACCGTCAGCTACCAGGTGGCAGTGAAAATGGAGGACGGCACGCACCAGTTGGTGAACTACGAGACCTCGCCGCCGTGGCGCGTCGGCGACCCGGTCAAGATCGTGAACGGCGGTCTCGTCGCCCGTTGAAGCTCGGCGGCGGCCCGAGGGCCGCCGCAGCCGGCACTCGCGCAGGGCGCCATCCTGTGCGAGTATTCGCATCGGCCAGCAAGAAGAAGAAACCGATGCGACCCTCTCCGCTCACCGATATGCGATGCGCCGCCGCCCTGCTGGCGGCGTTGTCCGCCCTGCCCTGCGCCGCCGCTGAACCCGCCAAGGCTGCCTCGGATGCCAAACGGGCGGTCGCGGCGCCGGCAAAGGCGGTTCCCGAATCCAAGCCCGCCGCCCCCCCTCCGGCAAAGGCCCCGGCAAAGCCGAAACCCGTTGCCGCCAAGCCCGCCGGGCCGGACGACCTCACGGTCCCGGGCATGCGCCACCTCGTCGTCTGCCCGCCGCCGCGCATCTCGGCCTGCGTGATGAAGAAGCCGGTGCCCGGCGGCTACCGCGTGATGACGAACGGTGTCGACGTGGCCGACAACGGCGCCACCTGGGTCGTCGATTTCGGCAAGGGCCCGAAGGGATCGATGTTCCTGCTGCAGGTGCTCGACGCAGGCGGCGGCCTGCACGACATCGAAGTCAGCTTCCGCGCCAAGCCCGGCATGCAGAAGACGCCGGCGCTGCCCGAGGAATAGCCTAGCGGCCTTCCCAGCGCGACGCCGCGGCGTCGTCCGACTCGCGCGCGTCGACCCAGCGGCCGCCCTCGCGCGTCTCTTCCTTCTTCCAGAACGGCGCGCGCGTCTTCAGGTAGTCCATGATGAATTCGCAGGCGGCGAAGGCGTCGCCGCGGTGCGAAGACGAGACGCCGACGAAGACAATGCGATCGCCCGGCAGCAGCCGGCCGACGCGATGGATGACGCGCACGCGGCGCAAGTCCCAGCGCTGCTGCGCCTGGGCCACGATGTCCGCCAGCGCCTTTTCGGTCATCGCCGGGTAGTGCTCGAGCGTCATGGCGAGGATGCCCTCGCCGCGCACCAGGCCGACGAAGCTCGCGACGGCGCCTGCGCCGTCGTCGCCTTCGCCGAGCGCGGCAATCTCGGCGCCGCAGTCGAAGTCGGCTTCCTGGACGGAAACGCTCATGTCAGCCTCCGGTCACGGGCGGGAAGAACGCCACTTCGTCGCCGGCGCCAACCGGCGCTTCCGCCCCCGCCATCTTCTGGTTCACCGCGGCGCGCAGGCTCTTCGACACCGCGAACACCTGCCATTCGCCGCCGCGCGCCGCCAGGTGCGCGCGCAGCGCGCCGATCGAGCCGACGCCCGCCGGCAGTTCAAGGCTTTCGCCGGAAGTGCCCAGCGTTTCGCGCAGGCTGGCAAAGTAGAGAAGTTTGATCATCGGGGTCAGTCCAGCAGTTCGGAAAACGGCAGGAAGCGCACGGTGTCGCCGCGCGCGATCGGCTGCCCGGCGGGCACGTCCACAAAGCCTTCGCCCCACACGGTCGAGGTCAGCACACCGGAGCTCTGGTTCGGGAAGATCTCGACGTGGCCGTCTGCCGTCATGCGCGCACGCAGGAATTCGCGCCGCGCGGCCGGCTTCTTCCAGTCGAAGTCGGCCTGAAGCGCCAGCGCGCGCGGCACGCGCGGCGCGGCGCCCTGGCACTTGGCGATGAAGGGACGCACCAGCATCGAGAAGCTCGCGAACACCGAGACCGGATTGCCCGGCAGCCCGATGAAGTCGGCGTTGCCGACCTTGCCGAAGGCGAGCGGCTTGCCCGGCTTGACGGCGATGTTCCAGATCGACAACTCGCCCTCGGCAGCCACGGCCGGCTTGACATGGTCTTCCTCGCCGACCGAGACGCCGCCCGTCGTCAGCACCAGGTCGTGCAAGGCGCCCGCCTTGCGCAGCGCGCGCTGCGTCGCCTCCAGCGTGTCGGGCACGTCGCCCAGGTCCTCGACGCGGCAGCCCGCGCGCTCCAGCAGCCCGCACAGCATGGCGCGGTTCGAGTTGTAGATGCCGCCTGGCGGCAGCGGCTGGCCCGGCGGCGTGAGCTCGCTGCCGGTCGACAAGAGGCCGACCGAGAGGCGCCGGAACACCTTGAGTTCGGCCTTGCCCGCCGAGGCCGCCATGCCGACCGCCTGCGGCGTGAGCCGGGTTCCGATCGGCAGGATCTCGGCGCCAGCCCGGATGTCCTCGCCGGCGCGGCGTATCCATTCACCCGGCTCCGGCACATGGTCGATCGTCACCACGTCGCCGTCGCGCGCGCAGCGCTCCTGCATCACCACCGCGTCGGCGCCCGGCGGAATCGGCGCACCGGTGAAGATGCGCGCCGCCGTGCCCGGCGCCAGTTCGTGGCCGACGCTGCCGGCGGGAATCCGCTGCGACACCGCGAGGCGCGTGCCCGCCGCGGGCACGTCGGCGCAGCGCACCGCGTAGCCGTCCATCGACGAGTTGTCGAGCGGCGGCACGTCCACCGCCGAGACGACGGCTTCGGCCAGCACTCGGCCGACGGCCTCGCGCAGCGCCACGCGATCTTCGCCCTTGACGCGGCGCGCGGCGGCCAGCACCTTGGCCAGCGCCTCGTCGAAGCTGATGGTCGGTTCGCTCATAGTCCTGTCTGTTCGCGGATGAAGGCGGCGATGGCGTCGTGATCGTTGAGATCGAGCACCTGCCGCGGAATGTCGAGGGGAACGTCGCTCGCCACCGCGACGACGTCCGGATTCTCCGACCAGATGAAAGGCTTGCCATGGGCCGGGCGATGCACCTCGAGCTTGGGGATCGGCGTGTACTTGAAGCCTTCGACCAGCACCAGGTCGCATGGCGAGAGCCGCGCCAGTTGCTCTTCGAAGGAAGGCTCCGGCCGGCCGCGCAATTCGTGCATGATCGCCCAGCGCTGGTCGCAGACGAGCATCACCTCGGTGGCGCCCGCCTCGCGATGCCGGTAGGAATCCTTGCCCGGCCGATCGACGTCGAAATGGTGGTGCGTGTGCTTGATCAGCGAGACCGCCAGGCCGCGCGCCGTGAAGCGCGGGATCAGCGCCTCGATCAGCGTGGTCTTGCCGGAACCCGAATAACCTGCAAATCCGAAGACTTTCATCTGCCGCCCTGGCTCGACACCGCCAGCACCGGCGCGAAACCGCCGCCCGGCGTGCGGAAATTGGTGGTCTGGCCCTGCCACAGCCGCGCCGCGACCAGCTGGACGCGGCCAGCATAGACGTAGTTGCGCAGATCGACCTTGAGCTCGGTCAGTTCGCCGGCCACGGCCAGACGCCGCGACGACGGCGGCACCAGCGCCTGCGCGACGTAGTCGCCGGCCAGCACCTCTGCGAACACCCGCTTGGTGATCTTGTCGCCGCGGTAGGCGGCCTTCGAGCCGAAGCCACCGGCCGGCTTGAAGAACAGCTCCTTGCGCCGCGCCCAGAAATCGTCGGCCTGCGCCGCCGCCACCTGCTCGGTGCGCGGAATGCCGGCCGCCAGGAACGCGCGCGTCTCGGCGTCGACGCCCCAGGACGCGAGCAGCGCATCGTCGGAGAGCGCCACCAGGTTGCGCTTGTCGGCATAGAGGGCGTGAGCACGCGGATGCGGCGTCACGACCGCCAGGCCGTCCTGGTAGGCGTGGCGCAAGGCCGTATGGGCCGGCTCCTCCAAGGCAAAATCCGTGAGGCGGTTGTAGACCAGATCGATCTTCGTCTGCTCGAACCACAGCCCGCCGTGGCACAGCATCAGGTCGCGCGGGTCGCAGACCACCGCGGTGATGCCGTGGCGCGCGAACAGGCGCTGGAACAACAGGAACTCGGGATGCAGGTACTGCCCCTGGGGGTCGTCGTCCACGATGGCGATGCTGGTGAGCGGCGCCTCGCCGCGGCAGGCGCGCCACTCGGCGAGGAACATCTCCATGAACAGGTGCTCGGGCGGATCGCCGGCGATGCTGCCCGGCAGCGCCGCGCTCGCCTCGTCGCAGCAGGCCTGCTGCGCGCGTTCTAGGATGGCATTGAGCAGGCCGCCGCCGGCATTGGTGTTGATCTCGATGAGCTGCGGGCCGGCGTCGCCCAGATGGAAGTCGTAGCCAAGAAAGACGCCGGCGGCCGGCTGCTCGCGGCGCGCGATCTGCGGCGCCCAGGCCGATACGTGTTCGCGGTAGGCCGGCAGCGCGACCACGCGCTCGATGGCGGCGATGAGCTCGGCCATGCGCCGCGCGTCGCGAGTGCCGACGAACACCATGGCGTCGGCAAACAAGTGGGGACGGCCCGCCATCACGGTCTCGTAGAACCCCGGGCTCTCGTGCTCGAGCTCCTTGCGCAGCCGCTCGCGATCGAGCGAGACGCACTGGCATCCGGCGTTGAGCCGCTCGGCGATCTGGGAGCAGGTCGGCGAATTCATGCCGCCGATTCTACTGCCGGCTCGAAAAAGGCCAGGACTTCGTCCACCTCGCGCGTGCGCCGCATCGGCGGCAGCGATTGCCAGATGCGCCGCCCGTAGGGCTTGCCGACCAGGCGCGGGTCGCAGACCATCAGCACGCCGCGGTCGTTCTCGTCGCGGATCAGGCGCCCGGCGCCCTGCTTCATGCTGATCACCGCGCGCGGCAGCTGGTATTCGAAGAAGGCGTTGCGGCCCTGGCGCTTGAGGTGATCGATGCGCGCGGACAGCACGGGATCGTCGGGCGGCGCGAACGGCAGCTTGTCGATGACCACCAGCGAGAGCGCGTCGCCGCGCACGTCCACGCCTTCCCAGAAGCTCTGGCTGGCGACCAGCACGGCGTTGCCGAGCCGGCGGAAGCGTTCCAGCAGCTCGGACTTCGAACCCTCGCCCTGCAGCAGCAGCGGCAGCCCGAGCCCCTCGCGTTCCAGGCGCTCGTGCAGCAGCTCGTGGATGCGCCGCATGGCGCGCAGGCTGGTGCACAGCACGAAGGCGCGCCCCTGCGAGGCGCGGATCGCCGGCCAGGCCGCCTCGACCACCGCGAGGTTGTAGTCGGGGCTGTTCGGGTCGGGCATGTTGGACGGGCAGTAGAGCAGCGCGTTGGCGCCGTAGTCGAAGGGGCTGCCCCAGCAGCCCGTCGTCGCCTCGCCGAGGCCCAGTTCGGCCTGGTAATGCCCGAAGTTGCCGGCCACGGCCAGCGTCGCCGAGGTGAATATCCACGCGCGCGGGTGGCCCTGCATCTGGCGCTGGAAGATGTTCGCCACCGACAGCGGCGTCATGTTGAGCGTGACGTGATAGCTGGTGACTTCCACCCACTTCACGAAGACGTCGTCGTCGGCCAGGCCCTCGGTCCGGGCCGGCGCCTGCCAGCGCTTGAAGCCGAGCGCCAATTCGGCACAGCGCCGCGCGCAGTTCTCGAGGCCTTCGGAGCGCGCCGCCTGGCTCTCGAGGTGCTGGCCGAAGGCCTGCAGCTCGGCCGCCAGCCGCGCCAGGGCATCGGCCGCATCGGCGTGCGCGTGCCACTGGGCTTCGGAGAGCCGCGTGCCCTCGCGATGGAAAGCGAGGCGCAGGTCCTTGGCCGCCTTCTCGACGTTGCGGCAGGCCTCCTGCAGCGGCGCGTAATCCTTGGCCGCCGCGATGGCCTCGAGCTTCGCGTCGCGCGCGAGGTCGACCACCTGCGCGGTGCCCACCGCTTCGCCGAAGAAGAGGCCGGCCACTTCCGGCAGCTGGTGGGCCTCGTCGAACACCACGGTATTGCAGGACGGCAGCAGTTCGGCCATGCCTCCGTCCTTCAGCATGACGTCGGCGAAGAACAGGTGGTGGTTGACGACGACCACGTCGGCTTCCATCGCCTCACGGCGGGCCTTCTGGACGAAGCACTCCCTGAAGTGCGGGCAGTCCTGTCCCAGGCAGTTCTCGCGCGTGGAAGTCGCCTGCTGCCAGGCGCCCGAGTCCTCTGGCACGGCCGAGAGTTCGCCCTTGTCGCCGCTGTGCGTCGCCTTGGCGAACTTGGCGATGGTGTGGATGTGCGCGGCTTCCTCGCGGGTGGCGAAGTGGCCGGCCTCGAGAGCGCGCGAGAGATGGTAGGGACAGACGTAGTTCGAGCGCCCCTTGAGCAGCGCGATGCTCGCCGGCAGGCCGAGGGCGTCGCGGATGGTGGGAAGGTCGCGCTGGAACAGCTGGTCCTGCAGCGTCTTGGTACCCGTCGACACCACGACCTTGCCGCCCGCCAGCAGCGCCGGCGCCAAATAGGCGAAGGTCTTGCCGGTGCCGGTGCCGGCTTCCGCGATCAGCGCGCCGTTGTTCTCGATGGCGGCGAGGATGCGCTGCGCCATCTCGAGCTGCTGCGGGCGCGCGCGATAGCCGGGAATGGCGAGGGCCAGCGGCCCGTCGGCGGCGAAGATTCGGTTCAGCGGGGGAGAAGCCACGGTCTTTCTGTCGGCAACGAGCCCCGGCATGCGGGGCTCATCGAGGCGGATAGGGAAAGCTTACCAGAAACCCACGCCGCGCCGCCCGGCCGCGGCGCTCAGTGCCTGCAGAAGCGGGCGAAGTCGGCGTCGTCCTGCTGCATATGCCAGACGAACCACGATCCGAGGAACATCTCGAGTTTGATGGTGACCAATAGCGGCGTCTCGCGGCTCAGGTCGAAGATCTCCATCAGGTAGTCCGACATGCGCTTGTGCACCGCGCGGTGCGGCCCGAGGCCCGGGTAGGCGTAACCCTCCATCAGCCGCTCCTCGGCGTCAAAGTGGTTCTGGGCGAAGGTGACGAGCTCGGTCAGCACGCCCTCGATGTCCGAGCGCGAGACCTCGTCGGAGAAGGACATGCCGTAGAGCCGGTTGCCGAGCCGGATCAGGGTTTCATGCTCCTGGTCGATCTCGGCGATGCCGGTCTTGCAGAAGTCGTAGATGCGGAAGCGGTCCGACAGCTCGCGCTCCAGCACGGGCGCAGGCTCCATGTCGCCGCCCAGCAGTTCGCTCTCGGCGATCGCCAGGCTGACGTTGAGCTTCTCCTCGGCCAGCGCCGTCTGCCGACGGATCTCGTTCATGCGGGCGACCGCGAGGCGCAGGTTCTCGAAGCTGCGGTCGCTGACGCGATGATGTCCGTTGAAGACTTCGACGAGCTGATCGAGATCTGCAATGAAGCGCGACAACGGCATGGAATCCTCCAATTACATTTGCATAGCCGGGCGCATGATACTCCAGCGGAGCGACGGCGTGCGTCGGCGCCGCGCCGCGGGCCGGCTCGGGCGGCGGGCTATACTTCCCGTTTTCCATCACTGCCCACGGGAACCAGGAAGCCATGAAGCTCGAAACGCTCGCCGTCCACGGCGGCTATACGCCCGATCCGACCACCAAGGCCGTCGCGGTACCGATCTACCAGACGACCTCCTATGCCTTCGACGACACCCAGCACGGCGCCGACCTGTTCGACCTCAAGGTGCAGGGCAACATCTACACGCGCATCATGAATCCGACCACCGCCGTGCTCGAGCAGCGCGTGGCCGAGATGGAAGGCGGCGTCGGCGGCCTGGCGCTCGCCTCGGGCATGTCCGCCATCACCTACGCCATCATGACCATCGCCGAGGCGGGCGACAACATCGTCTCGGTCGGCACGCTCTACGGCGGCACCTACAACCTATTCGCGCATACGCTGCCGCAGTTCGGCATCGAGGTGCGCTTCGCCGACTACCGCGACCCGGCCTCCTTCAAGCCACTCATCGACGGCCGTACCAAGGCGGTGTTCTGCGAATCGGTCGGCAACCCGCTCGGCAACGTCGTCGACATCGCCGCGCTGGCCAAGATCGCCCACGAGGCGGGCGTGCCGCTGATCGTGGACAACACGGTGCCGACGCCCTACCTGTGCCGTCCCATCGAGCACGGCGCCGACATCGTCGTGCATGCGCTGACCAAGTACCTCGGCGGCCACGGCAACAGCATCGGCGGCATCATCGTCGATTCCGGCAAGTTCCCCTGGGCCGAGCACAAGGAACGCTTCAAGCGCCTCAACACGCCCGACGTCTCCTACCACGGCGTCGTGTATACCGAAGCGCTCGGCCCGGCCGCCTACATCGGCCGCGCCCGCGTCGTGCCGCTGCGCAATACCGGCGCGGCCATCTCGCCGTTCAACAGCTTCCTGATCCTGCAGGGCATCGAGACGCTGGCGGTGCGCATGGATCGCATCTGCGACAACACGCTTGCCGTGGCCAAGTTCCTCAAGGGCCACGCCAAGGTGGGCTGGGTGCGCTATGCCGGCCTGCCCGAGCATCCCGAGCATGCGCTGGCGCAGAAGTACATGGGCGGCCGCGCCTCCGGTATCCTCTCGTTCGGCGTCAAGGGCGGCAGCGCCGCCGGCGGGAAGTTCCAGGACGCGCTCAAGCTGGTCACGCGGCTGGTGAACATCGGCGACGCCAAGTCGCTCGCCTGCCATCCGGCCACCACCACGCACCGCCAGCTCTCCCCGGCGGAGCTCGCCAAGGCCGGCGTTTCCGAGGACATGGTGCGCCTCTCGATCGGCCTCGAGCACATCGACGACATCGTCGCCGACCTCGACCAGGCGCTGGCGGCCGCTTGAAGAAGCCCGCCGCACCCGCCCCGCTGCCGGAGGAGATCCGGCCGGGGCAGTCGATCGAGCTGCTCAAGGAACTGCACATCCTGACGCGCGACGGCAGGATGAACCAGGACAGCCGGCGCAAGCTCAAGCAGGTCTACCACCTGGCGCAATTCATCGAGCCGCTGCTGGCCGAAGTGCGGCGTGACGGCGCGCCCGTGCGCCTCGTCGACCACGGCGCCGGCAAGTCCTACCTGGGCTTCATCCTCTACGACCTGTTCCTCAAGGCGGTCGACGACGGTTCGCACGTCTTCGGCATCGAGACGCGCGAGGCGCTGGTAACGAAGTCGCGCGAACTGGCACAACGACTCGGCTTCCCGCGCATGTCCTTCCTGCACGCCACCGTGCAGCAGGCCATCGCCTCGCAGGATCTGCCTGAAACGGCCGACATCGTCACCGCCCTGCATGCCTGCGACACGGCGACCGACGACGCCATCGACTTCGCCCTCGCCCGGCAGGCGCGCTTCATCGTGCTGGTGCCCTGCTGCCAGGCCGAAGTCGCCGCCGCGCTGCGGAAGGACAAGGCCCAGGCGCTCGCCGCCCTGCCGGTGGCCGAGCTGTGGCGCCATCCGATCCATACGCGGGAATTCGGCAGCCACGTCACCAACGTGCTGCGCTGCCTGCGCCTGGAGGCGCACGGCTACCAGGTCAACGTCACCGAACTGGTCGGCTGGGAGCACTCGATGAAGAACGAGCTCATCGTCGCCACCTACCAGAACCTGCCGCGGCGGCGGCCGACGGAGCGGCTCGAGGCACTGCTCGAGGCGTTGGGCCTCGCCGGGATGCGTTCACGCTTCGCCTGATCGGAGCGGACACCGGATTCTCTGACCGGTGCTGACCGGCGCTTGGGCCGGGAGATCCGTCTTCGGCAGCCGAAGATGACCAAGATGTAATCTTCGCGACAGCTTGCCGTCCGAATCGATGCTCGATACTTCGTCCAGTCATAGGAGCATAGCGATGAGAACATCAACCTGGATAGCGGCGCTCGTTCTTTCGGTGGCCAGTCTGGCGGCCCAGGCGGCAGCCACGGTGGAGGTCTTCAAGAACCCTTCCTGCGGATGTTGCGGATACTGGGTGGAGTACATGAAGCGGAACGGCTTCGATGTGAACATCCACGACGTTGCGGACGTCAACGCGGTTCGCGCGCAGTACGGCATGCCGCAGAAGTACGCTGCCTGCCATACGGCAAGCGTAGGCGGCTATGTCGTCGAAGGCCATGTGCCGGCCGCCGATGTCCGGCGACTCCTTGCCGAAATGCCCCGCGCCATAGGCATCGCCGTCCCCTCGATGCCACCGGGGTCGCCCGGCATGCCGAGCGACAGGCCGGTGCACTTCGAGACGCTGCTGGTACAACAGGACGGCAGCTACACGACCTTCGCGCACCACTGAGGTTCCGTTCTCCTCGTCCCAGATCAGCCCACCTCTCCGACGGTCAGGCCGCGCAGGCCTTCCGCGAATTCCGGGGGAAGCACCATCGCCGCGAACTGGCGCGCAAAGTCGCGCAAATAGACGCCGCGATGCACCGCGAGCCGCGTCGTGTTGCCCGGGAACAGGTGGTCCGCCGGCAGCAGTGCCAGGCCGTCGTCCTTCGCGGCACTGAACGCCATCGGCGCGACGATGCCGATGCCGAGGCCCACTTCGACGTAGGTCTTGATGACGTCGGCGTCGATGGCCGACAGCACGATATCCACCGCGAGTCCCGCCCGGGCGAAGGCCTCGTCAATGTGAGAGCGACCGGTGAAGCCCTCATGGTAGGTGACGACCGGATAGGCGGCGATGGCCTCCAGCGTCAGCGCGGGCAAGCGCGCAAGCGGATGGTCCTTCGGCACGATGACGCCGTGATGCCAGCTATAACAGGGAAAGGTCGCCAGATCGGAGACGCCGTCGACCGCCTCGGTGGCGATGCCGATGTCGGCTTCCCCGGAGAGCAGCATTTCGACGATCTCCCGCGGGCTGCATTGATGCAGCGCGAGGTGGACCTGCGGATAGCGCGCCTTGAATTGCTTGATCACTTCCGGCAGGGCGTAGCGCGCCTGCGTATGCGTGGTGGCGATCGTCAGGCTGCCCTGCTCGCGGCTGGCGAACTGGTCGGCGATGTTGCGCAGGTTTTGCGCGTCGCGCAGCATGCGCTCGACCGTCTCGATGATTTCCTCGCCCGGCGGGGTGAGGCCGAGCAGCCGCTTGCCGCGGCGCACGAAGAGCTCGACGCCGAGTTCGTCCTCGAGGTCCTTGATGTGCTTGCTGACGCCGGGCTGCGACGTGTAGAGCGCGTTGGCGACCTCGGTGAGATTGAAGCCGCGGCGCACCGTCTCGCGCACGATCCTGAGTTGCTGGAAGTTCATGCCGTGCTCCTTACGCCGCCAGCTGCGCCGGGGGAATCGATGCATGCCGTCCGCGGCGCTCGAGTTTGGCCAGCAGCAGCCACTCGGGGCCATGGTCGTCGAGATCGAGGAATTCCTCGACGAAGGGCGTGCCGGGCCGCTCGACGATCGCCTGCGGCGCAGCGACCTGCTCGACCTTGCCGTGGTTCATTAGCACGATTCGGTCCGCGACCTCGAGCGCTTCCTCCTGATCGTGCGTGACGAACAGGCTGGTGATGTGCAACTCGTCGTGCAGGCGTCGCAGCCAGCGGCGCAGTTCCTTGCGCACCTTGGCGTCGAGCGCGCCGAAGGGCTCGTCGAGCAGCAGCACCTTGGGCTCGACCGCCAGCGCGCGGGCCAGCGCGACGCGCTGGCGCTGGCCGCCCGAGAGCTGCGCCGGGTAGCGGTCGGCCAGCCAGTCGAGCTGGATCAGTTCGAGCAACTCGTGCACCCGGCGGCGGATGTCGGCTTCCGCCGGGCGTGCGCGGCGCGGCCGCACGCGCAGGCCGAAGGCAACGTTCTCGAACACGGACATATGGCGAAACAGCGCGTAGTGCTGGAACACGAAGCCCACCTGGCGCTCACGCACATGGCGGCCGGAGGCATCTTCGCCGTGGAACAGCACCTGGCCGGCATCGGCCTGCTCGAGCCCGGCGATGATGCGCAGCAGCGTGGTCTTGCCGCAGCCCGAGGGGCCGAGCAGCGCCACGAGTTCGCCCGACGGAAAATCGAGGCTGACGTCGTCGAGGGCAGCGAAGGCGCCGAAAGCTTTGCGGATGTTGCGGACTTCGATGCTCATCGTGCCTGCTCCCGTGATGCCGCGCGCTCGTGGCCGAAGTGCCACTCGACCCAGGTCTTGGCCGCCAGCGTCACCAGCGCCAGCAGCGCGAGGATGGAGGCGACGGCGAAGGCCGCGGCGAAGTTGTATTCGTTGTAGAGGATCTCGACATGCAGCGGCAGCGTGCTGGTGAGGCCGCGGATGTGGCCGGAGACGACGGACACGGCGCCGAACTCGCCCATGGCGCGGGCGTTGCAGAGGATCACGCCGTAGAGCAGGCCCCATTTCACGTTGGGCAGGGTGACGCGCCACAGCGTCTGCCAGCCCGTGGCGCCCAGCACGGCAGCGGCCTCCTCTTCGTCGGCGCCCTGCGCCTGCATCAGCGGGATCAGTTCGCGCGCAACGAAGGGAAAGGTGACGAAGATCGTCGCCAGCACGATGCCGGGCACGGCGAAGATCACCTTGAGGTCGTGCGCCTGCAGCCACGGCCCGAACCAGCCCTGCGCGCCGAACATCAGCACGTAGATGAGGCCGGAAATCACCGGCGACACCGCGAAGGGCAGGTCGATCAGCGTGATCAGCAGGCTCTTGCCGCGGAACTCGAACTTGGCGATCGCCCAGGCGGCAGCGACGCCGAAGACGAGGTTGGCCGGCACGGCGATCGCCGCGGCCAGCAGCGTGAGCCGGATCGCAGCCAGCGCATCGGGTTCGGCGATTGCGTTGAGGTAGACGTCGGCGCCCTTCTGCAATGCCTCGTAGAACACGGTGGCCAGCGGCACGAACAGGAACAGCGTGAGGAAGCCCAGTGCCGCGGCGGTGAGCAGCCGGCGCACCCAGGCCGGCTCGCCGGTGGCGGCGCTGCGCAGGCCGCCGGCCGGCGCGGCGGGAGGACGGATGGCGATGGCGGCGGTCATGACAGTTCCCTCATTTGAGTTCCTTGTGGCGCCGGCTCGACCACCATTGCAGCGCGTTGATGGCGAACAGCAGGGCGAAGGAGATCAGCAGCATGACGACGGCGATGGCGGTGGCGCCGGCGTAGTCGTACTGCTCGAGCTTGGTGATGATCAGCAGGGGAGCGATCTCCGAGATCATCGGCATGTTCCCCGCGATGAACACCACTGAGCCGTACTCGCCGATGGCGCGGGCGAAGGCGAGCGCGAAGCCGGTCAGCAGCGCCGGCGCCATCGCCGGCAGGATCACGCGCCCGAAAGTCTGCCGGCGGCTGGCGCCCAGGCAGGCGGCCGCTTCCTCGAGCTCGGCTTCGAGGTCCTCGAGCACCGGCTGCACGGTGCGCACGACGAAGGGCAGGCCGATGAAGGTCAGCGCCACGACGATGCCCAGTGGCGTGAACGCGATCTTGATGCCGTAGGGCGCGAACAGGCGGCCGATCGGGCCGTTGCCGGCGTACAGCGCCGTCAGCGCGATGCCGGCCACGGCGGTCGGCAGCGCGAAGGGCAGGTCGACGAAGGCGTCGACGAGCTTCTTGCCGAAGAAGTCGTAGCGCGACAGCACCCAGGCGACGAGCAGGCCGAAGCCGGCGTTGAGCGTCGCAGCGATCAGCGAGGCGCCGAAAGTGAGGCGCAGCGAGGCGAGGACGCGCGGCGCGGTGACGGCCGCCCAGAACGATTCCCAGCCGAGCGTGGCCGACTTGAAGAAGGCGGCCGACAGGGGAATCAGGACGATCAGGCTCAGGTAGAGCAGCGTGCAGCCGAGCGCCAGGCCGAAGCCCGGCAGGTTGCTGTGGCGCGTCAGCAATGCGGTGCGAAGCGCGCTCATGCTTGGTTGGCGGCGAATGCGGACAGGTCGGCCGACGGCAGGTCGAGGTGGAAGCCCTGGATCCAGTTGACCGCGCCGGCGACCGCCACGGCATGCATCTCGGCGCTTTCGATACGCTTCACTGCGACGCGCACGCCGGCGTCGTGCAGGCTTTCGACCTGGCGCCCCAGGGTATCGGGGTTGAACGCCGCGGCATCGATCATCAGGAGGTCGGGCACCAGCAGGTGCGCGAGCGAGCGCGCGTGGATGACGCTGTCGGCGTTCACCGCGACGGCGAAGCCATGGCGGCGGTAGCTGGCAAGGATCTGCTTCATGCGGGTGAGGTCGAGCAGCTTGGTGGTGTGGATCTCGATGACGATGCGCGAAGACGGAACGCCGAGCAGCGCGAGCACCTTGCCGAAGAACTCGCCGTGCCGTTCCGGCACCGCCTGCAGCAGGCGCGCGTCGACGTTCAGGACGAGCGGCTGCTGGAATGCGCCATGGAAGTAGTTGAGCGCATGCACCGTGCGGCACAGGCGGTCGAGCGTGACGAGGTCGCTGTCGAGGGCCGCGTCGGCGAACAGCGGCCAGGGCGAAAGGTCGGCGCCGTTCTTCGAATGCGAGCGCGCGTAGGCTTCGACGGCGACGATGGCGCCGTCGGGCGTGCGCCACGGCTGGAAGGCACTGGAGATCCAGGCGCCGTAATACTTGCCGAGCGCGCGGCCGTCGGCGGCCGACAGCCCAGAGATGGCGGGCAGCGCTTGGCGCACCGCGTCGAGGCCGCGCTGCAATTGGCGTACGGCGACAGGCGTGATCATGGCGGCCTCAGCGACGGTAGATCTGATCGAAGCTGCCGCCGTCCTCGAAGTGCGCCTTCTGCGCCTTCGCCCAGCCGCCGAACAGCTCGTCGATCGTGAAGAGCTTGACCGCGGCGAACTGCCTGGCGTGCGCGGCGGCGACCTTCCTGTCGATCGGCCGGTACCAGTTGCGCGCGGCGATTTCCTGCCCCTCGGGCGAGTAGAGATACTCGAGATAGGCCTGCGCCACCTTGCGCGTGCCGCGTTTGTCGACGACCTTGTCGACGATGCTGACGGGCGGCTCCGCGAGGATAGACAGCGACGGCGTCACGATTTCGAAACGTTCGGGGCCGAGTTCCTTGACCGCCAGATAGGCTTCGTTTTCCCAGGCCAGAAGCACGTCGCCGAGGCCGCGCTCGACGAAGGTGGTGGTCGAGCCGCGGGCGCCGGAGTCGAGCACCGGGACGTTGGCGTAGAGCCGGGCGACGAAATCCCTTGCCGTGGCTTCGCTGCCGCCGGGCTGCCGAAACGCGTAGCCCCAGGCGGCCAGGTAGTTCCAGCGCGCGCCGCCGGACGTCTTCGGGTTCGGCGTGATCACGGAGACGCCGGGCCGGACGAGGTCGGCCCAGTCCTTGATGCCTTTCGGGTTGCCCTTGCGCACCAGGAACACGATCGTCGACGTGTAGGGCGACGCGTTGTGCGGCAGGCGTTTCTGCCAGTCGGCGGGAAGCAGCTTGGCCTTTTCGGCGATCGCGTCGATGTCGTAGGCGAGCGCCAGCGTGACGACGTCGGCCTCGAGACCGTCGATGACAGCGCGCGCCTGCTTGCCGGAGCCGCCGTGCGAGGCCTTGATGGAAACTTCCTCGCCGGTCCTGGCCTTCCATTGCCTGGCGAAGGCGGCGTTGAAGTCCTGGTAGAGCTCGCGCGTCGGGTCGTAGGAGACGTTGAGCAGGACGGTCTCGGCGGACGCGCCGCCGATGGCGAGAACGCCGAGCAGCAGGAACAGCAGCTTGCGGATCATGTCTTTACTCCCTTGGAATGGCTCGATGACGGGAGTGTAGGCACCGCTCCTTATTTCTCCAACGAATTAAGTCTCACAAGCTTATATTGGAAAATGAATAACGCTCGGATCCATTAGCTGCCGTGGCTCCTGCTCGGGCCGGCCCCGAGCAACACCACCGCGCAGTGGAATCCATGGTCGCCTGCAGTGAAGCGCCCTGGACGGCGGTGCTCCATGATGCAGCGGCCTAGCGCGTTATCATCAAGACGACGAAGATCCGCGGTCTCCTGAAGAGCGCGCCAGAACGGACGGAAAGGAACCCACATGACCAGGACCAAGGCCTACGCGGCGCAAAGCGCCACCACTCCCCTCGCGCCCTTCGAGATCGAACGCCGCACGCCCGGTGCCGATGACGTGCAGATCGAGATTCTCCACTGCGGCGTCTGCCATTCCGACCTGCACACGGCGCGCAACGAATGGCGCAACACGATCTATCCGTCGGTGCCCGGCCACGAGATCGTCGGCCGCGTGGTGGCCGTCGGAGCAAACGTGAAGAACTTCAAGCCCGGCGACCTCGCCGGCGTCGGCTGCATGGTCGACAGCTGCGGCCATTGCGATTCCTGCCACGAAGGCGAGGAGCAATACTGCGAGAACGGCTTCACCGGCACCTACAACGGCCCCGTGTTCGGCGGCGAGAACACCTACGGCGGCTACTCGCAGAGCATCGTGGTCAAGGAGTCCTTCGTGCTGCACATCAAGCACGACGAGAAAGACCTCGCCGCCGTCGCGCCGCTGCTGTGTGCGGGCATCACCACCTACTCTCCGCTGCGCCACTGGAACGTCGGCCCCGGCAAGACGGTCGGCGTGGTGGGACTGGGCGGCCTGGGCCACATGGGGGTCAAGATCGCCCATGCCATGGGCGCGCGTGTCGTGCTGTTCACCACTTCGCCGGGCAAGGTCGAGGACGGCAAGCGCCTGGGCGCCGACGAGGTATGCATCTCCACCGACCGCAACCAGATGGCCGAATACGCCGGCAAGCTCGACTTCATCCTCGACACCGTCGCCGCGCCGCACAGCCTCGACATCTACCTGCAGCTGCTGCGCAAGAACGGCACCATGACCCTGGTCGGCGCGCCGGCCGATCCGCATCCGTCGCAGCAGGTGTTCAACCTGATCTTCAAGCGGCGCCAGCTCGCCGGCTCGCTGATCGGCGGCATCAAGGAGACGCAGGAAATGCTCGACTTCTGCGCCGAGCGCGGTATCGTCTCCGACATCGAGCGCATCCCCATGCACGCCATCAACGACGCCTACGAGCGCATGCTGAAGGGCGACGTCAAATATCGTTTCGTGATCGACATGGCGACGCTGAAGTAGCCCGATCCCCAAGGAGAAAAACACATGCCAAGAAGTTTGGTCGCCGTGCCGCTGCTCGCCGTCCTGATCTCGACGGCCTACGCTGAGGACCGCGCGCAGTCGCAGCGCGAGATGGAGCGGCACGCGATGTCCGCCTCCGAAATCAGCCTGCATGACCTGATGGAACCGATCTGGCGCGCGCCCCGGGCCGAAGCGCCGGGACGCGCTTGCGCAAACACCGTCGCTATCCAGGCGCGCGTAGATGCCGCCGTCGGCGCGAAGGGCTCAGGCGCCTTCCTGCCGATGTCGAAGACCGCCAACGAACTGACGCGCGCATGCAAGGAGAAGCGGACGCAAGACGTCCCGCGCCTCCTCGACGACCTCCATCAGCAATTCCACAAGATGATCGGCGTGGAGTGAGCGGAATACCCCGCGTTTATAGTCGGCCTGCTATTCGCACGTCTTTGGCTGTGACCACCCCAAAAGGGGTAACCGGCCACGCGGGGCAATGAGTTAGAACAGGGCGACGCCGCGCCCCTTCCAGCAGGGAACGCCCACGCTTGTCAATCGCGGAAACCCGGTATTCGGTCACACGGAGCGCCGCCGCGGCAGTACGCGGATGGGTGTAATATCGACTGCAAGAGAGGAGCAGATCGATGGACAACACAGAAAAGAACCTCAAAGAGGAAGCGCCGAGCCCGAACACCCCGACGCTGCTGGATGACCGGACACCCTGCGAAGATTGCTGGATGGGCGAGTACAAGGAAATCGGCTACCGCTACTGCGGCAACACGAAATGCCCGCTGATGCCTGGGGCGGGGAACTGAGCTTACCGAAGTAAAGAAGGACGCCCGCTGATGCGGGCGTTTTCGTTTTTGGGCGAGGCGTTTCGTTGCGCACGTAGAGCTCGGGCCGACGGGGTGCCCTGCCGCGCTCCGTGTCCCCCGGCGGACAAGAGCTTAAATTCGTCCGCCTCCTCCTTTCCCTCCGCGCAGCAGGGCACCCCATCGGCCCGGCGAGCAAGCGTACGA